>JAAYFF010000061.1 GCA_012728375.1 Bacillota bacterium | reverse complement strand
GGAACTCGGCAGAGCACTAAGGATGATCGGTTTTGAGATGGATATTTTCACAAAGCCAAGAGCTCCTTAAAATGGCACCTATTGCCATATGCTGGTAAACAGAAATTATGATTTTTTATGCCAAAGGGTGCGGAAAATGAGATTTAAAAATGTAGCGAAACATTGGCATATATATTGCATTTTAAAACTAGAAAATTGACATAAAAAGACGTTGTTAAACAGATTTCGAGCAAGGGGTTTGCTGTTAATAAAAATGTAGCAAAGGGGTGGATAGAAAAAGCTGCAAGGATAAACAACATTTATTGAAAACAAATGGAGACTGGAAACGGAGTTGCAGCCGGATGAGACGGTACACGCGGGGCGGGATGTTGTAAATATCAGCGTTAAGGAGGTATTCATATGAACTTATCGCAGCTTAGTTTTCCGGAAAAGTTTAATGCCGCGGAACGTTTTGTCGATTGGAACGTTCAGCAAGGGCGAGGCGAAAAAGTAGCGATTTACTACAAGGATGAAGAAATTACCTACAGGCAGGTATTGGAGAATGTCAATCGCACCGGTAATGCACTAAAATCCTTGGGAATCGATTTGGAAGACAGAGTGTTGCTCCTAACTTTTGACTGCCCGGAATTTGTTTATGCCTTTTTTGGTGCCATGAAGATCGGCGCTGTGCCCATTCCGACAAACACCATGTTAATACCGGATGATTATCTTTACCTTTTGAATGACAGCAGGGCTAAAGCTGTTGTCGTCAGCGAAGAACTGCTGCCCGGCATTCTTAAGGTCAAAGATGACCTAATGTTCTTGGAAAATATAATTGTGGTCGGCAAGGCGGTTGAGGGTACTCTTAATTTCGCCGAATTGATCAGCGGTTTTTCGGCTGAGTGCGAAACAGCTCCCACTTCACCGGATGATGCGGCTTTCTGGCTGTACAGCTCAGGAACCACCGGTTTTCCGAAAGGTACCGTCCATCTGCACCATGACATGTCCTATTGCTGCGAGTACTATGCCAAGGGTATACTGAAGATTAATGAAAATGACCGCACTTACTCCGTTGCGAGGTTGTTTTTCGCTTACGGACTGGGTAACGGCCTTTATTTTGCCTTTTATGTGGGCGGGTCGATTATCTTGGATCCGGGGCGTCCGCAGCCTGAACATGTGTACAGTATTATAACCAAATACAAGCCCACGCTTTTCTTCGGAGTGCCCACATCATACAATGCCATGCTACAGGTTAAAGATGCGGAAAAGAAATATGATTTGAGTTCGGTGAGGTTGGGCATTTCAGCCGGAGAAGCGCTTCCTGGCACTGTATGGAAACAGTGGAAAGAAAGATGGGGCATTGAAATCCTTGACGGGATTGGTTCCACAGAAATTCTACACATCTATATCAGTAACAGGATTGGCGAGTCCAAACCCGACTGCACCGGTAAAATAGTGCCTGGTTATGAAGCCAAGATAGTGGATCCTGACGGCAATGCCTTGCCTCCCGGGGAGCCCGGCATTTTGATGATTAAGGGAGACAGTACTGCAGCATGCTACTGGAATAAGCACGAAAAGACTAAAAAAGCTTTCCAGGGTGAGTGGTTTTATACCGGAGACCAGTACGTTATGGATGAAGAAGGGTACTTTACTTACATCGGCCGTGGCGATGATATGATTAAAGCCGGCGGAATCTGGGTCTCTCCTGTGGAAGTGGAAAACACGCTGATGCAACATCCCGCAGTGCTGGAATGCGGTGTTGTCGGAGCTCCCGATGACGACGGGTTGATCAAGCCCAAAGCGTATGTTGTTTTTAAAGAGGGTATTGAAGTAAATGATGAGCTTCTGGAAGAAATAAAGCTTTTTGTTAAGAAAACAATTGCTCCTTACAAGTTCCCGCGGTGGATTGAACCGATTAATGAACTTCCAAAGACTGCGACCGGCAAAATCCAGCGTTTTAAGCTGAGACAGATGGCCAATTCGTAAAAACTTTTGGCTTATTAATGGTTTGACAAATGTTTTTATCGTTTCGAGTAATGATGTTTTTACCCGGGTTTGGTGACCTTTAAGCGAGGAGGTTTCGCCAAACTCGGGTAAAAATAAAATAGGAGGCGTATAAAAATATGCGACAGTTCAAGAAACACCATTCGCCCACGGAAAGTGCCGTTTTGCTTGCCCGGGAGATGGGTATTTCACTGGTCGGCGAAGCTCGAGGCAACAGCCTGAAGGTTTTTACCCATCCGGAACGCCTTGGTTGCCTTGCAGGGTAAAGGCAAAAACTTTTTAGCCGTGTTTTCTCAGGACCCGGTTTTTAAAAAGGGGAGTGATAAGATTTTATTTACAAAGACTAGCGCTTCAATTACTGACGGTAGCGGGTATCTTATCACCGCCAAAAAGGCATAAATTCCCGCAGTAAGCCAGAGCAGTGCGAAAGCCGCCAGTTCCCGCCACTTTTTTTGTCGCAACAGATCGGGGACCTGGTAAATTGCGATGGAGATCATGATCAGTACTACCCACAACAATTTTTATCACTCCAAGAGATACCTTTGGATTATTGGATTTGTAGCGGCTCTAAAATCAATCCGTGACGCAAAATTTTAGCTTCGACCTCAATATCCACCATAATGCCGGGAAAAATTTCCCGCCAATTGTCCCCCAGACGCTTCCAATCTTCATTCCTGGTCCGGTAAATGATATTCCCCAGGCCGAAGATGTCGGATTCCAGTTCTCTGGCTTTTTCCAGGCTGCTCGTTATTTCATTGCGGATGGCCGTGGCCATGCGCCTGTTGAGCGAATCAATAAATTCCCGCTCTAAAGGAAATTGCGGGCAGGTAAAGTCCTGAAGGCGGCCTTCCGCGCTAACGGAGGCTTTAAAGCGCACTTCATCATCTTTGATCTCAGGTGTAAGCTTTACCGAAGAATCAAATACTTGTACTGTCATATAGTCATCTTCACTGCCCGGACATTGCAAGATCAGGTTGTGACGTTGTATATTTCCCGTCAGCCAGTTATATCCTGCCGTTTCTTTTTCATCGAAAAAACCAACAAGCTTATCCCCGCGGAAAATACCGATACCGGAAATTTTTACAGGGTTGGGCTTCCCGGACGGTTTTTCTTCGTTTTCTCCTTCATTTGCCAGGACAGTCAACCTGGGCATATTTATTTCTATCCCGGGAATGGAGATGTTGCGGAAAAGTATGAGCAGCGATTCCACTTCGGATAAAAAGGATGATTCCTGCATGATACTGAAGGACTGCTTGCTCATTGCTTCTCCGCCCTCCACTTCCATAGGAAAATTCGCTTCCAGCAGCCGGCGTAAATCCCCTTGCACAACGAAGGGCTGGGCAATCAAGCGGACCTGGCGCTCTCTGTCGAGGAAATCAAGTATCGGCCTGATCCCTTCCCGGGCAAGTTTTTCCGAAAAAAGAACTGCTTTAACATGAGACCAGAAGAGGCGCCTTGAGGAAATCAGCTCGATATTTATAACAGCTTCGTAAATAGTGTGCCCCGTGGTTTCTACAACCCAGGCGGAGGAACTTCCCTGACTGCCGTCACCCCCGCTGCTTTGCTGCTGCCCGCCTCCTACAGGATTGTTCACCTGGGCATATACCCTGAAAAGGCCGGACTGTTCATCAATGTCAAAGGCAGCGATAGTGACGATCCCCAGCAGGTCCGGCTCCCTGCGGTCCCAGCATCCGGCCGGGAAAAAGGCTAAGCAAAGCAAAATAAATGATGTTAAAAAAACAGTGAACCTTTTCTCACGCAAATAATCTTTGCCTCCTGTGTTATCTCTTTTCCTTTGTTTTATCCTGGGGCTGTTTTTGCCGGGGCTTTTTCAGCAGGTAAGCCGTCCACAATACAATCAGGGGGACGGTCAGGAAGAAATAAAACCCCGCAAAGTGGAAAAGGGGGTTAAAGAACTGAAGGACTTCAAAAGAATCTTTGTATCCCTGGAAGCTGAAAGCCACCCAGATTACCGCCATAGGCAAAATAAGGGAGCGGTTGTCCGTAAGGCCGAAAACCTGGGATAACCCTTTTGACCCGGAGTACAGGTTAAGGGAAAGATTAACAAACAGCCCCATGCCCCAGGGGAAGATAGTAAGGGCTTCTATTCTTTCCAGGAATGCGCTGATGCTAATGGACCGGATCATTTTAAAGACGGGAAAAGTCGCCCGAAAGCCCTCGCTCGGACCCAGAACGGCAATTACTGCTATGATAAAAAAAAGGAGGACAGCAGAAGAGCCCAGCAGTGACCACATAGCTGCCTTCATGAGGGATTTCCGGGGTTCCTGTACTGAGGGGGCGAGCATGGTCAGGTTGGTGTACTGGGCTGTAATAGTAGTGGGTGTCACAGAGGCGAGCAGCACCGGTGACCAGCCGCGGGCCAAAACAGGCTGCAGATTGCCAAAATCGGCATATAAAAGGGGGAAAAACAGACTGGCCAGGATCGTAAGCAGAAACAGGGGGAAAATAATATCCGCACATCTTCCAAGGGGCTCCAGGCCGCTGAAGACGACCATTACTGAAATCAAGACCATGATAGCCATGGTAACAACCAGAGGGGTCTCCGGGAGGAAGCTGGTCTTAATTACCTCCCCGTAAATGCGCAGGTCCGTTCCCGCCATAAAGAGGAAAAGTAATAGATAAAAAGAAGAAAGCAGCTTTCCCATAAAACCTCCCAGAAGTTCCTGGCTGTACTGCACCAGGCTTTTCCCGGGAAATGCCAGCGTCAGCCTGACAATAATAAACACAAGGGCTGCGCTGGAGAAAAAAGAAATAATCGCCGACACCCACGCGTCCTGAGAGACTTCCGGTGTGCCCGGCAGCAATGAAAACAGGATCGTGGAACGTACGATAAAAAAAATAAAAAGGATTTGCCGGCCGACAATTTTTTCTGTAAACAGAGCTATTTCCCCTTTCCGCGGTTTTGCATGCTTTGTTTCTTTTCTGCAGGCGTATGCGGTCCCTGTCCTGCCGGCTGGCGCTTAGGCTCGCGAAAGCCCAGAAGCGTGGGCCGGTAAACCTGTTTCCACCAAAAAGACCTGAAAAGGGCATCTTTTAGATCCCGCCAGATGAGCGGCCCCAGGGGGGCCATGAAAGGATAGCCGAAGGAGCGCAAAGAAACCAGGTGAATAATTAAAACGAGGAAGGCAAACTGAATTCCCAGAAGTCCTATAAGCGCTCCTAGAAAAATAACACCGAAACGCAGGATGCGGGCTGCTATTGCCTGGCTAAAAGTAGGAGTGGAAAAGGAAGCAATGGCGGTAAAGGCCACGATAATGACCACACCGGGAGACACAATTCCCGCACGGATGGCCGCTTCGCCCAGGATCAACGCGCCTACAATGCTGATAGCCGGGCCGATTACTCTGGGAAGGCGTATCCCCGCCTCCCTGAGGATCTCAAAAGCTGCCTCCATAAGAATTATCTCTGCAACAACGGGAAAGGGGACCCCCTCTCTTGTTTGCTGTATGGTCAGCAGCAGGGAGGTCGGCAAAAGCTCGGGATGGAAGTTTAGTACGGAAACGTATATACCCGGTAGAAAGATAGAAATTATATAGGAAATTATGCGCAGAAAGCGAATAAACGATCCGATCGGCCAGACTTCATTGTAGTCGTCCGGAGCCTGGAGAAACATGAAAAAATCAGCCGGCAAGACCAGGACAAAAGGCGTTCCGTTGGTAAATACGGCCACCCGTCCCTCTAAAAGATTGGCAGCCACGCGATCCGGCCTTTCGGTGCGAAAAATCATCGGAAAGAGGGAGTAAGGGGCATCGTCGATAAATTCTTCAATAACTCCGCTTTCCAAAACCCCGTCAATATCGATGCGTTCCAGACGGGAGCGCAGCTCTCCCAGGATTTCCTCTCCAGCAAGGCCTTTGATGTAAGCAACAACAACTTCCGTTTTCGTCAGGCTTCCCACCCTCATGCTTTCCATCCACAGGTTTGGACTGCGAATCCGGCGCCTGATCAGGGAAGTATTGTCCCTGATGTTTTCCGTAAAACCTTCCCGTGGGCCTCTGATGATACTTTCGGATTCCGGTTCCGTAAGGGCGCGGCTTTTCCACCCCTTGCTTTCGTAGAGTATAGCCCTGGCAGTTCCGTCAATAAGCAAGGCTGCTTCGCCCAGTGAGACTCCCTCGTAAAGATCTTCCATATTTTCAGCTTCCCTGTTTTCATCGGTCAGCAGTCTTTTTTGGAGAGTTTGGTAAAGTTCCTCCTTGTGAACACCCTTGATACCTGTTTTGAAGGTATCTATTTTTACGATCCGCATTAAGTTGTTGATTGCATCTTTATTAACCATGCCGTCAAGGAACACAAGAGCTGCATTTACCTCATGGGGTCCTGCCAGGAAACGCATAATATTTAAGTCGTAACTGTTGCCGCAAATACTTGCAATGCGCTGCAGGTTTTCCTCAAGATCTGCAACCAAAGGCGTTCTTTTTACATCTGCTTCGCGCTGGCTGACATCACGGTTATCAGTATGCATTCTTTTGTGTTCCGGCTGTCTCTTTTTTTTCTTGCCGGGAAATAATAAACGCATTCTGTTAAGAATATCAAATTTGAGTTTCATAATTCCAGTATTTCCAGGAATAAAAAAAGGATACCATCCGCACAACAAATTTTCTTGGAAAGAAAATTTGTTCTTTGATGCCATGCAGACAGTAACTTTCCTGTTTATTTTTGCGTATACAAAGCTAATCTTTCGGAAAAGTTAGCATAGGGGCAATCTAAGGGCACCGATTGATAATTTTTCACCCTATCGTGAAGCGGAGTGTGAGAAGTGAAGGAAGACAGAAAAACTTCCTGGGCAAAATGGAAAAGTATTCTTTTTCCGGTTTTACAAGCAGGGAATATTATTGGAATTTCTGAGGAAACCCTAGTTGCTTTTGCTTGTAGGCTTGGAGAATTTTTAAATTCTTACGTAGACCCCAAAAGTCCTGAGCAGCTTTGGAATGTTGCTTCCCGTGATGAGCAAAAAATAATTGCCAAACTCCTCATTAAATGTATAAAAAATTGCCCGGAGCAAGATTGAAACGGACTATTAACGAACTTAAAGGAATTTTGGCGCCAATCCCGGTTACGATTAGAAGTAAATTATGCATTGT
The DNA here is from genome assembly GCA_012728375.1 of Bacillota bacterium. Taxonomy (GTDB): domain Bacteria; phylum Bacillota; class Dethiobacteria; order DTU022; family UBA8154; genus DUNV01. The sequence continues at coordinate 26,557 of JAAYFF010000061.1, read as the reverse complement.
TCTTTGTCGTATAATTGTGAAAATTCATATTGTAGTTAATAAAAACAATTGGTATAATATGCAGAGGAAGTTTAAATTAATTAATAATTGAGTACTGGCTAAACTATCTCTTAGGACTGGAGGTATTGTCTTGAAATGCTTTAAATGCGAAGCAGAAATACCAGGGGATAGTAGATTTTGCCTATCATGCGGAGAAAAATTACAAAATTACAATAAAAAAAATGTCCAATCGTTGCTGGAAAATAATCGTAAAAAATTTGATTACTTATTATTTTCTTTTGTTTTTATAAATATAATCATGGGCTTTGTTTTAGCTATAATCATTGTTGTTCTTTTAATTTAGCGATAGATAAACGGAAATTTGCATGTCTCCGGTAATTTTGGCCAATAGCCTTCAGAACGAACATGCAGCCGCAAGTTCTTCGCATAGCAGGGTTTATCCTGCTATGCGAAGAATAAAGCTTTTTTACTTGGACGAAAAAAATCCCTGTTCATTGTTGGTTGTTCGGCAAAATAAAAAAATAAATATTTTTTTTAAAGGCTCCATTTAAGTTCTAACAATAAGCTACTCATCTGAGTAGTTTTCATGCTTTTTTAAGGCTGTTAAAAATTTAAAAAGAGGCTTTTTTTGTCTGGGGGATGATTGTGATGAAAGATATTGATAAATTCAGAGGGTGTCTCATCGGAGGAGCTGCAGGCGATGCCCTGGGATATCCGGTGGAGTTTTTAGATGCCAAGAGCATTTTTCAAAAGTATGGGGAAAACGGAATCACTGAATATTCTTTGGTAAATGGTGTGGCTGAGATTTCTGATGACACGCAGATGACTCTGTTTACAGCTAATGGCCTTCTCTTGGGAACAACAAGGGGAATGACAAGAGGTATTATGGGGGAATATTCATATTACATTGCTTTATGCTATAAAGACTGGTATAGCACCCAATTTAAAGGCATCGCAAAAGGCGGTTACTCATGGTTAGTCAATATTCCGGAACTTCACGCCTCACGGGCGCCGGGAAATACTTGCCTTTCAGCCATAGAGCAAGGAGCAAACGGCACAATAGAAAAACCAATCAATCAGAGCAAAGGCTGCGGAGGAATTATGCGCGTCGCTCCCATTGGTTTATATTTTGAAGGGAAGCGCTACACACAAGAAAGGATTGATATGATTGGAGCTGAGGCTGCTGCCATTACACACGGTCATGAACTTGGGTATATTCCGGCAGCTGCGCTGGTACACATCATTCACATGGTGGCACATAATTCCAATATTACCCTGCTTGCTGCAGTACAAGACTCTATGGAAGCGATGGAAAAACTGTTTCCGAAAGCCAGGCATCTTCGTGAGCTGTTAACTCTGATGCAAAAGGCTATTGACCTGTCATCGAAAAACATGAACGATTTTGAGGCAATTAAGGAACTGGGGAAAGGATGGGTGGCAGAAGAAACATTGGCAATAGCAATCTATTGTTCTTTGAAATACGAAAGCAGCTTTGATAAAGCCGTCATCGCCGCGGTTAACCACGGCGGAGACAGCGACTCAACCGGTGCGGTTACCGGTAACATAATGGGAGCCTATCTTGGCTTGCGGGGCATACCTGAAAAGTATCTTGAACATCTGGAGCTTAAAGACTTTATCATTGAAATAGCAGATGATTTGTATAACGATTGTAAATTAACAGAATATGGCTCCTACCGGGATGATGTCTGGGCGCATAAATACATTTATCATGATTATGGCAGGAAAAATACTGTTCTGTAATTTTAGCAAGACCTTTTCCGAAAGTTGGCTAAAAAATAAAACCGGGTTTGATTCGGCAGCGATATTAAAGATGCTGAAGGAATTTTATTCTCTTAGCGTAAATACGCCCCAAGAGGCATGGAACTCCTATGATAAGTTAAATCGTGCGATCCAAGAATCATTAATTCTTTGAATAGGCTTTGCTGAGCCTCCGGACAATGGTTCACCAGGTACCGGAGATCTTCCATAGTAGCTTCCGGATTTGCGTTTTTCAGCTGTTCAAACCGGCAGCTCTCCAGCTCCCTTTTGACGGCACGGTAGCTTGTACCTTATTTAAGCTGCAAAAGGGCCTTTTCATTGAGAAAGGGGAGCACGTTTTTTTTGGCCGTTTTCTTCCAGAAGCAGCTCTGCCGGGTTAAGGCGCCTTTTATCCTTTATTCTCTCAAAGGTACCATAATCGTTCAGGTTTGTTATTGGCTGCACACCATTTCCTAGCACTCTGGCCACTGGCTCTGTACCGGGCAATTCGAGCTTCCCATTATGCCGGGAAAGTTTTAAAATTGTTTTCAACTGGCTTTATACTCTAATGCGGAAGCCTTTAATCCAGCAGTGAAGGACAAGATGCAGGTTATATTATCGGGGGAGTGAAAACTTTTCAAATGAAGCAGGACATTCTCCTTTGCGACCTCGATGCCTTTTTCGCCTCGGTCGAACAGCTTGATCATCCTGAACTCCAGGGTAAGCCTGTAATTGTCGGCGGTAATCCAAAAGCCCGCGGAGTAGTTTCCACCTGTTCTTACGAAGCGAGAGAATACGGTGTCAGATCAGCCATGCCGATGAAGAAAGCCCTGGAACTATGTCCTGAAGCAATTCTACTGCCGGTTAATATGCGGAGGTATAAAGAAGTATCAAAGCAGGTCATGACGATATTTGAACGGTTTACGCCTGATATTGAACCCGTTTCCATTGACGAGGCATATTTGGGGGTAAAAAAAGGGACTGGAGTAGAAACAGCCCAACAAATTCGTGCTGCAGTAAAGAAAGAGCTTAAATTGCCCATTAGTGTAGGAATATCCGTTAATAAACTCCTGGCGAAAATAGCTAGTAATCTTGCAAAACCTGATAATATAAAGGCAATTTGGCCTGAAGATGTGCCGGACATAATCTGGCCTCTTCCGGTAAAAATAATTCCTGGGATAGGATCGTCAACAGAGAAGAAATGTTACCTTTACGGTATTAAAACCGTGGGGGATCTGGCAAAATTCCCCGATAAAGCGCTTATTTCAGCCTTTGGTAAAAACGGAGTAATTTTTAAAAACTATGCTAACGGTTACGATAACCGGGAACTTGAACTAATACATAAAACCAAGTCCATTTCGGAAGAAACGACGTTTCCACAGGATGTTTTTGACCGCGAGCAAGTATTAACTACTCTTTTAGCTCTATCTGAAGAAGTAGGCTATCGCCTGCGCTCCAAGAGGTTACGGGCCAAAACTATATCTTTAAAGCTTCGCTTTGCCGACTTCACTACAATCTCGAGAGATATTACCCTCCAAGAGCCTACAGATAAAGACCTGCAAATTTATCATCTGGTTGAAAGACTGTTTCTTCGTCACTGTAACAAGCCCCCGTGGCGTCTGGTTGGTGTAAGGGTATCGGGACTCGAAAAGAACCAACAATTATCTCTCCTTTCCTCTGCAGCCGAAAATGAAAACAAAATCATGGTGGTTAAAGATAGATTGAGGGATAAATACGGGAAAGAAGTCCTTGTTAGTGCAAAAAGGCTTTTAAAGCCCAAAGAGTAAGGGGGCTGCATAAAGGACAAATATACCGGAAAAACCGGAGTGCTGCTGCATGGTCTCTACCTGATGGAACAGTACTCGGACCAATTATGATACCTGGAACAGAGGCAGGGGGATAAACACGAATATCGGAGAGGTGGAGAATCTTTCTAGTTACATAAAATTGCCTGGGATACCTTTGCGTACATTTTATATCCTGGTTTAATTTCGGTTTTTAAAGAGACTACACTAAAGCAAGGGGCATTAAAGATGAAATATTTTGCTTATGGTTCTAATATGAACCCTCAAAGGATGAGGGAGAGAAAAATACACTATACATCAAGGATACACGCATCACTTCCAGATTATTCTTTAAAGTTTAATAAGGTGGCCTCCCGGAACCCATTTGAAGGTTACGCAAACATAGTTCCCGAGGCAAAAGGTGTTGTAGAAGGCGTATTATATGAAATTCAAGAAGCTGATATTAAAAAGCTGGACAAATATGAAGGTTATCCTGATAATTATGATCGTCAAAAAGTGAAAGTGCTAACAGCTGCAGGCCAGGAAGAAGCCACTGCTTATATTGCCTGCCCGGACAAAATTCGGGAAGGATTAAAACCGACCAGAGAATACCTTGCCCACCTGCTGGCAGCCAGAGATATGCTTTCTGAGGATTATTATCGGAAATTGCTTAGTTGCGATACCCTGGACTGATGTTTACAGAGCTTTGCAGGGTCAAGAATTGACCAGGTACAGCAGGTTGACTTTCCTCCATGCGTGCGAGAACACGGCACCTTTATGAGCGGGTATCCATTTACATATTATGCTCTAACCATCCTTATAAAGATAGAGGGAATAAACTGTACCAACAGGAGCCGCCCGGCAGGTGGGTTTTTGATTATTCTAAACCAAGTTCACGCTTTAAAGCTAAAACTTGAGAAAAACTTATTCCGGCTTCTTCAGCCATAACAGCTAACCATTGAGGCAGGCTAACCGCTTTAACATGGGAAGAAAAATAAAAAAGTTTCCCTTTTTCCCCATCATTGTGGAAGCGATAGTGCCCCTGGTGTCCATGTTTCGTAAGGCCAACCATGGGCAGCTGCAGTTAACGCCTTGTGGCCCATTGCCGAAGGCAGGCTAACTTGGACACCTTCCCCATATCGAGGGTCTTTGATAAACGGCTGTTTTAAGCAACGAGCTTTTTACCCCATTTTCTATTCTTTATTCAGGTTTTTCATCCCAACCAATTTCATCTGTATCATCGAACGAATCTGCAGAGATAGATGCACCCATATTCAGTAATTCAGAGGCCCCATTAATCCAATCATAAATATCTAAATCTGAACCTTCTATAAAACCACCAGTTTGCATATAAAAACATTTATTTGAATTTGAATCACTACCTACCCCCTGAGTATAAACAGAGCCACCGTTAAATAGCACAATTTCTTCTTCGGAAACATTTATGTCATAATATTTTAGTTCCTCATTTATCCTCAAATGAATACTTATATGCCCGAAAACTCCAGTTGTAGAATAAGGCATTCTTTGGAGAACCAAATGAACATGGGTAAGAGCCTGAATAGTAGATGGCTCAAACTTTGAAGGAATTATTAATCCTTCAATAAACTCGGACAATGCATTTAGTGCAGCTTTGATATCGTCATTATAAAGGTAGCTAAGCTCTTTATTCATTTTCTGCTCTCCTTTCATTTTTGAGCAAAGGTACAAAAAATATTTTGATTAGATCGGAGGCTATTGTCTAATTGGCAATAAAATCTTAAAACTTTATTATTATTCATAAACTCTAAAATTCTCCCATATTACCACTAAATCCTTCCAATTAAGCAAAATTATTAGCAGATATTTAGCTTATGTAAAAAACAACATTAGAGGAAGAAAAGTAATGTATCCAAAAACTTAAAGAAAACACAAAAGATCGGATAATCCCGTTCTTAAGGAAATAACTAATTTTTTAATCTTAGGTTTAATTATGCAACTTCCATAATTTATAAAAACCGCAAGCGTTGATGCTTGCGGCGTTTATCTGGTGCACCTGGCAGGATTCGAACCTGCGGCACCCGGATTAGGAATCCGGTGCTCTGTCCCCTGAGCTACAGGTGCATGCATTAAAAATATTGAGAAATGGTACGCCCGCAGGGATTCGAACCCCGACTTCAGGCTCCGGAGGCCTGCGTGATATCCCTTTCACCACGGGCGCACGCTGTTTATGCTGGAATCATGATAACATTTTCACCTTAAAAAGTCAATGGAATCGTCAGGCGTTTGCGTTCATTCTGTGGTACAGGATGCAAAAAAAGGCGCTATCCCTTATAAAATAACCTGTTAGTGGAAAGCATAGTGGTATGAGGAGGAAAAAAATACTCTATGTAACGAGACCGCTGGCAGGGGGGATGCTGACTCATCTGCGTTCGCTGTTGAATTATTTTCCTGATCGCTGGGATGTCTTCCTGGCAGCGCCTACTTTTCCTTTTCCGCCGGAATTTCGGGGAAACGTTCATTATTTTCCCCTTTCCCTGGAAGACGGCTTTGCTCCGCGGCGGGATCTCCCTATTTTAATGCGCATGTTGCATATCTGCCGGGAAGTTCTTCCCGACTTGATGCACATTCACGGGTACAGGGCAGCTATGGTGGGGCTCCCTGCAGCCCGGCTTTTACATTGCCCGGCGCTGGTAACTGTTCATAATTCTTTGGCTTATCCTGCGGAAAGCTTTATTGCGGAGCGCTTGTTCCGTTGGGCTGTAAAATTTTTGGATCCCGCGGCAACATATTATATTGCTGTATCCGGGGCTTTGCGCAATGAACTGGCCGGTTTCGGTATTCCTCCGTCTAAAATCCTGCAAATCTACAACGGGATTGATCCCTGTTTGTTTGCTGTTAAACCGCGTTGTACCCCGGGGGAGTCCGAGATTTGCAAGGACAAAGCTTTAACCTCCCTTTGTAAGTGGAGGGGGATTAAGGTGGGGACTGCAGGGCGGCTTGTTTCCCAGAAAGGGTTTGATCTCTTTATACGGGCGGCTGCCCGGGTGGCAAAAAATGTCCCGGGAGCCGGTTTTTTCATTGCCGGTGAGGGACCCGCAAGGGAACAGCTTGAACGGCTGAGCCTTTTCATGGGGATGGAGAAACGAATTTTTTTCCTGGGAGAAGTTAAAGCTATGCCGGACTTTTATTCTTCTCTGGATATTTTTGTTCTGGCCTCCCGCAGTGAAGGGCTTTCCATTTCCTTGCTGGAAGCCGGGGCAGCAGGAGTGGCGCGTATCGCTTCTGCAACAGGCGGAATTCCTGAAATTATTAGCCACATGAAAACAGGACTCCTGTTTCCGCCGGAAGATGTTGGCGCTCTGGCCCGTAACATGGAATGGCTTGCCTTGCGGCCGCTGGAGAGGGTAAAAATGGGGAAGGCAGCTTCTGCAGAGATCACTGAAAATTTTACAGAAAAGAGTATGTTGCAGGCAACGGAGAAGGTTTATGAAAGCATAATCTTGCAGAGGTACAATGAGGTGCGCAATGAACAACCGGTGTATTAAAGGGCGTTCCCAGGCAATTATTTTCCTTTTTTTGTTGGCCCTTTTTGTTTCAGTGGCATTTTGGCAGAATGTCCGTTGTTTCGCAGAAAGCAATCATAATGTTAATACTGCTGTATCCGGGGATTCATACCAGGAAAAGGAGTCCCTTTCCTGTAGCTTTATTTTGCTGACCCTGGATAAAATAACATTTAAAGATCTTCTTCAATATTCCGGTCCCCTTTTGAGTTCGCTCCTGCGGGAGAGTTCTCTTGGTTTAATGAACGTAAACACAGCCGGTTCTTTGGGAACGGAAAGCGGGTATCTGACTATTGGCTCCGGTGCCCGTCTGCTGGGGAACTGGACCGCGCGCAAAGCCTATAACCGGGAGGAAAAAAGTCTTTCCGTGGAAGTATTATACCGGCGTCACTCCGGCAAAGATCAGGTTCCACCGGGAAAGGTTTTGCATCCATATACAGGGGCCCTCGAACTTCTTAACAGCAGCAGGCCTTACCCGGTTTTGTTGGGTGCCCTGGGGGAGGCGCTGGGGGGAAAAGGGCTTTCTGCAGCAGTTTTGGGTAATGCCGATACTGATCAGGAAGGCCGTCAGGCGGTAACAATTGCCATGAATAATGATGGCGCTGTTGCTTACGGGGACGTGTCTGCCGCACTCTTGAAAGAAGATCAGCTTTTTCCCTTTGGCCATCGCTGTAATGCCCGGGCTTACCTGGATGCTTATAAGGCATGCAGGGAAAAGGCATCTTTTATTGTTGTGGAATGGGGAGACACCGGCAGGATAAATTCCTATCTGGGCCATCTTGCCGCAGAAAGGAGAGGGGAACTTCTTGAGAGTTCTTTTCAAGAGCTGGATCTTTTTCTGGAAGGGCTTCTTGCTGAACCGGGCTTAAAAGGCCGTCTGTTAATTGCCGTTCCCTCCCCGCCGCAGGCATCAGTTGCGGGGGGCTATCGCCTTACCCCGGTTGTTTACTATAACCCTGAAGACCCGCAGGGGGGGATGCTGATATCCAAGACAACCAGGGTGCCGGGTATCGTCGCTAATATTGATATTGCCCCTTCGGTGGCGGAATATTTTAGCCTTGCTCCCTCTGTTTATTTTAGCGGTGCGCCTTTGGAAACAAAACCGGCAGCAGGGCACCTGCAAAAAGTGTCGGCTATTGCAGAGCGGACGTCCAGGACGTATCTGCAGCGTTCTTCGATTATAAAGGGTTACCTGCTTTTGTTGATTATTTTAGTCGTGGCCGGGCTGGTAGGTGTTGTAACCCGTTTTCATCCGGTTCGTTCATTGCAACCGGCTTTTTATGGGCTGCTGTATTTTCCCCTGTCCTTTCTTCTTGCGCCGGCTTTTAACTTTTTCCCGGCTGAATCTTATCTGGTCAATTTTTGTTTTCTTACCGTCTTGACCGCGGTTTTTGTCGTTTTAACCGGACTTTTTTGGCGAAACCCCATGGCAATTTTTGCCGTTGCAGGCTTGCTGGTTTTTGGCTTTTTAGCAGCTGATCTCCTCGGGGGGGCGCACCTGCAAAGCCGTTCGTTTTTGGGCTATGATCCCGTCGGCGGAGCCCGGTTTTACGGTATCGGCAATGAATATATGGGGGTAATGATCGGTTCCTTTATCCTGGGTTTTGGCTCGCTTATCTCACTCCGTTTAAAAGGAAGGGGAGGAGGGGAAGAAAGGAAGCATTTGGGAAATTTCCCGGAGATCAGGATCTTGGTCTTGCTTTTTGCCGTTTTATCGGTGATGATTCTTTTTCTGATGGCTTCCCCGGATTTTGGCGCTAATTTTGGAGGGGCTGTGACGGCAGCTCTTTCCCTTTCGCTCACACTTGGGGGCTTTGTAGCCCTTCTTTACGGGGGAAAACCGCTTGCCCGGCTTAGTTATTTACTTAGCAAGAAAAAAAAGAGGCTGCCTGTGCTTGCCCTTATCTTCATACCGCTGCTATTTTTTTTGCTGGCGGGTTTGCTGCTTTATTTCTTAAACCTGCCCCGTCCTGACGCCAATGTATCCCACCTGGGGAGAACCCTGGAACTGATTCAAAAAGAGGGATTTGGGGAGCTGCTGAACATAGTCGTCAGGAAATTGGAGATGAACTACAAGCTGGTTCGTTATTCCCTTTGGACACGGGCACTGTTGGTAATGATTGCCTTAATCGCAATACTGTACTATTACCCCTTTGGTATGATAAAAAAAATATTTGCCGGGGAGCCGGGATTCCGGGTGGCCATGGGAGGGATTATCGCGGCAAGTGTGACAGCGTTCCTTGTTAACGATTCCGGCGTAGTTGCAGCAGCAACATCGATGCTTTACGGAGGGTTGCCCCTGCTCATTCTGGCTCTGGGGAGTAATTTTTGCAAAATATAAGTAAGCGGCAGGAAATTTCCCTGAGAAGATGGAAATATAGACAATCATAAACAAATTAAAAAATGATTGGAAAGAGAGGAATAGATACTCTTGTTAGCCCTGGAAAGCAAGACATTACCTGCAAATATTAATCTTCACCTCGTTCCGGTTAAAAAATTTAAAACGGTTTTGATCGCTGTTTTTTTGCAGCAATCGCTGGAAAAAGAGACTGCGGCGCAGACGGCCCTTTTGCCGGCTGTCCTGGAGAGGGGAACCGGACAATATCCGACATACCGGGATATTAGAATTCGCTTGGAGGAGCTTTACGGGGCGGAACTTAGTTCAGATGTGCTCAAATTGGGCGAGAGGCAGATTCTTGCTTTTTCTCTGGAAATAATACACGATAAATTTGCACCGGGAGAGGATCTGTTGCGCCAGGGACTTTCCGTTTTAAAAAGCGTTATAACCGACCCTTTCCGTGAGAACGGTGCGTTTAAAAAGGAATATGTTCTTCAGGAAAAAGAACAATTGGAAAAAGAGATCCGCGGGCTGGTAAACGATAAAGTAAATTATGCCCTGGAACGCTGCATACAAAACATGTGTGCAAATGAACGTTTTGGGGTTTACAAATACGGGAATATTGAGGATCTTGCCGGAATCACCCCTGACGGGCTTTATCGGTATTATCAAAGACTTTTGCAGGAGAATCCCCTCGATGTATTTGTCGTGGGAGAAATCGAGCCCGGGGAAACTTTCCCCCTTATTGAAGAAGCGTTTTCTTTTTTGCGCAAGGGGATACCTTTGGACCTTCCGATAGTTGAAGTCCGGAAAAATCCGGGAAAACCCCGTTTCTTTGAAGAGAGGCTTCCTGTGAATCAGGGCAAATTAACCCTGGGATACCGCACCAATACGGTCTACCGGGATGAGGATTACCCGGCTTTGCTGTTATATAACGGTATTTTGGGCGGTTTCCCCCACTCAAAGCTTTTCCAAAACGTGAGAGAAAAGGCCAGCCTGGCTTATTACGCCTTTTCAAGGTTAGAAAAGCACAAAGGAATACAACTGATCGGATCGGGTATCGATACGAAGAACTACGTGCAGGCAAGGGAGATTATCGAGGAACAGGTAGAAAATATTAAAGCGGGCAAGATCACTTCAGAAGAGATGGAGAATACAAAAAGAGCCTTGCTCAACCAGTTTAAAATTATTGGAGACAGCCCTTCCAGCCTATTGGGTTTCTTTTTGGACGGAATAGTGGGAAACAGGGATGAAAGGGTGGAATGCTTAATGGAGAGAATTGAAAATATTGAGATGGATGAGGTTGTAGAAGTAGCACAAAAAGTTGTTTTGGACAGCGTTTACTTTCTACGCTCTGTAGACGATGAAGGGAGCGAATAGTATTTATGGATTGGGAGATAAAAACTGATACAACTCTGGGAGAAAAAGTCTATTGTGCGTCTTTGGAGCCCGGTCCCGCGCTTTTTGTTCTTCCCCGCCGGGGGTACAATAAAAAGTATGCCATTTTTTCCACCCGGTTCGGCTCTATTGATAATCATTTTTGCGTGACGAAGAACGGCAGTGTGGAGGAAATCGAGGTCCCGGACGGCGTTGCCCATTTCTTGGAACACAAGCTGTTTGATGATGAAGATGGTAATGTTTTCGACAGGTTCGCGCAATACGGTGCTTCGTCCAATGCCTTTACAAGCTTTACCAATACGACGTATCTTTTTTCCTGCACGGATTTTTTCCGGGAAAACTTTGAACTTCTCTTGAATTTCGTGCAAAGCCCGTTTTTCACCAAGGAGAGCGTGGACAAAGAACAGGGAATCATTCAGCAGGAGATCAGGATGTACGAAGACAACCCCGAATGGCGAGTTTTTTTTAATCTTTTAGGTGCCCTTTACCAGGCTCATCCTGTGAAAAATGATATTGCCGGCTCCGTTGAAAGCATCGGCAAGATAACCGAAAAAATTCTTTACAAATGTTATCATACTTTTTATCATCCGTCAAATATGGCAATTTTTGTAACGGGCGATGTTTTGCCGGAAGAAATTTTCGAGCAGGTCAACGAAAACATCGCCAAACGTCACATACCGCCTGCTCCTGATATTAGGCGCATCTACCCTGAGGAAGACAGGGCGGTGAAACAGAAAAAAATTGTCCAGGAACTATCTGTCTCACAACCTATTTTTAATATGGGCTTTAAGGATACTTATTCGTCTCTTAACGGCAAGGCATTGCTTTTTAAAGAATTGGCCTCCGAGCTCCTCCTGGAGATGATTTTCGGACGCAGTGAAGAGCTGTATACACAGCTTTATGAAGACGGGCTTTTAGATGAGCATTTTTCTACAGGCTTTACAGCCGAAACAACTTACGGATATACGCTTCTTGGCGGGCGGACAAAAGATCCTGAAAGGCTGGTAGAAAAGATCTGGGAAGGGATTGAAAGGGTAAAAAAAGAGGGACTTAAGCAAGAAAGCTTTATCAGGCATAAGCGAACAATGAGGGGAGACTTTCTGCGCAGCTTTAACTCCTTGGAATTTATTGCCAATAATTATCTTGCTTACCGTTTCCGGGATATTGATTTCTTCGATGTGCTGGACGTCCTGGAAGAGATCACCCTTACGGATCTGGAAAAAATTTTACACGAGCATTTAAAAGAGGAATTTCATGCCGTTTCCATTATTACTCCCTTTCAAGAGTGACGGTAGGATGGAAACAATGCAAAAAGACAAATGTAGTTCAATTGTTCGGAGCTTTATCTTCAGGGGTTTTCACCTATGTTAAAGAAATGAAATAAGAGAAAGGCTGGTTGCTTGTGTCTAATAACGAAAAGGATTTTGTCAAGGAAGTGACTCCTCAAGCGGAGGACTTTTCCCAGTGGTATCTGGATATCGTGCTGAAAACGGAAATGATGGATTATGCGCCGATAAAGGGATGCATGGCCATTCGCCCTTACGGATATGCCATTTGGGAAAACATTCAGCATCTCCTGGACCGGAGAATCAAGGAGACGGGTCATAAAAATGCTTATTTCCCGCTTTTTATCCCCGAATCGCTACTGCAAAAAGAAGCGGAGCACGTGGAAGGATTTGCGCCCGAGGTTGCCCTTGTAACGCAGGGAGGAAACGAGAAGCTGTCCGAAAAACTTGTGGTGCGACCTACTTCGGAAGCAATTATTTGCGAGATGTATGCCCGGTGGGTTCAATCATGGAGAGATCTCCCCCTGCTTATTAATCAGTGGTGCAATGTCGTCAGGTGGGAGAAAAATACGCGTCCTTTCCTGCGGACTTCGGAGTTTCTCTGGCAGGAAGGCCACACGGTGCACAGCACCGAAGAAGAGGCGCAGGAGGAAACCCTAAAGATGCTGGGCGTTTATCAAGAATTTCTGGAAAATGAATTGGCCATCCCGGTTATACCAGGCCAGAAAACGGAAAAGGAAAAGTTTGCCGGGGCTCTCAAGACTTATACTATCGAAGCTTTAATGGCCGACGGGAAGGCGTTGCAGGCCGGAACCTCGCACAATCTGGGACAGCATTTTGCAAAAGTGTTTGAAATTAAGTTCCAGGACAAGGATGATGAGCTTAAATATGCCTGGACCACATCGTGGGGAGTCTCAACCAGGCTGATCGGTGCTCTTATTATGGTTCACGGGGATGACCGGGGCCTGAAGCTGCCCCCCCGCGTCGCTCCTGTCCAGGTGGTTATTGTTCCCATAATCACTAAAAAGAAAAGGGATGAAGTGCTTCTCCGGTCAAAGGAAATTGCCGAGGAACTGCGCGGTATTGGTCTGCGTATTGAATTGGATGACCGGGAGGAATACTCCCCTGGCTGGAAATTTAACCAGTGGGAGATGAAAGGCGTTCCTCTCCGCCTGGAGATCGGGCCGCGGGACTTGGAAAGCGGCGGGGTTACCGCTGTGCGTAGGGATACGGGAGAAAAAAGTTTTCTTCCGAGTGAGAGCATTCCGTCACAGGTTCCCCTTTTACTGCAGGAGATTCAGGATACCCTTTTTAGGCAGGCTCTGGAATTCAGGAAGCGGAAAACCTTCCGCCCCGTTGATTATAATGAATTTAAGAGAATTCTTGAAGAAGACAGGGGCTTTTTGCTCGCTCACTGGTGTGGTAATTCACGTTGTGAAGAGGAGATCAAAGCTGAAACCAAAGCAACGATCAGGTGCATTCCTTTTGACCGGGATCCCGAGGACAAGGGGCCTTGCCTGTACTGCCAAAAGGAAGGGCAGCTCGTTTATTTCGCCCGGGCTTACTAATTAGATGTATATTTATTGCATTGGAGGGGGATAATTGAAAAATACAGGCCTGCGGGGGATGTAGACCTTACCCCCGTATCGCCTGGAATAGTTATCATGATCATGTTAAAAATAGGAAACATGTAGATAATTAAAGTAAATTTAATAATTAGCGAGCATACTATAATATGAAACAGTAAATTTCTTTTTATTATTCTTTTTTGTCTTTAGTTGAATGATGAACTTTGCAGCCAATTTGCAAAAATGGAAATATATGATATAATAGCCTAAAAAGGTTAACCTCTGATGAAGTTATGTCACCAATCAGGTCAAATACTTTTTAAGGAGGTGTAAACATGCCTTTTGAGTCTGTTAAAAGGCTGGCCGCCGAATTTGCTCTGGATAAAGCAATTAAGTATATCACCAAAGATCCCGAAAAAAATTTGTTGCTGCTAATGGATTTTTTAGAAAAAGCGGCAGTGGTTCCGGATCATAAGGAATCAATTAAGAAATTAAAAAACCATTTTCGCAACAATCCTCTTATTATGGAACAAACCCGCAGGCTTTGCAAGAACCCAAAAGTATTATACAAGCTCTTCGATTCCTGGGTTGTTGATGGAATTCTCCTCGGAAGACCGAAACGGGAAAAAATTGCTGCAGAAATTGGGGTTTCAGTTCCTTCCCTGATCTTGATTGATCCGACTGCCGCCTGCAATTTGCGTTGCGAAGGGTGCTGGGCAGGCGAATACAGCAAAAGCGATCACCTGGAACCGGAACTTTTTAGCCGGATTATTGAGGAAGCAAAACAGCTGGGTATCTACTGGATTGTATTGTCAGGAGGAGAGCCGTTCTGTTATCCTTATCTGCTGGATGTGGTGGCAGAGCATCCCGACTCTGTTTTTATGGCTTATACTAACGGGACGCTTATTGATGAAAAGGTTGCAGACCGTCTGGCTGATCTGGCCAATCTTTCTCCGGCTTTCAGCTTGGAAGGCTGGAGGGAGCAGACAGATGCCCGCCGGGGGGCCGGCACTTTTGACAAAGTCACCCGTGCCATGGACCTCCTCCGGGAGAGAGGCGTTTTTATGGGGGCCTCGGTTACCTCCATGCGTTACAATATCGAAACGCTTTTCAGCGATGAATTTATTGATTTTTTGATAGATAAAGGGGTAACTTATATCTGGTCTTTCCATTATATCCCTGTTGGGCGCCATCCAAATGTTGATTTAATGCTGACTCCTGAGCAGCGTTTATGGATGGTGGACAGAGTCAGACAACTGCGCAATAGTAAGCCCGTTCTTATCGCGGATTTCTGGAACGATGGAGAGCATACCAAAGGTTGTATTGCCGGAGGCAAGCATTATTTTCACATCAATGCTGCCGGTGAAGTGGAGCCTTGTGCTTTTGTCCATTTTGCAGTCGATAACATCCGCGGTAAAAGCTTAAAAGAGGTTCTGCAAAATCCATTGTTCAAAGCATATCAAAAAAGACAACCCTTTAATGAGAATCATCTTGCTCCCTGCCCGATTATTGATGCGCCGGCAGCACTAAGGGAGATGGTCCGGGAAAGCAAGGCGCATCCAACCCATACCGGAGCTGAGCAAATTCTGCAGGATGAACTTGCGGGTTATTTGGAAAACCTATCAAAAAAATGGTTGGAGAAGGCGGATGAATATAAGAAACAACAACAATCAGCAGGCGAAAAGGAGTTGCAAGTGGAAAAAGTGTGATAGTAGAGCCCTGTAAATTAGCTCCCGCTGCTTCTTAAAGACGGGAGCTAATTTTTTTTTATCTTTTTTTTCCCCGGGACAATAAGCCGCCTGGCTGTAATATTTACCTGGGCAATTTGCAGGCCGGTCAGGTACTCCAAGCCGGTTTTAATGTCCTCCTGGACTTCCTTGAGAAGTCGGGGGAAAAAAAACGAACCATACTGAATATCAACCTGCACATTTATTATCATTCCGTTCCTGGTGGAGAGCAGGGCTGTTGTCCGGGCTTTGGTGATACCCTCCCTTTTACCGGCGAGATAAACTATAATCTGTTCAATGGCGTTTTCATGCAAATAATAATTACCCAGGCTGCTGTAAATAGGCCGGACAATGGAGTGTTCCAGGTTGTGCGGCCGAGCCTCCCCCCTATCTTTGCCTTTAAAAAATGCCCTGATCGAATCCAGAAAAAAGCCTGGAAAATCTTTTTCTATGGCAAATGTGGGGATGGGGATGGCATGGCGATTTTCTTTTTCTCTACTCTCCAATGCTTTGGCAATCTCTTTTTCCGAAGCGATGTCATAAATATTAAATATTTTTTTGGGATAAGGAATTTCCAAACGTTCTGTTATTCTTTTAATCATCCGTTCCGATGTTCCCAAAACGAGGATGCTTTTGGGACAGGCTTCCCGTATTTTTCCCTTTACCTGCAGGGCATGTTCAGGATCAAGGAAGATGGCTCTTTTTGTCGCGGCCATTTTGGTATTTTCACGTTTGGCAGAACGGCCCGCCAGTATCTGATTGCCTTTTATCAGCAAACCGTCGTCAATTATATATTCGATTCCTTCCTGATAGGCGAGTGAGCAGCAGTGATGGCTTTTTCCCGTTCCGCTGGGGCCGATCAAGGCATAGACTTCCATAAAGTCCCCTCCGGGAAATTTTTCTCAGTATAGCATAAATCCTTAAAAAAGTCGATATGGAGAAAAAGTGAGGAAAAGACTGCCTAAAGAAGGACTTTGAGCAATCATTTCCGAATTAAAATATGTAACCGCGTTTGAAAATGAAGAGTGTTTCCTGGAAAGGACGAGGGGTTTTCCTTACAGGTTTTTATCTTTTGCTCGTGCAGGATAAAAAGCAGGGTTGCAGGAAAGGAGCGGTGCTGTTGCAGAAAATGGTTGAAAAAGGTTTTCCGTATTGATATACTGTAAGCGCTTGCGGAATTATCGCCGTGTATCATGCCGCGCATCAATAATTAAAAAAAGAAAAATTTTGGGTAGGAGGTATCATGGAACGGTGGATGACAAGCTAAAATTCTTAGAGCAGAGACGGGAGATTATTCTCCAGGGTGGCGGAAAAAAGCGGATCGAAGACCAACATAAAAAAGGAAAACAAACAGCCCGCGAGAGACTGGAACAATTTTTAGATCCGGGTAGCTTTGTAGAAGTCGGGACCTTTGTTCAGGGCGGCCTGGAAGACGCCAGCACCCTTGATATCCCTCTTCCCGGCGAAGGTGTTGTTACCGGCTATGGAACAGTTGACGGACGCCTGGTCTATGTCTTTGCACAGGATTTTACCGTATCAGGAGGTTCTCTGGGCGAATACCATGCCAAGAAAATATGCCGGGTAATGGATCTGGCTGCCCAGAACGGAGCACCAATTATCGGGATTAACGACTCAGGCGGAGCCCGTATCCAGGAAGGGGTCGCCTCCCTGGACGGGTACGGCAATATCTTTTACCGCAACACGATTAATTCAGGCGTCATTCCTCAGATATCCGTGATTATGGGCCCCAGCGCAGGTGGAGCAGTTTATTCCCCCGCGTTGACAGATTTTATTTTTATGGTAGACAACACCAGTTACATGTTTATTACCGGACCCCAGGTTATTAAAGCTGTTACAGGGGAGGACGTCACCCCGGGCAAGCTGGGCGGGGCGGCCACTCACAACGAAGTCAGCGGCGTTGCTCATTTCCGGGCGGCCACTGAAGAAGAGTGCTTTGCTAAGCTGAGGAAACTTTTAAGTTATCTTCCGTCAAATAACTTCGATGATCCTCCTGCGGCACCTCCTGCCGAGCCGGTCCTTCCGGAAGAAGATCTTGCTTCGCTGGTTCCTGACGATCCCAATAAGCCGTATGATGTTGTGGAAGTCATTAATAGAATTGTGGATAACAGCGACTTTTTCCAGGTTCACGAACATTATGCCAAGAATGCTGTTGTGGGGTTTGCCCGCATTAACGGACAGTCTGTAGGAATTATCGCCAATCAGGCAAAATTCCTCGCCGGTTGCCTCGATATTAACAGCTCCGATAAAATTGCCCGCTTTGTGCGGTTTTGCGACTGTTTTAATATTCCCTTGATTACTTTTGTGGATGTCCCGGGCTATCTTCCCGGTGTTCACCAGGAATATGGGGGCATTATCCGCCACGGGGCCAAGATCCTCTATGCCTATTCGGAAGCCACTGTTCCCCAGATCAGTATCATTTTGCGCAAAGCCTACGGAGGAGCTTACATTGCCATGAATTGCCGCGCTCTGGGTGCAGATTATGCTTTTGCCTGGCCGACAGCAGAAATTGCCGTTATGGGACCCGAGGGAGCAATAAACATTATTAACCGCCGGGAAATTGAGAATGCCAAGAATCCCGAAGAGGAGAGAAAGAAAAAGGTGGAGGAATACCGTCGGCGTTTTGCCAACCCGTATATTGCGGCAGCAAGGGGCTGGGTTGATGAAGTGATCGATCCCAGAGATACCCGTGCCCATCTGATTAGGGCCCTTGATTCGCTGAAAGGCAAAGTTGAGGATCGCCCCCGGAAAAAACATGGAAACTTCCCGGTTTAGTTTCCGCAATTTTTTGTAGCAGTATTCTACGGCAAAATTATTGACTTTTCGTTTTACCGGTGTTAATATAGAAAAAAATAAACCCGGCCGTTGAAGGGGAGAGTAGAAGCGGGAACGGTGCAAAGAGAGCCGGGGAGGGTGGAAGCCCGGTACCTGAACCGTTTTGAAGCGCACCCCGGAGGTGTGAGTTGAAATAGCAAAGAAAATGTAGCCCTGTTTTCTCCGAAAAAAGGAAAAAATGGGGTAGGCTTCTTTCTACGTGTAGACTCTCCGTTTAACCCGCGTTACTGGGTTCCTGTCCTTTTTATACCGGGATTCGGTTAATCCGTCCCGGTGCAAAGGCATGAGGAGGGCCTCTGCTGAGGCCAAAAAAGGTGGTACCGCGAGATAAGCCTCTCGTCCTTTTGGGGAAGAGGGGCTCTCTTGATTTTAGGGGGGATTTAAAATGCGCGTGGGGATTATCGGCGTTACAGGCTACACAGGAAATGAACTTTTACGGTTGCTTTTGGCCCATCCCGAAGTCAAGGTTACGTACGTTACTTCCCATTCTTTTGCAGGCCAGTCCCTTGACCAAGTCCATCCCCACTTCCGAGGGATCACGGATTTGAAATTAAGTTCATTTTCCCTTGACGAAGCGGCTGAAAAAGCGGATTTGTTTTTTTCCGCGCTTCCGCATGGCCAGTCAATGGATATTGTTTCCCAGCTCTACACCGCAGGCCTTAAGGTTGTTGACCTGAGCGCAGACTTTCGTTTAACTGAAGAAAACCTCTACCGGGAATGGTATGGCAGGGAGCACACGGCCTCCCATCTCTTGGAAAAAGCCGTTTACGGCCTTCCGGAGCTTTACAGGAAAGAGATTAAAGAGGCTGTCTTGGTGGCCAATCCCGGGTGCTATCCCACGTCGGTGATTCTGGGGCTGGCTCCCCTTGCTGCACGAAAACTTCTGGAACCCGGAACCCTTGTGGTGGACTCCAAGTCCGGCACATCGGGAGCAGGAAAGGTCCCCAATCAGGGGTTGCATTTTCCTGAATGTGCGGAGAACTTTCGCGCTTATAAAGTGGCTCGCCACCAGCATACCCCGGAAATGGAACAGGAACTGGGGAAATTGTTTGGGCAAGAATTTAACTTTACCTTTGTCCCCCACCTCGTTCCGATGATCAGGGGAATTCTCAGCACCATGTATCTGAAAATAAAAGACAATTTGTCGTACGAAGAAATAGTGAACCTTTACAGGGAATTTTACGATGGGGAAAAATTCGTTCGGCTGTTGCCCCCTTCCATGTTCCCGGAGACCAGGAACGTTTATGGCAGCAATTATTGTGATGTGGCTTTGCAGTGGGATCAAAGAACCGGCAGGCTTATCGTTCTTTCAGCTATTGACAATCTTGTTAAAGGGGCTGCCGGACAGGCAATCCAGAATATGAATTTAATGCTTGGGCTCCCCGAGGAAGCGGGTTTGGAAGCGGTTCCCCTAAGACCTTAAGTTGAGAGCAAAAAGGTGGCGCGAAGGCGATGAAAATAAATCTGGAAAAAATTGAGGGCAATATTACCTCTGTCCCGGGCATACATGCCGCGGGAGTAAGCTGTGGAATTAAAAAAAACAATTTGGACGATCTGGCGCTTATTTATTTTACCCGCCCTGCTGTCTGCGCCGGAGTTTTTACTACTAATAAATTTAAAGCAGCCCCGCTGCTGATTACGGAAAAACATCTCAAGAACCCGGTCAGAGCTTTGGTTGTCAACAGTGGAAATGCAAATGCCTGTACAGGTGAACAGGGTTTGCAGGACGCCTTGGCGACGGCACAAATCGCTGCAGATTGTCTGGGCGTGAAGGCGGAGGAGGTTTTGGTCTCATCAACGGGAGTGATTGGCCAGTATCTCCCCATGGAAAAGATTGCCGCGGGGATAAAAAAGGCTGCCTCCCTTTTGTCTCCCTCAGGCGGCGGGGACGCAGCCCGTGCGATTATGACAACGGACACTTTTCCCAAAGAAAGTGCCTATAGGGTCGTTGTCGAGGGAAAAGAGCAGCTTTCTTTCAAGATTGCCGGAATGGCCAAGGGAGCGGGGATGATCTGCCCTGATATGGCCACCATGCTGGTCTTTCTTTTTACCGACCTTGAGCTGGAACAAGGCTTCCTGCAAGGGGCCCTCCGGGAAGCCGTTAAGCGCTCGTTTAACGTAATCACCGTTGACGGCGACACTTCTACCAATGACATGGCCCTCCTTTTTTCTTGTGCCGGCAAGAAACCGTTGCCTGAAGAAGACACTGCTTCCAAAGAAGCATTCTGCCGGGGACTTCACCATCTCTGCCGCGATCTTGCCGTCCAGTTGGTTAAGGATGGCGAAGGGGCCAGTAAAGTGATCCGTTTAACAGTGCGGGGAGCGCTTGATTATGATTCTGCCAGGAAACTTGCCCGGGCCGTTTTAAATTCTGCCCTCGTTAAAACGGCCTTTTTCGGCGAAGATGCCAACTGGGGGCGCATTATTACGGCAATGGGATATTCCGGGGTTGATTTTGAGCCCCATCTGGTGGATATATTTCTTGGCGATCTCCAGGTTGCAGCAGCAGGCCGGGGGCTTCCCTTTGACGAGGTTAAGGCCGCGAAGATTTTACAGGAGCAGGAGATCCCGGTTTTGATTCACCTGCACATGGGCGGGGAGGAACTCGTTGCCTGGGGATGCGACCTGAGCTATGATTATATTAAGATTAACAGCTCTTACAGGAGCTAGAGGTGGTAAAATGTTAAAAAAAGGTATGGGTGAACTTATAGCCAAAGCGGACATCCTGATTGAAGCGCTTCCTTATATCCGGAATTTTGCCGGTAAAACCTTTGTTATTAAATATGGCGGGCAGGCAATGGTCAGCGACAGTTTAAAAAATTCCGTTGCCCAGGATATTGTCCTGCTAAAATTTATCGGCATAAATCCCATCGTTGTCCACGGCGGGGGTAAAGAGATTACGGAAATGGGGGAACGCTTCGGGAAAAAAGCCAATTTTGTCGGGGGATTGCGGGTTACCGATAAGGAGACAATGGAACTCGCAGAGATGGTCCTGATAGGCAAAGTAAATACGGAATTGGTAAAACTGGTGAACCGGCACGGGGGCAAAGGTGTAGGGTTAAACGGTAAAGACAGCAATTTGCTGGTTGCCCAGAAGATGCCGCCGGCCAGGGTTTTCCAGGATGGGGAGGAAAGGTTTGTCGATCTGGGTTATGTGGGAGATCTTATCAGGGTAAACCCGGAAGTTATCCATACTTTGAGCCAGCATGATTATATCCCCATTATCTCCTCCATCGGAGTAAGTCCGGATGGGGAGGGGTTAAATATCAATGCAGACCATGTCGCCGGCGAACTTGCTGCTGCTCTCCGGGCAGAAAAGTTAATCATCCTAACCGATGTGGAGGGTATTTCCGCGCGGCAGGGGGATAAAACCGTCCTGATTTCTTCTCTTCACCGCCAGAAAGCCCGTGAAATGATTATTTCCGGAGAAATTTCCTCCGGAATGATCCCCAAAGTGGAGGCCTGTATCAAGGCACTGAATAACAATGTCCGCCGGACGCATATTATCGACGGCCGTGTCAGCCATTCCCTTCTTCTGGAGATTTTTACGGATGAAGGGATCGGCACAATGGTTTTATAATTGGAGGGGGAAGATGCTGCAGGAGGAAGAACGCAAATATATCATCAATACTTATAACCGGCAGCGGGAGGCAACCCCCTTGCTCGTTAGGGGGAAAGGAACCCGCGCTTGGGATGAAAAAGGCAGGGAATATCTGGATTTTGTCGGCGGGCTGGCGGTTAACGCCTTGGGGCACTGCTACCCGCCAGTGATAGAGGCTGCCCGCCGCCAGTTGGAAACAATTATCCATACTTCCAATTTATACTACACTGAACCCCAGATTGAACTGGCCCGGTTGCTGGTAAACAATTCCCCTGCCGGAAAAGTTTTTTTTGCCAACAGCGGTGCGGAAGCCAATGAAGCAGCCATCAAGCTGGCGCGCAAATATAGCAAGCTGTACGTTGGTGAGGAGCGATTTGAAATCATTACCGCGCTGAATTCTTTCCACGGCCGCACTCTGGCTACAGTTACCGCAACGGGGCAGGAAAAATTTCACCGCGGCTTTGAGCCTCTTGTTCCTGGTTTCAGGTATGCCCGCTTTAATGATGTGGATTCTTTCCGTTCCCAAGTCAGCCCTTATACCTGTGCCGTGATGGTCGAACCTGTCCAGGGTGAAGGAGGAATTCATGTTGCTACGGAGGATTTCCTGCGGGGGCTCCGCCGTCTCTGCGATGAAAATAAACTTTTGCTGATTTTTGATGAAGTTCAGTGCGGAATGGGGCGGACCGGTAAATTATTTGCTTTTGAGCATTATGATGTTGTTCCCGATATTTTTACCCTGGCCAAGGCCCTGGGTGGAGGGCTGCCCATTGGAGCCATGCTTTGTTCCGAGGAAGTATCAAAAGGTTTTTCCCCGGGCGATCATGCCTCGACTTTTGGCGGCAATCCGGTGGCCTGCGCTGCTGCTGCCGCTGTTGTAAAAACTCTTTTGCAAGACGGATTTTTAGACCTGGTGCAGCAAAAAGGTACCTTTTTAATAAACGAACTTAAGCGGCTGCAAAAGCTCTTTCCCCGTCTAATTAAGGAGATCCGCGGCATGGGCCTTATCATTGGAATTGAAGTAGGCAGCAAAGCCAGACAGTTGCAGCGGCTTTGCCAGGAGCGGGGCCTGCTCGTTAATTGCATCGGGGAGGCGGTCCTGCGCCTTCTGCCTCCTCTCAACGTGGCAGAAAAGGAGCTGCAAGCCGCCGTGGAGATTCTGGAGGATGTCCTGAAAGATGAAAAAGACGAGTAATGGATCTTTTTTTGAATGGGGGGATCGTGTTGACTAGCTTGTACGGGCGCCACTGTTTAACTCTGCAGGATTTTACAGCTGAGGAGATCAAGGCTATACTGGATTTGGCAGCGAGACTGAAAGAGAAACAAAAAAAAGGTGAAGCCCACCCGTTGCTCGCGGGTAAAACCCTGGCCATGATTTTTCAGAAGCCTTCTACCAGGACAAGGGTATCCTTTGAAGTGGGGATGTGGCAACTGGGAGGCTTTGCCCTTTTTCTCAGCAGCCAGGAGCTGCAAATGGGAAGGGGTGAACCGATCAAGGATACTGCTGCCGTCCTTTCCCGTTATGTTGACGGGATTATGATTCGCACATTTGATCACAAAGAAGTGGAGGAGCTGGCTGCTTTTGCATCTGTACCGGTCATTAACGGTCTGACGGATCTTTTACATCCCTGCCAGGTGCTGGCCGACCTGATGACCATCGAAGAAAAGTTCGGGGGGCTGAAAGGAGTAAAGGTAGCTTATCTGGGGGATGGTAATAATGTGGCTCATTCTTTGCTGATCGGCTGCTCCAAAATGGGTCTTGACATTGCCGTCGCGACCCCGGAAAAGTACCGGCCAAACGCACAGATTGAAGAGAAAGCCCGTGCCAATGCTTTGAAATCAGGAAGCCGCATTGTCATAACCGCTGATCCCGTAGAGGCGGTGAAAAATGCCCAAGTGATCTATACAGATGTCTGGGCCAGCATGGGTCAGGAGAAAGAAAAGCAAGAGCGCAAAAAGCTTTTCAGTCCCTACCAGGTAAATAGCAATCTCGTGGAAGCGGCAGCTCCCGGTGCGGTAGTTATGCACTGCCTTCCCGCTTATCGTGGCGAAGAGATTGCTGCTGAGGTCATAGACGGTGAGCGTTCCATCGTTCTGGATCAGGCAGAGAATCGTCTTCACGCTCAAAAAGGTTTAATGGCGCTACTTATGGGCAAGTAGCCGCGGCCGGCAAGAAAATTTGGAAAGGGTGAGATCTGGATGGCTAAAGTAGTCTTGGCTTATTCGGGAGGGGTGGATACCTCCATTATCGTCAAGTGGCTTAAGGAGGAGTACGGCTACGAAGTTATCGCTTTTGCTGCGGACGTAGGGCAGGGAAGCGGCGAGCTGGACGGCTTGGAGGAAAAAGCCCTGGCCACCGGGGCCAGTAAAATATATATTGAAGATTTGAGGAAAGAATTTTTGGAACAATTTGCCTTTCCCATGCTCCAATCAGGGGCCCTTTACGAGGGCAGATATTACAATGGAACCGCGATTGCCAGGCCCATTATCGCCCGGGCGATGGTGCAGATTGCCCTGCAGGAAGGTGCTGAGGCCGTTGCCCACGGAGCAACCGGAAAAGGAAACGACCAGGTGCGTTTTGAGCTGACGGTGAAGGCCCTGGCGCCCCATTTAAAAATTATTGCCCCCTGGCGTATCTGGAATATCCGTTCAAGAAAAGATGCCATTGCTTATGCAGAAAAAGCCGGCATACCTATCCCTGTAACTGTGGAGAAACCTTACAGTATGGATCGCAATCTCTGGCATATCAGCTACGAGGGAGGTATTCTGGAAGATCCGACCAATGAACCCCCCAAAGATATGTTTTTGCTGACTCGTTCTCCGGAAGAAGCACCCGACAAGCCGTCTTATATAAAAATTTCCTTTGAAAAGGGCGTTCCCGTTGCCCTGAACGGCCAATCCATGGGCAGCGTTGAGCTTATGGAAGCTCTTAACAAAATTGCCGGAGAAAATGCCATCGGCCGGGCGGACCTGGTGGAAAACCGTCTGGTGGGGATGAAATCCAGGGGTGTTTATGAAACTCCCGGCGGGACGCTGCTTTATTTTGCCCACAAAGAGCTTGAACAGCTCACCATTGACCGTGAGACGATGCATTTTAAAGAAATTGTGGCCGCAAAATATGCGGAGGTGGTCTATTACGGCCTCTGGTACACCCCGCTGCGCCGGGCCCTTGATGCCTTTATCAAGAGCACCCAGGAGACGGTGAGCGGAGATGTGGAGGTGAAACTGTACAAAGGCAATATGACCGTGGTAAGCAAAAGCTCGCCGTTTACTCTTTATCATCCTGAACTGGCAACTTTTGATGAGGATGATCTATATAACCAAAAAGACGCCGAAGGTTTTATTAACCTTTTCGGCTTGCCGTTAAAGGTTGAGGGGATGTTGCGCCAGACCTGGAAAGATGAATTAAAGAAAGGTAAGTAAACATGAAGGGAAACGGATTAACCGGCGGCAAGCAGGAAAAACCATGGGGAGGCCGGTTCAGGGAACCTCTGGATAAAAAAGCCGAGGCTTTTACCGCTTCCATAAACTTCGACAGGCGCCTGGCGAAGGAGGATATACAGGGAAGCATTGCCCATTGTGCCATGCTGGTAAAAACCGGCATTATTACTTCCTCGGAAGGGGAAAAGATTATTGAAGGCCTGCGGGAAATTGAAGCAGAGATTATTGCGGGTAGGTTTTCTTTTGATCCTTCCCTGGAAGATATTCATATGAATATTGAGAGAAAGTTAACGGAGAAAATCGGGCCTTTGGGCGGAAAACTGCATACCGCGCGCAGCCGCAATGATCAGGTTGCCCTGGATATGCATCTTTATGTGAAAAAAGAGGCTTTGGATGTGGGAAATTCCATCCTTCTTTTGCAGAAGACCCTACTGGAACTGGCAAAAAAGTATCTCGATGTTATTTTCCCGGGTTATACCCATCTGCAGAGGGCTCAGCCCGTCCTCTTTTCCCACCATCTGATGGCTTACTTTTGGATGCTTCAGAGAGACCGGGAGCGGTTCATGGAAACCTTCCGGCATGCCGATATGATGCCTCTGGGAGCCGGAGCCCTGAGCGGAACAAGCTTTCCCATTGACCGGGAGGAGGTAGCCGGCCTGCTGGGCTTTGGCAGCCTTTACGAAAACAGCCTGGACGCGGTTAGCGATCGGGATTTTGTTCTTGATTTTTTATACAGTTCCTCCCTGCTGATGATGCATCTCAGCCGTTTAAGCGAAGAGCTGGTGCTCTGGTCCTCCCGGGAATTTTCCTTTATTGAACTGGGGGACGCGTTTACAACGGGAAGCAGCATGATGCCCCAGAAAAAAAATCCTGATATCCCCGAGCTGGTCAGGGGAAAAACCGGCAGGGTTTACGGAAACCTAATGGCCTTGCTGGTAGTTTTTAAGGGTCTTCCGCTGGCCTATAACAAGGATATGCAAGAGGATAAGGAACCCCTCTTTGATACGGTAGATACCATTAAAAATATACTTTTGCTCTATAACGATCTGCTCCGGAGCATGAAGCTGCGCAAGGAGAATATCGAGGAAAGCATTAAAAACGATTTTTCCGTAGCTACTGAATTAGCTGATTTTTTGGCCCGCAAGGGCATTCCCTTCCGGGAAGCCCACGCGGTTATCGGCCGCCTGATCCGCGAAGCCCTCGAATCAGAGAAACTATTAGAGAACTTTTCGGAGCAGGAATTGGTGCGGATGCATACTCTGCT
>JAAYFF010000060.1 GCA_012728375.1 Bacillota bacterium | reverse complement strand
GCAGAGGACGATATGACTCCCAATAACATTGTCAATATGGCCTTGCTGAAGGAGCTGGATGCCATTGCCATTACAGATCACAACGGCTGCGACAATGTCTGCTCTGCCATGAAGGTGGCCGGGTCCAGATTAGTTATTCTTCCCGGAATAGAAGTGCAGAGCAGGGAAGAAGTCCACCTTCTCTGTTATTTTGCCGAACTGGCTGCCCTTGTTGAGTTTGAGGCAGTTGTCGGGTATCATCTCCACGGGCCGGCAAATGATCCCACGCAGTTTGGACGCCAGCTAATTTTGAATGAAAGGGACGAGGTAATCGGTGAAAAAGAGAAACTTCTCATCTCCTCCGTTGACCTCTCCATCGACGAAATTGTAGGGGAAGTTAGAAGACGGGGCGGGGTGGTGGTCCCCGCACATGTGGACCGGCCTTCATACAGCATTCTTTCTCAACTGGGATTTATTCCTCCGGAACTCGGCTTTAAAATGCTGGAAATCTCGAAAAATGGTGCCGGCTTTTTACCCCAGGATGATAAATTTTCCTATCTTTCTTCTTCCGATGCCCATTGCCTTGGGGATATCCTTGAGCGGGAGGTTTTTCTCTTCGTCGATGATCTGTCGGCTTATTCACTTCTTAAAAGTTTAGCATAAAAAATTAAAATTTTTAAAAGACAAAGCAGAGTAATTATGATAAAATAATCGCGAAGGAGCTTGTGATTTAATTATCAAGCTATTCTTAAATTTGTAGGAGGGATTATTTATGCCGTGTTCCTCAACTTGTTCCGCCGGAACGGACAACAAGGAGCAATTTGCAAAACTTCAAGAAGTAATTGAACGTTACAAAGGGACGAAAGGGTCTTTAATGCCTGTCTTGCAGGAAGCCCAAGGGATCTTTGGCGCTCTTACCCTGGATGTTCAAAAGTATATCTCCGAAGCCCTCGGCATACCTTTAATGGATATCTATGGTATTGCTACGTTCTATTCCCAGTTTACCTTGAAACCGAAAGGGAAATATAAAGTTTCGGTTTGCATGGGAACAGCATGCTATGTCAGAGGCGCAAAGCGGCTTCAGGACAAGTTGGTGGAGGTCTTGGGTATTCAGGTAGGCGAGACGGATGAAGAAGGCAGGTTTACCCTTGAGGCTACCCGCTGTTTGGGGGCATGCGGCCTTGCTCCTGTTTTATTGATTAATGACGATGTTTACGGAAGGACAACTCCTGAAGCCGTTCCCGGCATTATTGAAAAATACAGGAAAGACTAAGTTTATGGAAGATTTATCGCTGCATATTCTCGATATTGTGCAGAATTCTATTGCCGCCATGGCAAAAGAGATCAGGATTGCAGTGAAGGAAGACGAGCTAAATGACAAATTGATAGTGATCGTAGAAGATAATGGCAAAGGGATGGATGAGGAGACCGTAAAAAAGGTTGTTGATCCTTTTTATACAACAAGGGCTACCCGCAAGGTAGGGCTGGGGGTGCCGCTTTTGAGCGCTGCTGCTGAAGCCTGCGGCGGCTCTTTGAGAATTAATTCAAAATTTGGAAAAGGCACTATTCTTGAGGTGTGGTTTCCTCTCAGCCATATTGACCGTCCGCCTTTAGGGAATATGGCTGATACGATTATCTCTTTAATTGTTTGCAATCCTGATGTTGATTTTATTTACGAACACAGTACCCCAAGGGGCAAGTTTGACTTTGATACCCGCCTAATTCGCAAAGAAGTGCCGCATGTCTCTCTGGGGGAACCGGATATTTTAGATTGGATACGCTCTTATCTTTCTGAAGGTCTTAATGAAATAAGCGGAGGTGCGTAGAATGAAATCCTTACAGGAATTGGAGGAAATTAGAAAAAAAACCTTGGAATCCCTCTATTTAAGAAAAGACCGGGCCGGTACCCGGATTGTGGTGGGTATGGCCACATGCGGGATCGCTGCAGGAGCAAGACCGGTGTTGCTGGCTTTTCTGGAAGAGATAAAGAAAAGGAATATTAAGGATGTTACGGTAACACAGACCGGATGTATCGGGGTCTGCCGGCTTGAGCCCATGGTAGAAGTTTATCTTCCCGGTCAGGAAAAAGTAACGTACGTGAATATGACTCCCGATAAGGTAGCCAGAATTGTCGCGCAGCACATCGTTAATGGTCAGCCGGTCACGGAGTACACCATTGGCGGACAGCAAAAGAAGAATGATTAGTGAGGAGGGATTAAATTATGGAATTATATCGTTCTCATGTTTTAGTCTGTGAAGGAACGGGCTGCCATTGTTCCGGTTCAGCCGAGGTTATCGAGACATTTAAAGAAGAGCTGAAAAAGAATCAGCTCGAGAATGAAATAAAAGTTGTTTCCACCGGATGCTTTGGATTATGCGAAATAGGGCCTATTGTTATTGTCTATCCGGAAGGTGCCTTTTACAGCGGAGTGAAAAAGGAAGATGTTCCCGAGATCGTTTCGGAGCACCTCCTCAAGGGCAGGCTTGTGAAGCGCCTTCTTTATCATGACAGTATCAGCGATTCAGACGTTGTCAAGTCTCTGGATGAGGTGGAGTTTTATAAAAAGCAAAAGAGGGTTACGCTGAGAAACTGCGGAGTTATTAACCCCGAAAAAATTGAAGAATATATTGCCTTTGACGGCTATCGCGCTCTGGGAAAAGCCCTGACGGAAATGACACCCCTTGAGGTAATTGAGGTTGTAAAAAAATCAGGCCTGCGTGGACGCGGGGGCGCAGGATTTCCCACGGGCAGGAAATGGGAATTTGCCCATAATGCCCCGGGAGACAAAAAGTACGTTTGCTGCAATGCTGACGAAGGGGATCCCGGTGCGTTTATGGACAGAAGCATCCTGGAAGGCGATCCCCACAGCGTCCTTGAAGCCATGGCCATCGCCGGATATGCTATCGGTGCCGATCAGGGATATATTTATATTCGCGCCGAGTATCCCATTGCAGTGAAACGCCTTACTATTGCTATCCAACAGGCCAGGGAGCTTGGCTTATTAGGAAAAAACATCTTTGGTACCGGCTTTAATTTTGATATTGAGCTAAGGCTGGGTGCAGGTGCTTTTGTCTGCGGCGAAGAGACCGCGCTGATGTCTTCCATCGAAGGTAAGCGGGGAGAGCCCCGTCCGAGGCCGCCGTTCCCTGCCTTGAAGGGTGTCTTTGGCAAGCCTACTTTGCTCAACAACGTGGAGACCTATGCAAACATTCCCCAGATTATTCTCAATGGGCCGGAATGGTTTGCATCCATTGGCACGGAAAAAAGCAAAGGAACTAAGGTCTTTGCCTTAGGCGGAAAGATCAATAATACAGGTCTCGTGGAGATTGCCATGGGAACGACTCTGAGGGAGATTATTTATGAAATAGGCGGAGGTATCCCCGGAGGCAAGAAGTTTAAAGCTGCTCAAACAGGAGGCCCGTCAGGAGGCTGCATACCCGCGGAACATCTGGATATGCCCATCGATTATGATTCCCTCACCGAAATAGGCTCCATGATGGGTTCTGGCGGTATGATCGTTATTGATGAGGATAACTGTATGGTGGATATAGCCCGGTTTTTCCTGGACTTTACCGTTGACGAGTCCTGTGGAAAGTGTCCTCCCTGCCGCATAGGGACAAAGAGAATGCTGGAGATTCTGGAAAGAATAACCCAGGGTAAGGGAACAGAGGAAGATATCGATAATTTGGAGACCCTTGCCAAGAACATTAAGGCTTCAGCATTGTGCGGCCTTGGACAAACAGCTCCCAATCCCGTGCTGAGCACGCTCCGTTACTTTAGGGATGAATATCTTGCCCACGTCCGGGATAAAAAATGCCCTGCAGGGGTTTGTCAAGCACTGCTGCAATATACCATTGTGAAAGAGCTCTGCACCGGCTGTACTTTATGTTCCAAGGTTTGCCCGGTGGGGGCCATCAGCGGGGAACGGAAGCAGCCTTTCACCATAGATCAGGACAAATGTATAAAATGTGGAGCATGTATGGAAAAATGCCGTTTTAAGGCCATCGAAAAGCGGTAGCTAGCGAAGAAAGGAAGTGAGAGATAATGGATATGGTTAAAGTTATCATTGACGGAGTGCAGGTTGAAGTTCCGAAAGACAGTACCATACTTGATGCTGCCAGAATTGCCGGGATAGATATTCCCACCCTGTGTTATTTAAAAGGAATTAACGCGATCGGTGCCTGCCGCATCTGTCTGGTCGAGGTTGAGGGGGCGAGAGCCCTGCAGGCATCCTGCGTTTATCCTGTTTCAGACGGTTTGGTTGTGCATACGAATACTCCCGTTGTCAGGGAAGCCAGAAGGATAAACCTTGAGCTGATCTTGTCCAATCATGACAGAAAATGCCTGACCTGTGTAAGAAATCAAAAGTGTGAGCTTCAGGATCTCGCCGAAAGATTTCATATCAAGGATATCCGTTATGAAGGGGAGAGAATTGATTACGCCAGGGATGAACTTTCTCCTTCCATCGTCAGGGATGCGAACAAATGTGTTTTGTGCCGCCGTTGCGTTGCCGTCTGCGCAAGTCAGGGGGTCAGCGCCATCGGGCCTGTTGAGAGGGGATTCCGTACCATTGTCGCACCGGCTTTTGATATGAGCATTAATGATGTTCCCTGCATCAACTGCGGGCAGTGCATCCAGGCATGTCCTGTCGGAGCCATTAAGGAAAAGGATGATATTGACAAGGTATGGCTTGCTTTGCAGAATCCTGATCTTCATGTTGTGGTTCAGACGGCTCCGGCTGTCCGGGTAGCCCTGGGCGAAGAATTCGGCATGGAGATGGGTACCCGCGTTACCGGCAAAATGGCTGCCGCGTTGAGGCGCTTGGGATTTGACAAGGTCTTTGATACGGATTTTACCGCTGATTTAACCATCATGGAAGAAGGAACGGAGCTTCTCGGCCGGATCAAAAACGGTGGCAAGCTGCCGCTGATTACCTCCTGCAGCCCGGGGTGGATTAAGTTTTGTGAGCAGTTTTATCCGGACTTTCTTGATAATCTTTCTACCTGTAAATCACCCCATGAGATGATGGGCGCGTTATTAAAATCTTACTACGCTGAAAAGAACGGCCTGGATCCGGCCAAAGTATTTGTCGTCTCCATTATGCCGTGTACAGCCAAGAAGTTTGAGGCCCAAAGGCCTGAACTGAGTGCAACCGGTTTTCCTGATGTGGATGTGGTCCTTACTACCCGGGAACTGGCCAGGATGATCAAAGAAGCCGGCCTGGATTTTGCTAAATTGCCTGATGAAGAGTTTGATCGTCCCTTGGGCGAGTCCACCGGAGCAGGTGTTATTTTCGGAGCAACCGGGGGCGTGATGGAGGCAGCGCTCAGGACCGTAGCGGAGATCGTTACCGGGAAACCGATGGAAGATATTGAGGTTAAAGCTGTCCGGGGTATCGAAGGGGTTAAGGAAGCGGAGATACAGCTGGGAGACATGGTGGTTCGCGCTGCCGTTGCTCATGGAACCGGAAATGCCAAAGCCCTTTTAGAGAAAGTTAAATCCGGCGAAAAAGAATATCATTTTATCGAAGTAATGGCCTGCCCAGGCGGTTGTGTGACCGGTGGAGGGCAGCCTATTGTTAAGGCCAAGGACAGAATGGAAAGAGATCCGCGGGAGGTCAGGGCCGCTGCCATCTACGAAGAAGATCGGGATATGCCCCTTAGAAAGTCCCATGATAACCCTGAAGTGAAGAAGCTATACGAAGACTACCTTGGCGAGCCCAATAGCCATAAAGCCCATGAACTCCTGCATACCCATTACGTGGCCAGAAAGACATATTAGCGAGGCATATATAGTTGGATAATTGCCTAGAGTAATGATATCTTCGGCAAAACCAACTATAGTAGGAGAGGGATTTGGCATGAACAGCTTTACGATTATGGCTATTTCTCTGAACCAGAGAAGCACTCAAGCTCCAAAGTTTCAAGAAGTCTTAACCAGATTCGGCTGTATTATCAAAATGAGGTTGGGGCTTCATGAAGCAGGAGATGCGTGTTCGGACCGGGGCCTGATTATCCTGCAACTTACCGGTGCGAAGGACGAAATCAAGGCCTTGGAAGAGAACTTGAACAACATCGACGGTGTTAAATTAAAAATCATTGAATTATAATTGTAAATATGTGACGAAAAAACCCGGCATGCCGGGTTTTTTCGTAGTAGGTGACTTTTATTTACCCTTAACCTTTACGAAGAGAAGTTTGTAAAGTTGAATAACAAAGAGCGGCATCAAGGAAAGGGCAAAGATGGCGATATGTTGATCCGTCGTCAGGGGAGCTGCTTCAAAGAGATGCCTAAGAGGCGGGTATGTTAGAACGGTGCGCAGCAGCAGATAACCGATCAAAACAGCTGCCCAGAGAAAAAGATTGGAAAAGATGCCGATTTTAAAAATAGATTCTTTGGAGCGTGAATTGAAACCGTGAATCAGCCGGGAGAGAGAGAGGGTGGCAAAAGCCATAGTGCTTGCCAGAAAGGCATCCCCGGTGCCAAGCCCCAGATGAAATGCCGTCATGGTGCCGATGGCGATTAGCACTCCCTCCACAAACATTGCCGCGGCAAACGTTTGATTTAAGATAGGCTCATTGACATTGCGCGGCTTTTCCCGCATCAGGTTCTTGTTGTGGGGTTCCAGTCCGATGGCAATAGCAGGCAGGCTGTCGGTAATTAAATTGATAAATAAGAGGTGTACCGGTGCGAAAGGTACGGGCAGGCCGAAGAGCGAAGCGTAAAGGACGGATAAAATACCTGCCATATTGCCCGACAGCAGGAACTTGACAGCGTTTTTAATGTTGGCATAGATGCTGCGCCCGGTTGAAATTGCCTCCACGATTGTGGAAAAATTATCATCGGTGAGAATAATTGAAGCTGCATCTTTGGCAACTTCTGTTCCCGTGATCCCCATGGCTATGCCGATATCCGCCTGCTTCAGAGCAGGGGCGTCGTTAACGCCGTCTCCTGTCATGGCAACCACAGCGCCCCTTTGTTGCCATGCTTTGACAATACGTATTTTATGCTCCGGAGAAACTCGGGCAAAAACAGTAGTCTCCGCAACCCGCTCGCGAAGCTCTTCATCGCTTAACTTCTCCAGTTCGGAGCCCTTCATAATAGTATGTTCATCGGTGAGGATGCCGATTTGCCGTGCGATTGCGGCAGCAGTAACGGGGTGATCTCCTGTAATCATGACAGGCAGGATACCTGCCTGAATGCTGTTTGCTACGGCTGGGGCCGATTCCGGCCGGGGCGGGTCCATCATTGCTATCAGCCCCAGAAAAGTCAGACCTGTTTCCTCTTCAAGGCAGATATATTCTTCGGAAACTTCTTTGTAGCCAAAAGCTAAAACGCGCAGCCCGTTTGCCGAAAAATCGTTGTTTACCCGTTTAATTTCAGCTAAGTACTCATCTGTCAACGGCCCAACGCCTGCGGATGTCTCCAGCCGGTTTGCCTTGGGAAGAAGCATGTCCACAGCTCCTTTGGTGAGCAAAAAAGTTTTACCGTTGATCCTGTTGACTGTACTCATCAGTTTGCGCTCTGAATCAAAGGGAATTTCGCCGACGCGGGGATGCTTTTTACGGGCCTCCAGTTCATCAAGGCCGTACAGCTCACCGAGGTTTACAAGGGCTATTTCTGTGGGATCGCCCATTTCCTTTTGCTCAGCTGTAACCGCATCATTACAAAGCAAAGCCATTAGGACCAGCTTTTTCTCCAAGGTTTTACCCGGATCCAAAGCCGTAGAATCTAAAACCGTTCTATCAACATATACTTTTTCCACCGTCATCTTGTTTTGGGTCAGCGTTCCGGTTTTATCGGAACAGATGACGGTAACGCTGCCGAGGCCTTCCACAGCGTACAGTTTTCTCACGATGGCATTTTTTTGGGCCATTTTTTGTGTTCCCAGAGCCAGCACGATGGTCACAATGGAGCTGAGCGCTTCAGGAATTGCCGCTACTGCCAGGGAAACGGCAAACAAAAAGGCTGTAATCAGTTCCACACCGCGATAAAGGGTTAAGCCAAAGACGAGCGCGCAAATGGCCAGCACGATAATAGCCAGTTTTTTGCCGAATTCATCAAGGCTTACCTGCAGGGGCGTTCTTTTATCCTTGGCCGTATCCAGCAGCTGGGCAACCTTGCCGATTTCAGTATTCATCCCGGTATGGGTTACTACTGCCACCGCCCGTCCATACGTTACAAAGCTGCCGGAAAAAACCATATTTTTCATATCAGCTAGAGCCACATCTACTCCCTGGGGGCAGGGTTCGGCGATCTTTAATACGCTCACCGACTCACCCGTCAGAGAGCTTTCATTGACCTGCAGGCTGTGCGCTTCAAGGATGCGGGCGTCTGCGCTTACATAGTCTCCGGCCTCCAGGTAGAGGATATCGCCGGGCACAAGCTCGCTTGAGGGGATTTGACTCATTTTGCCGTCGCGCAGAACTTTAGCAGTGGGTGATGAAAGTTTTTTGAGGCTAAGCAGGGATTGTTCCGCCTTGACATGCTGCAGGGTGCCCAAGATTCCATTGAGCAGCACGACAGCTATTATTACAAGGGTGCTCTCGAATTTTCCCAAAAACGCGGAAATGGCGGCTGCAGCCAGGAGGATCAGCACCAATAAGTCTTTGAACTGCTCAAAAAAGACTTGCACAGCACTTTTTTTCGCTGTTTCCAATAATTCGTTAGCCCCGTATTTTTCCCGCCTAATTGCCGCCTCTTTGCTGCTGAGGCCTTGATCGGTTACTTTTAAAGCGCTCATTACTTCTTCAATTGTCTGCCGGAAGAAGGGCTGCATTTTTCCACGCTCCTGTTTATACTGTTTATTTTGTACTGTACCGGGAATTTCTATCACTTAACTTAACAATAAAATGACTCTACAACCAAAGTTGTAGAGTCTCACAGAGCTTTTACAAACCTTCAAAGCCGGGATGATAAATCCGGGTTGACGGCTTTGAATCCCGCAAAAGGCGGGCAGTTACTCCCTCTAAACTTGTTTCCCGGCAAAATAGTAACATAACGATCAATTTTTGTAAAGAAATTTTTAATTAGCAAAAGAAAGCGGACAGCACGCGCTAATACTGGCTGAGATATGCTTCAATATAGCTCCGCACCCTGGATGCCGGTCTGTAGATACCGAAATGTCCTTCACACAAAATGTCTGCTTTCAAGTCCAAAAGTTTTTTCATTGAGGTTTTCCATTCATCCATATTAGAGCCCCAGGACGGGTTAAAGGGACCGTGAATGTCCTGCCCGAATAAAATCCTGGTCCCTTCTATATCCAGGTACGGGCTGATCCCGCCGGGGGTATGACCGGGTGTTAGCGGACAATGCAGAGTCAGATCTCCCACAGGAAGGTCTGGCGTCTCCCCGCGAAGCACTATGTCAATCGATACAGGCAGGTACTTCACTTGGTAGAACCAGGCTGCCGTCAGCTCAGGCCTGCCTTCGGATACAGCCCCCCTTTCCAGTTCATGGGAGACAACTTTTACTCCTTGTGACTGGAAATAATGAAGCCCGCCAATGTGGTCAATATGCCCGTGAGTGGCCACCGCATATTTTAATAAGGACGGGTCCAGTCCAAGGTTTCGGATGTTCTTCATAATTTCCCCGCATGAAAAACCAAGCCCCGTATCCACCAGGGCAAGCTCATTTCCTCCGTCTACCAGGTAAACACAACAATCTCTCCCGTCGGTTATCTCCGGCCCTCCGACCAGGAAAACCCGTTCGAAAATTTTTTGCGGCTTCTGCATTTTTCACCATTCTTTCATTAATTATCTGAACATACATATTATACCATATTTCCCGGTAAATAAGTAAGAACCCGCTGCTGCCTTTAAGACCGGTTTATTATAGGCAGAACTTTACAACTGGCAATAAAATGATAGATTATGATTTATTTGTATGAAAACGTAAAATTATGAAGGCTCAATGTAGAATTATGAAGGAACAGTAAAGAGTTATGTCGAATTAGAATATAATTATAATTACAGTATTTAAACTATTTTGTGGAGAAAAAATTCTAAGAAGAGCACCTTTTTCCTTTAGTCCAAGCAATAGGAGGAATAATAAAAGTGAAGATTCGAGTTAAAATTTTTTTGACAATGGTTGTTCTTTTAATAGCTTCTGTTGCACTTACCGGAGTATTTGCTTATCTGAAAACGTCTGCGGCTTTACAAGAACAAAAAGAAACAGAGTTTACAAATAACGTGGCAGATTTGCAGGAAATAATTAATACCAGTATTGAGGATACAAAGCAACTGCTCTCTTTTATTGTCAGCACGCCGGAGATGCGTTCTTACATAGAAAGTGGGCATCTTGGCAGTATCCCGCAGTTGTTGGATGATGCCGAAAAAGCATATCAGCTGATTGAAACGCTGTTATTTACTAATGTTAAAGGTTTTGTTATTGCTTCAAGCGGTGGCGGAACAAGCATAGGGGTTGATTTATCCGACAGGGATTATTTTAAAGAAGCCTGCAAAGGCCAGATTGCCGTTAGTGAAATTCTTTTCTCAAGAATAACGGGAAATACAATATTTACTATTGCTGTGCCTTTGACGGCAGAAGGAGGAGCTGTCAGAGGTGTTCTGGCAGCCAACGTGGATTTTAATCAGGCTATCGGGAAGCATGTGCAGAAAGTGCATGTAGGGGAAAGCGGTTATGCGTGGATGATAGATCGCGAAGGTTTAGTGGTATCTCATCCAAACGGGGAGCATGTTCTGAAGACAAATTTTACCGAGGACGAAAACCCAGAATTTGCTGAGATGGCTCGTTTAATGTGCCAGGGAGCTGAAGGACAAAGTTTTTATACGTTTGAAGGGAAAAAGAAGTTTGCTGCATACAGGCCTGTGGGAAACTGGGCCCTGGCATTTACAATGGATGTTGACGAGTATATGGCGCCGGCCAGGCAGATCCGCAATAGCATTTTAATAGTTGCCGTTATTTTTATCATAATTGGTTTGGTAATAGCAAATTTAATCTCCGGATATATTGCCAATCCTATTATCGCCTTGATGCAAGCCATGAAAAAGGCTGAAAAGGGAGACTTAACCGCTCATATTGAGGCCAAAGGCAAAGACGAAATCGGACAGCTGTCCCGAAGCTTTAATGCGATGGTAGCAGGACAAAAGGATATCTTATCGAAGGTAATGGAATCAGCTACCTCTGTGGCTGCAGCATCGCAGGAACTTTCCGCAGCAATAGAAGAAAGCAACGCGTCGATGGAGGGAATTTCTTCTATCGTAGAAAATGAAGTTACTGTAAAGGCGCAGAATATTGCCGGTGCCAGCGATAAGGCTTTCCAAAACGGGCTCAGTACCACAGAGATAGCGGAAAAAGGTGCTACAGATGTGGAAGAAGCAGTACGGGCCATGCAGCTGATTAGTAACTCCGCAAAAGAAGTGGGAGAGGTAATTGCCGAGCTATTTGAAGCCTCAGAACAAATCGGCGCAATCATTCAAACTATTACCGGCATTGCGGAACAAACAAATTTGTTGGCATTAAATGCAGCTATTGAAGCGGCACGGGCAGGAGAACAGGGACGGGGTTTTACTGTGGTGGCGGAAGAGATACGTAAACTTGCAGAAGGCAGTTCAAGGGCTGCAGACGAGATTAGAGAACTAATTATAAATATTCAGGGCAAAACGAGAAGTGCTGTTGACAAAATGACAGAGAGCAGCGGAATTGTGCAAAACGGAGCCGAATTAGCCGGTAATGCCCAAAAGGATTTTGCTGAAATTCGCAGGGCTGTTGGACACGTGGTATCGTTAATTGAACAAATGGCCGCGGCTGCACAAGAACAATTATCATTGGCGGAAGAGATATCTTCTTCTACTCAGGAACAGACCGGTGTACTTGAAGAAATTTCCGCGACAACAAGTCAACTGGCATCTATGGCCGAAGAATTAAACCAAATTGTTGCACGTTTTAAATTATAATAGATTTTGTGGTATGCTCTCTAATTAGCTCTGGACAATTTTGCCCCACAGTGTATTCCTCCGGAGGGCGCGCAGGCTTGTAGCAACCTTTAATCGAAAAAAAGCGGGGTGGAAAGATACCGCTCTCCGGTATCAGGCAAGATTACAATAATATTTTTACCGGCGCTTTCCGGACGTTTCGCAATCTCGGTCGCGGCCCAAAGCGCGGCACCGGATGATATGCCTACGAGCAGACCTTCTGTTTTTGCCAGCTCTCTGCCGGTCGCAAAGGCGTCCTCGTTCTCAACGGGAATGATTTCGTCATAGATCCTTGTGTTTAGAACCTGAGGCACAAAGCCTGCGCCGATACCCTGAATTTTATGGGAACCGGGGGTTCCTTTTGCAAGGACCGGAGAACTTGCCGGCTCGACGGCGACAATCTTTATGTCCGGATTTTTGGATCTCAGAAATTCGCCTACTCCGGTGATGGTACCGCCGGTCCCTACGCCTGAGACGAAGATGTCTGCCTTCCCGTCGGTATCATCCCAGATTTCGGGCCCGGTCGTCGCTTTGTGCACGGCGGGGTTCGCCGGATTTACAAACTGACCTGGTATGAAGGAGTTCGGGATCTCCTTCGCGAGCTCTTCGGCCTTGGCGATCGCACCCTTCATGCCTTTTGACCCTTCCGTCAGAACAAGTTCAGCACCGTAGGCTTTTAAGAGATTCCGGCGTTCGATGCTCATTGTTTCCGGCATAGTGAGGATGACGCGATAACCGCGAGCTGCGGCGACGGCAGCGAGTCCTATGCCAGTGTTGCCGCTGGTGGGTTCAATTATAACCGAGTCCGGCTTTAAAAGCCCCTTTGCCTCGGCGTCCTCGATCATCGACTTTGCGATCCTGTCTTTTACGCTTCCGGCCGGGTTGTAGTATTCAAGCTTCGCAATGATCGCGGCCTTCAGCCCGTGCCTCTTTTCATAGTTTGTCAGTTCCAGAAGCGGGGTTCTTCCGATCAGATCGGTCAGGCTCTTGTGGATTTTTGACATGGCATAACTTCCTCGCGGGTCAAATTAGCGAAATAATATTATTCATATATGTTTAGTATAATATAGAGCATGATATAGTCATCATAATCTTGTTGATTGGTGTTGTCAATAAACCAAAGAAATTTTACTATTTACTAGATGATAGATATGATTAATAGACTAGAAAGGAGATATAAAATGGCATTTTTCATAAATAGAGATGGGAGGCGAATTTTATCGAAAAAAGCCGGCAAAAGAAAGAGCTTGTATGTGTCCTCAAGGTATGCTAATATATTGGTATGCTGATAATATTGCAGAAGGTGGCGTTTAAGATGATGATTAAAGTAATCGACAAGGAAAGATTGCAAGAACTTTTATCACAAAAAGGGATAACAAAAGGCAGTTTAAAAAGTGCAGCTAACATATCTGAAGCATATGCTGACAGAATATTAACGGGAAAAGTAAGCCCTTCGCCTCAAGTTGCCAAAAAGATATGTGAACTGCTGGATGTTTCATTCAACGATATTTTTTATGTTTCGCACGGAGTGCTGGGTGGAACTAAGATGGGTGACAGCTTGACAGGTTTCTAAAAAAGATGGCTTGAAACATTTACGATAGCTTTTACTTTGTGGGAACAAAATGCCGGACAGGGAAGAAAATTTCCTACTTAATCTTAAAAAAGGCCTTTATTTAAAATAGAACTTGACTTTAGTCTGCTTATTATAATAAAATAAAATTATAAGAGCTGAATTTCGAGAAACTGTACTTAATACAAAAATCTTGGCGGAAAACATTTTATCACGGCAGTATTCAAAATTACGGCAAGTGTATGAGGGAGGTGGTTTTTTATTACTCCATACAAAACAAACGGTTGGTTTTTTAATCAATTTAAAGACAAATAATATGATTATATACTCTAATAAACCGAAGCCAAGACTAAGACGAACTCAAGACCGTTTAAATTGCACCTTATAATTTTGTATCTTAATGGTGGTGTTGGTAAGGGGAAAAAAAAAAGGAGAGGCTAACGTTGAGAAGAGAAACAGAACATTCTAAACAATTAAAAAGAATGTATGCTAAGGAAGATGGAAGACTGAAGGGAGAAGGTTACTGGGCGAAGTTGCCTTTTTTCTGGTTTATCTTATTCCTTTCGTATAATTGCACTAGAAGGTGCAGCTATTGTTATGCCTTTAATCAAATCGGTGATAACAATCAGATGGAAATGGATGAGAATACCTTTTCGCGATTATTGGAGTGGATTCCGGAAGTCTGGAGAGTTAATAATGTTAAAGTCAACAATATTACTTTTCTTGGCGGGGAGCCATTATTAAGAACGGATCGAATTAAGAAGGTCATGGACGCTGTTTACAAAAATACAGACGGCATGCAAGGCTCTCTTTATACCAACGGCGATTTAGTTGATTCCGTTAATTGGGATGACCTTGAAGATATCCAATGGATATCAACGAACATAGCGGATATCAGCATTGAAGAACTGGCTAGAAGAATGAAAATAATAGGTGAAAGATCAAATGTTATCAATCAAACAGTTGTAGCTACGCTGGATGATTATAACTTGGAGAGAGTCCTTGATATTACAAGATTTGGCATAGAAAATGGCTATCGCCTAAGATACCAAAAGGACCTTTATAGGGGAACGGATGAAGAGTTTAAGAAACACCTGTTGAAAAAATACCATGAGTTATGCGATTTATTGGAAAGTTATATTATTAAAGGTTATTATGTCCATACCACTTTTTTGCTGGATACTCTAATTACTGGCTGGGATTATGAGACTTCGCCCTATAATTGCGGGAAAAGAATTGCTACTGTATATCCGGATGGATCAATCGGTCCATGCCTGCGAAACCATACCTTTAAAACGGGAACCATATTTGACCCGGATCCGATGAGTTTATTGAATTGCAAAGATTATCATTATGGACTTGATAACATGGGCCTCCCGGATGAATGTAGAGAATGTGAATCCAGAACTGTCTGTCAGGGAGGCTGTCCGCATGAGAAAATTGAGTTGCTCGGCACCCCTGCAGCTAAATCTGTTCTCTGCGATGTTCATAAAGAAATTATTCCAAGATTAAAATATTTGGATACTTTGCAAAAACAACAGAAAACTGAAGGTAGTTAATTAGAGAAAATTAGTAATTTTAGAAGTTAATGTATAAGTGAAGCTGCGGAGACGGCGAGGGCGTTTCCGCAGCGAAACGAAGGAGACGAGGGAACCGTCCACCTGCTTCGCGGTAGCATTCCGGGCTTTATCAGAAAAGGCCCCTCATATATATAATAACACGGTCATCCCAAGGAGGTGTTTGTTTATTCCGTCCAAAGCGGATTCTCGCGACCTGATCGGAACTAGACAGCGTCCTTTCAGCTTTTATTAGGCCGATAGGTTTGGGGGACAAGCTTAAACAACAATCTGACCAAGGGGCTGTCATTAAGGGCTCTGTAAGGTAAACGACGGTCGGGAAGATGAATGATTCCTAAGATTTTTGAAAGATATCCGGAGAACTAAATAACAATGCGTAAAGGAGTGACACAGTGTAACAATGAGATATGCAGAAACAGGCTATTACCTAGAAATTGATCTAGCCACAGGTAACATTGAGAAAGTGGAAACTGACCCGAAATTAATGGAAACGCATTTGGGTGGACTAGGTACCGATGTTAAGCTGTTTTGGGACAGGGTCCCCCCGGAGGTAAAAGCATTTGATCCCGAAAACCTTCTGGTATTCAGTGCCGGGCTTTTATGCGGTACACCTGCTTGGGGCGCTAATCGTACCATCGTTACAACGATTTCTCCACAAACCAATTTGCTGGCGTATCCAATGATGGGGGGGTTTTTTGCGGCCGAACTAAAATTTGCCGGATATGATAAACTAATTTTGCGCAATAAAGCCCCTCAACTGGTCTATATATGGATAAACAACGATAAAGTCGAGATACGTGATGCTACTCATTTGAAGGGGAAAGGCGCGGTTGAAACCCAGGAGCTTATCAGGCAGGAATTGAACGAGCCGGACGCACAGGTTGCTGCTATCGGTTTAGCCGGTGAAAACAGGGTCTTTTTTGCTTCTATTGAGCAGTCCAGATCGAGTGCCAGCAGGCTTGGCGCCGGAGGCGTTATGGGAGACAAAAACGTCAAGGCGATTGCCGTGCGCGGCACAAAGGATATCAATATCGCCAGGGGCGAAGACTTTTTGAAGCACCTGGAAGAATTGAAAAAGTTTATTCTGCACAGGAATGAAAACCCCCTTAAAGGTATAGAAATGGTTATCCACTCAGGGGTTGGATCGCCGCAGGCGATGAGACACGTTGATGAGCAGTGGCATACTACCGGCTTTTCCTGGGGAAATTCCCGTGTCCGGAGGAAACATTTTTGGACCGATGAAATATATGATAAATGGACCAAGAGCCATTGGAGCGCAGTAAAACGCTTTATCAGCTGTTTTAACTGCCCGATGCAATGTGGAACATTAATTTCCTTCCAGGATGTTCCAAGGTACATGATGAAGTGTTTCTCCAAGCTTAGCTATTTGTTAGCAGCCCAAACAGAGAACATGGACTTTACCTGGAGAATCCTGCACAAGGCTTTTAACTATGGGGTGGATTCTTTTTCAACGCCACAGGTTTTAGCTTTTGGTGTAGAGCTCTATGAGGCCGGCATTTTTACCGATGAGGACTTTAAAGGGTGTCCAAAAGATAATGAGGGGAGATTCATGTGGCTCCTTGACAAAGTTGCTCACCGGGATGGAATTGGCGATTACCTGGCCGACGGTATGTATTGGGCGGCACGCAGGATCGGCAAAGGTGCCGAAGCCTTTGATCATAATACAATTAAGAAACATGAGCAAATGCCTGTAAAATTGGCTATGTTGGATCCAATATACTTCCTGATGTATACTACCAACGAGAAGTTAGGTGTTACACAAATGGAAGGGAACTTCCCACAGACTGCCAAAGGTACACAAGAGCTGAAAGAGTTGTGGGTCAGGGATTGGATACAGGCACCCAATGAAAAAATTAAAGAGTATTTCATGGGCTGGAATCCGCGGGGAGAAGGCTCCAACCCGTACTATCCAACTCCGCAAATGTGTTCCGAAATTGTGGACTGGATGGAAATGCTCCACAATATTGACGATGCCATTGGCTTATGTGCAGGTATGGGTTCATTCTGTTATAAGCCTGGTTATCACGTGCATAATTACCATCACTTTATTAATGCTGCGACCGGCATGGACCTTGACAAAGATTCGCTCAAAAAGATCGTCAATAGGAACCGTAATTTGCACCGGGCTTATAATAACAGAAGAGGCGTGAGCAGGAAAGATGAGAAGCCGCCTAAGGACCACTGGAGACACAGGTTCCCCGAACTTGAAGAAGAACTTTTAAGCACGTACTACAAATACAAGGGCTGGAATTATGACGGTATTCCGACGAAAGAAAGATTGCATGAATTAGATTTAGATTATGTGGCTGAAGACTTGATAAAGAGAGGGATCTTAAAAGATGGCCAAGAAGAAAAAAATAGTTAAGACAATCACGGTTGATGCGGACAGGTGCAATGGTTGCCGGGCATGTGAGGTGGCCTGCTCCGGTTTTCACGCCACTCCGAAATACAGCATCGTTAATCCTGCAAGGTCTCGTATTAAAATAGTAACTTACCGGCTGGACGACATATTCTTCCCAATTTTTGCCGGCGAGTATACTAAAGCAGGTTGTGCGGGGAGAGAATCTTATGTAATTGATGGAAAGGAATACCGCGAGTGCGATTTTTGCAGGGCTTCCTGTCCAACCAGAAATAGATTCGTAGAGCCTGATTCCGGTTTACCCTTAAAGTGTGATATGTGTGAAAGCGATCCGCCCCTTGAAAAGCCCAGGTGTGTTGATGTATGCCTAAATGACGTTTTGATTTACGAAGAAAGAGAAGAGGAAGTAGAAGAGGGCGAAGAACTCGAAACTATTGAGATTGCCGTCAAAGCTTTGGCGGATAAACATGGCTTGAATGAGCTTATTGAAACTGTTGAGCGAGTTCAATTATCCAAAAAGGCTTAGAAATTCTCTTTCTTGGAAGTGAAAATCCTGTAGAATTTATGAATGGGGAGAAAGAGAAGCAGAGAGGGAGAAAATAATTTGGAAAGCTCATCAAGGGATTTGATGGGCAGAAGAAAAAAAAAGGAAAGAGTGTCAGGAAGATAATT
The DNA here is from genome assembly GCA_012728375.1 of Bacillota bacterium. GTDB lineage: Bacteria > Bacillota > Dethiobacteria > DTU022 > UBA8154 > DUNV01. The sequence continues at coordinate 4,917 of JAAYFF010000060.1, read as the reverse complement.
GACTTACCCGGCACTCTTTCCTTTTTCCCTCCTATGTTAGTTTAATTTATCCCGTTTTCCCTGATAAAAAGAAAGTGTCAGGCAGGATAAACTGACTTGCCTGACACTCTCTTCCTTCAACTGTTTTTTTCTTACTTAAAAATGGGCAGAGAAGATACCAGTGCTCCGGAAAGAACGTAAGCTGCCTGTAGAGCTTCTGTCGGGCAAAGGGGGAAACATTCCTTACAGTTCCAGCACTCTTTCGAGGCTATCTCCTGAATGAAATTTATTTCCCGGTGTGTTCCCCGATCAATAAATCCAATGGCGTGCTTTTTCTTTACTTCGGCACAGTACCTTACGCAAAGACCGCAGTGAATGCAAAATGAGGGTTCTTTTTCAAAGCGGTTTTTGTCTGCGCCATACTCCTGGGCATAACGTTGCAAATCCCTGGAATCCGGAGCATGAGCAAGCAAGAGCTCCAGGATCATTTTGCGTACTTTGTCTACTTTCTCAGATCTGGTTCTTACCACTAAATTATTTTCTACCGGGTAGACACAGGATACAACGAGTTTCGTGGAGCCGCGGCTTTCCACTTCCACCATACACAGGCGACAAGCGCCGTAAGGCTCGAGTTTTTCGTGATGGCAGAGGGTAGGAATTTTTATCCCCAGCTTCTGGGCTGCCTGCAAAACGGTCATATCCGGGCTTGCTTCAACTTGTCGGCCGTCAATCTCTAAAAGGATTTCGCTCATTAGCTTTTACCCCCTCTGGTTATAGTTCTCGCTTCTTCAGGGATAGGAGGCGGAACAGGCTCGCCGGAGATTTTCTTTACTGCGGCAAAGCGAGGGGGGCAAACTTCAAAGCAGGTTCCGCATTTTGTGCATTTCTCCTGGTCGATGATATGAATCTTGTTCTTGCCGCCTATGATCGCTTCTGAAGGGCATTTTCTGGAGCAGGCTGTACAAGCCCCGCATTTATCCGGATCAATATAGAATGCAATTAGCTCTTTGCAGGAAAGGGCCGGGCATCTTTTTTCTTTAATGTGCGCCTCATATTCCTCTCTAAAGTATTTTAAGGTGCTGAGAACCGGGTTCGGGGCACTTTTACCCAGAGCACAGAGCGCAGCTACTTGAGTTACCTCGGCTAATTCTTCCAATAGTTCGATATCGCCTTCTTTGCCTTTTCCCTGGGTAATATTGGTGAGAATTTTCAGCATCTGCCTGATGCCCTCACGGCAGGGTACACATTTGCCGCAGGATTCATCGGTAAGGAAATTCAAAAAGTATCTGGCAACATCAACCATACAGGTATCTTCATCAAGGACGATCATTCCGCCGGAACCCATCATGGAGCCGGCCTTAGTAAGTTCATCAAAACCAACCGGCAAGTCTAAGAGTTCCTCCGGAAGACATCCGCCGGAGGGCCCTCCGGTCTGCACTGCTTTGAATTTTTTACCTCCCGGGATGCCTCCGCCTATTTTGTAGATGATGTCTCTTAGGGTCATGCCCATGGGAACTTCCACAAGGCCGGTATTGTTGATTTTACCCACAAGGGAGAAAATCTTGGTGCCTTTGCTTCCCTCAGTACCTAATTGAGTGAACCAGTCCGCTCCTTTATTGATAATCAGAGGCACATTGGCCCAGGTCTCAACGTTGTTCAAGACCGTGGGTTTTTCCCAAAGGCCTTTGATATTGGAGCGGATATATTTTGGCCTGGGCTCTCCGGCACGTCCTTCCAGCGCGGTCATGAGCGCAGTGGATTCTCCGCAGACAAAAGCACCGGCACCTTGGTGTACTTTGACAACGAAATCAAACCCTGAGCCAAGGATATTTTTACCCAAAAAACCGTACTCTTCTGCTTCCTTGATGGCTATACTGACGTTTTTGACGGCCAGGGGGTATTCCTGCCGAACATAGATATAACCTTCGTGGGCACCGATTGCATAGGCTCCGATAGCCAACCCCTCAAGGATGGAATGGGGGTTGCCTTCTAACAGCGCCCTGTCCATAAAGGCACCCGGGTCTCCTTCATCCGCGTTGACGAGGACATACTTTACGGGGTCCGGGGCATTGCGGGAACCTTCCCATTTAATCCCCGCAGGGAAGCCGGCGCCGCCTCTGCCTCTCAGATTGGATTTTTTGACCTCCTCCAATACCGACTCAGGAGTCATCTCAAAAAGACTTTTAGCCAAAGCTGAGTAACCGCCTATAGCTAGGTAGTCCTCAAGGCTCTGGGGGTCAAGCTTGATATTAGTGCTAATGTTGATTCGTTCTTGATATTTATAGAAGGGGATCTCGGATTCTAAAGTTGCTTTTTCTCCTGTAGCCGGATCTTCATAAAGGAGCCGTTCCACAACTTTTTTTTCTTTGATGGTTTGAGACACAATTTCGGGAACATCTTCAGGTTTGACCCCGAGATAGCATATCTCTTCAGGATAAATTACTACAACAGGACCCCGCTGACAAAACCCCGGACATCCGGTTCCTTTGGTATCTACCTCGGCTGTCAGTCCTTGGGCTTCGATCTCTTTCTTAAAAGCTTCTATGACTTCACCCGCACCGGAAGCGAGGCAACCGGACCCGGCACATATAGAAATGCAGGGCTTGTTCGGGTCTCTCCTCGATAATATTTCTTCTCTGACTTTCACTAACTCCTCAGGCGATTCTATGCGTGGCATAATCTTCCCTCACTCGTATTTTTTTAACGTCTCTGCTGTTTCTGCCGGCGTCATATTACCGTGGATTTCTCCGTCGATCTCCATTACCGGACCTAAAGCACAGCAGCCGAGGCAGTTAACGGTTTCTAGGCTGAATTTCAGATCTGCATCCGTCTCGCCGGGTTTAATTCCCGTCAATTCCTCTACTGTATCCAGAACGCGCTGTGCACCGCGAACGTGGCAGGCAGTACCCATACAAATGTGAATTCCATGACGTCCTTTTGGCACTAAGCTAAAGGCCTTGTAAAAAGTGGCTATCTGCTGTATCCGTGTTAAGGGAACTTGTAATTTCTCGCTGATTCTTTCCAATGCTTCTTTAGGAAGCCAACGGTTTTCGCTTTGTATATCCAGTAGTATTTGAATGAGGGAACTGGGTTCACTATTATGTTTTTCAATGATTTGGTCAACTCTTTCCATATCCATGACTACTCTACCAACCTCCTTTTTTCCAATTTACCGTTTTCCAGTGCTTGTACCGGCGGACGGTATAACAGGCCTTAGGCGAGTAGTGCATAGCTCCACTTGCCTTCTCCGTATCTGACTAATCCTTGCTTCGCTATACTATTAAGATGTCTTGATGTTTCAGATGGAGTCAGGTTTAAAAGTTGAGAAATTTCTCCCATTGTAAGGGGTTTTTCCCGTAAAAGCAGCATAATCTCGCTGATGGCCAATTTGTCTGCTATTAATTCCTTAAATAACCGTTGCAGCTCCGCACTGGCGTAGAATTTTTCGTATTCTTCCCTCGTATCAAAGCGTATTCTTAATCTTTCGTTCTGCATCAGCCTAAGATAGAAGTTCAGATCTGTAATTGCCTTAAATTTTAGATTTAGTACTTCCTGGTCCAATCCTTCGCTCTTGCCTAGCGGTCCTAACTCCTTTATCTTTTCCACAAAAGTGTTGACGGTATCCACATAGACGTTTCCTTCACTGCCGGACATAAACTCGATCTTTAGCCTTTCGGGATTCAGTCCGATGTGCTCCAATATTTTTTTATAAAGCAGCACCATATTCAGGGCATGGTGATTTCCATGAGTAATATAATTACATTCATTTAAACGGCAACCGCCAACAAACACCCCGTCTGTTCCTTTGGAAAAAGCTCTGGTTATATGTGACGGGTCTACTCTTCCGGTACACATGACGCGGATTAGCCTAATATCAGTTGCATATTGCAGTCTGGAAACTCCAGCCAGGTCAGCAGCACCGTATGCTCACCAGTGGCAGACAAAACCCAGGATTTTGGGCTTAAAAGTAAGACTCGCACTCATTTGTTTTCACCCTCCTTTGTTTTTCTAGACGCCAACCAATACATCAAGTTGTTTTTTGATCTCTTCCTCTGAAACCGCTGCATCAATTTCGCTAAGGAGCCCTTTGTCGGTAAAATGTTTAAGTTGGATAGCACTTGTGGGACATTTTGTATTACAGAGCCCGTCTCCTTTGCAGAGAACAGGATTAACAACAGCTTTTCTGCCAAGTGGGGTCTCTTGGAAGCTTATCGCACCATACATACATGCTGATATACAGGCCCCGCAGGAAAGACATTTGTTTGCATCGATTTCGCAGACGGAGCCGGAGGCGGTAACCGTATCGTTGGAAAGGAGGGTCAGAACACGGCCTGCAGCTCCATAAGCCTGGCTTATCGTTTCGGAAATGAACTTGGGATAATGTGCGGTTCCGCAGAGATAAACGCCGTCGGTCCCGAACTCTACAGGGCGTAATTTGACGTGGGCTTCTTTAAAGAAGCCGTCGGGGCTCAAAGTTACTTTAAATAATCCGGCTACTTCCTCAGTTGTTACCGCGGGGATTACAGCAGCCGCCAGAGCAATTATGTCAGCATCTATTTCCAGCTTTTTGCCCAAAATATAATCCGGCAACGTAACCTTTAAGACGCTCCGTCCGTCATCCGACTCGCCGGGTTCCACTTCGGGTTGTGCCTGCGGCTCGTAGCGGATAAAGCGGACGCCTTTGCCGGCTGCTTCCCGGTAATAATCTTCTTTAAATCCATAAGTTCTCATATCCCGGAAGAGAATATAGATATCCATCTGCGGGTTTTTCTCTTTTAAGGTCAGGGCGTTTTTGACCGACTCGCTGCAGCATACCCTGCTGCAGTAGTTTCTGTCTTCGTTCCTGCAGCCCACGCACTGAATCATGACTATACTTTCCGCACCCAGTACTTTTTCGTTGCCTTTGGCGATCTGTTCCTCCAGCTCCAGGTGGGTCAT
>JAAYFF010000059.1 GCA_012728375.1 Bacillota bacterium | reverse complement strand
GAGCTTCTGCCTACCCTTGATTTGTTGCTCTCGGATCCAAACTTCGAGAACTTTCTGCTTGAAGTAATGACTTATATATATTCCTTGAAGCATGGAGAAAGCTCGGAAAGTGTTGATATTATAAGCTATAAACTAAACGAGGAAATAAACAAGGCCGGCAGCTCCTTTACTTCTCCTCCTCCAAAAATCATAAGTATACTGTTGGCACGCCTACAGTTATCGAAAGTAATCGAAGCGTTGGAGCGGCTTATTAATTCAATGAAAGATAGATCCAAAGCATGAGCAAGACAAGAAAGATTAATATATAAATCCTATAAAAAATAGTCCCGGCTTAAGCGGCTGGGATTTTATGAAGGGAGGAGAAGTTATGGCTTCTATAAATGTTAACTGCGCATGTGGCAATCAGTTTGTTACAGAAGAACCTACAGCGGATTCCGGTTTTACTGTCGAATGTCCCATTTGCGGCGCCCGGATCCGAATAAAGCCTCATGGAATTTCCCACAAACAGTTCAAAGCAGCTGCAGCCCCATCTGCAGAGGAGCGAGTGGCCGACCGCATAAGAAAGTACGAAACAATATCAGGTATCCTTTGGTTGATAATCGGGGCAGTACAGCTGGTCCTTGTGTGGACTGCAGCTGCCGGTGTATGGAATATCATCAATGCGATTATGAGGCTGCGATCTGTAAAGAGCATATACGCTGGCAATCCTGCGATCGTGCCCTGGTATGACAGCCGGCGCAATTGGTTAATTGCTTTTGCTATTGTAAACCTCGTCCTGGGAGGCGTGGTTGGTGTTTTCTTGGTTGCATTCGATTGGTGGATGAGAGACTATGTTTTGAGGAATAGGGCAGTATTTGAAGGGGCTCCCTCTCAATCGGCTTGATATGATTTGTCCTGATGATATGCTACTGACTTCTTACGAAAGGAGGCGGTTTGTTGCCGGTTTACAAAGATGAAGAGAGAAAAACGTGGTATGTCTGGTTCCGCTACAAAGACTGGGCCGGTGTCGTGCGTCAGCATAAAAAGCGAGGCTTTCAAAAGAAATCCGAAGCTGTCCAGTACGAGCGAGACTTTCTAAAAAAACAAAGCGGCAGCTGTGACATGAGCTTCGGCTCTATGGTGGAGCTATACATGGAAGATTGTAAGTCGCGGCTCCGCTCCACGACGTACGAAGGTAAAAAGTACCTCATTGAGTCAAAAATACTTCCAACTTTTAAAGATTTGCCAGTCAATGCTATAACAGCTGCAACAGTACGTAAATGGCAGAATGAGCTCCTGGATGATGATGCAGAGTATTCTCAAACATACCTAAAAACGATAAATAACCAGCTTTCGGCCATTTTCAATTTTGCCAAGCGCTATTATGGACTGAGTACCAACCCTGCAGCTGTCGCAGGATCCATTGGTAAAAAGAACGCCGAGGCTATGCAGTTCTGGACAAAAGATGAGTTTGAGCTTTTTATTGAAGCTGTTTCAGATAAACCCGCATCGTATGCTATTTTTAACACCTTATTTTGGACCGGTATTCGCTCTGGAGAGCTCCTGGCCCTTACACTGGATGATGTGAATTTTGAAGCTAAAACGATAAGCATAACAAAAAGCTACGCCAGGATCGGAGGAGAGGATGTGATCTCTCCTCCAAAAACTCCAAAGAGCCGCCGGGTAATAACTGTGCCTGATTTTCTTCTGGATATCCTGGAGGATTACGCTGGCCGCCTGGTGGACTATGAGCCTTCGGATCGCCTTTTTGAATATACAAAGCACTACCTTCAAAGTGAAATGACCCGCGGCTGTAAGAAGTCAGGTGTAAAAAAAATACGTGTTCATGACATCCGCCATTCTCACGCATCGTTATTGATTGAACTTGGTTTCTCCCCGCTGCTTATATCAGAGCGTCTTGGCCATGAAAACGTGGAGACCACTCTGGAAACCTACGCTCATTTATACCCTGATAAGCATGGGGAAGTTTCCAGTAAACTTAACGAACTATTTACCCCTAAAATTTGCCAAAAAACAGATAAAAATCCGGGTATTTTAGAATAATGCTTCCAAACTGCTACCACGGACAAAAATTAAGCCTCTGAAACCCTTTATTTTACTGGGTTCAGAGGCGTTTTAACGTCTATTCCCACTCGATAGTTGCCGGGGGCTTGGTAGTCATATCATATACGAAACGGTTGACCTGCGGAATTTCATTGACCAGGCGGTTGGAGATCCGCTCCAGAACATTATAGGGCATGCGGTACCAGTCCGCGGTCATGGCATCCTGGCTGGTAACAGCCCTTAAGACAATCGTATGGGCATACGTGCGGCAATCCCCCTTTACCCCCACGCTAAGAATATTGGGCAGGACGGCAAAGGCCTGCCAGATCTCCCTGTAAAGCCCTGCCTTCTTAATCTCCTCAATAATAATTTCATCGGCTTCCTGGAGGATCTTCACCTTCTCGGGTGTAACTTCCCCCAAAATGCGCACAGCCAAACCCGGGCCGGGAAAAGGATGGCGCCAAACAATCTCTTCGGGAAGGCCCAGTTCCTGGGCTACACCTCGCACCTCATCCTTAAACAAATATTTTAAAGGCTCAATCAAGGAAAGTTTCATGTCATCCGGCAGTCCGCCCACATTATGGTGAGATTTTATAACCGATCCCGCGGCTGTTCTGCTTTCAATAATGTCGGGATAAAGGGTGCCCTGAACGAGATATTCAATACCGCCGATTTTATCCGCCTCCCGCTCAAAAACACGGATAAAATGGTTACCGATTATTTTTCTTTTTTCCTCCGGGTCAATAACTCCCCTCAGGCGCGCCAAAAACTCTTCCCCGGCATCCACAACAACCAGATCTATTTGAAATTTATTCCTAAAAGTCCTCACCACCTGCTCCTTTTCTCCTTTGCGCAACAGGCCGTGGTCCACAAAAATACAGGTCAATCTCTGCCCAATGGCCCGGTGGACCAGAACAGCAGCGACGGCAGAATCAATACCTCCGCTGAGGCCGCAGACAGCTCTACCCCCTTTGCCCACTTTTTCGCGGATTTCGGCAATGCTGCCCTCGATAAAATTCTCTATTGTCCAGTCCCCTGACAATCCGCAGATGTGGTAAAGAAAATTGCGGAGGATTTGCTGCCCGGGTGGGGTATGAACTACCTCGGGGTGAAACTGCAGGCCGAAAAGCTTTCTTTTCTCATCTGCCATGGCAGAGATAGATGAATTTTCGCTGGTGGCGATTATTTTAAAACCGGAAGGTACTGTGACGATCTGATCGCCATGGCTCATCCAGGCTGCAAATCTTTCTTCCACACCTTCCAGCAGCATTGACTTTCCTAGGACAGTTACAAAAGTTTGACCGTATTCCCGGTTCCTTGCCCGCATAACCTCTCCGCCTAAATTTTCTGCCATTAGCTGCATCCCATAGCAAATGCCAAGTATAGGAATACCCAGCTCATAGAACCCTTTATCGCAGCGGGGAGCCGACGGATCATAGACGCTGGCGGAACTGCCGGAAAAAATAAGGGCTGAAGGACCTGCTTCAACCAATTTTTCCAGAGATACATTATAAGGCATAATCTCGCAAAAAACATTAAGTTCACGAATCCTGCGGGCAATAAGTTGGGTGTACTGCCCTCCAAAATCCACTACGACAACTTTCTCCAGTGTACCCATCCAATTTTCTCCTTTTATAATTTCAAACACACAACATATTCGTCTATTCGTCAAAACGGCCCATTTTTCCTCTTGTCCCATGAAAAAAACCGGGAGAAAAATCCCGGTTTTTACCATTTTATTTGCTTTTTTTACATGGGAGGCATGCCGTCCATTCCCATTCCGGGGAATTTCTTGTCCTCCTCGGGTTTATCTGCAACCACAGCCTCAGTGGTCAGGAAGAGGGCAGCAATACTGGCAGCATTTTGGATCGCCGAACGGACAACCTTGGCGGGATCCACAATCCCGGAATCCAACATCTTTTCATATTTCCCGGTAAGGGCATTAAATCCGATACCCGGCTCGGAACTTTTAACTTTCTCGACGACTATGGAGCCTTCTTCCCCGGCATTTTCCGCAATCTGGCGGACAGGCTCCTCCAGGGCACGGCGGACAATCTGCACTCCTACCGCTTCGTCCCCTTCTAAATTTAAATCTTTAAGGGCTTCGATGGCTTCGAGGTAAGCAACTCCGCCGCCGGAAACAATTCCTTCTTCCACAGCAGCCCGCGTTGCGGAGAGGGCGTCTTCGATGCGCAGTTTCTTTTCCTTCATTTCAGTTTCTGTGGCAGCGCCCACTTCAATTACAGCTACCCCGCCGGCAAGTTTGGCCAAACGCTCCTGAAGCTTTTCACGGTCAAAATCGGAAGTAGAATCTTCGATCTGCACCCGGATCTGGGAGATACGCTTTTTAATTGCTTCGGGATCGCCGGCGCCGTCGACGATAACCGTTTCATCTTTTCCGACGATAACCTGCTTGGCGCTCCCCATCATGTCGACATCTACATTTTTCATATCAATACCGAGATCTTCGGAAATAACTTGCCCACCGGTCAAAATAGCGATATCTTCCAGCATAGCTTTGCGGCGGTCACCAAAACCGGGAGCTTTTACCGCTACACAGGTGAAAGTACCGCGGATCTTGTTGACAACAAGGGTAGCCAGCGCCTCGCCCTCAACATCTTCAGCGACCAGCAGCAGTTGTTTCCCCTTTTGCACTATCTTCTCCAGCAGAGGCAGAATATCGTGGATATTGCTGATTTTCCGGTCTGTCAGCATGATCATGGGATTATCCAGCACTGCCTCCATTTTTTCCGTATCAGTAACCATGTAGGGAGAAATATATCCCCGGTCAAACTGCATCCCTTCAACTACCTTCAGATCGGTAACAAAACCCTTGGATTCTTCAACGGTAATAACGCCGTCTTTGCCGACTTTTTCCATGGCATCGGCAATCAAGTTTCCAATAGTCTCATTATCTGCAGAAATTGAGGCAACCTGAGCAATAGCATCCCTGCTTTCCACAGGTTTGCTCTGATTCTTAATATGTTCAAGGACCTTTTCAACGGCCTTTTCAATACCCCTTTTCATAATCATGGGGTTGGTCCCTGCGGTAACGTTTTTAATACCCTGCCTGATTATGGCCTGGGCCAGAATAGTTGCACTGGTGGTGCCGTCACCGGCCACATCCTGAGTTTTATTGGCGACTTCCCTGACTAACTGAGCGCCCATATTCTCAAAGGGATCGTCGAGCTCTATTTCACGGGCAATGGTTACACCGTCGTTGGTTATTTGCGGGGATCCGAACTTTTTGTCCAAAACCACATTGCGCCCTTTCGGTCCCAGGGTAACCTTTACAGTATTAGCCAGCTTGTCAACTCCTTTTTGCAGAGCCTGACGTGCATCTTCACTAAAATGAATTTCTTTGGCTGCCATTAATAATTCCCTCCTTGAGGAATGGTTTAATTCTTTAACTAAGTATTATCGATCCAGGATAGTTTTTGCGTTACTTTTTTTACTTTTTATTTTTTATAATGTAAGGAATTACTCAAACACGCCCAGAATATCATCCTGCCGCATAATAAGGTATTCTTCACCGCCAATCTTTACTTCCGTCCCTGCATACTTGGAGAAAACTACCTTATCGCCCACCTTAACATCCATCGGGACTTTGGTACCGTCATCCAGAATTCTGCCCGGTCCCACGGCCTTAACTTCTCCCTCCTGGGGCTTTTCCTTTGCCTTATCGGGAAGAACAATACCTGAACTGGTTTTTTCTTCCTTTTCCAAAACCTTAATAATTACTCTGTCGCCAAGCGGCCTTAGGTTCATAAATAAACCCTCCTTAACAAGTTTTTACTATTCTGTTGTTAGCACTCTTTAAAAGTGAGTGCTAATACCCTGTAAAATATATTATAAATAACGGGAGAAGATGGCAAATCAGCTAAAAACGCATCTAACTTGTTTAAAGGTTGTTCTGTCCTGCCATGGTTATACAACCCTTTATTTCTCCCTTTTTCTTTAATTTACATCACATAACAGTATTATCTATTATATCCGCGATGGAAAAAAATATGCGATATCATTCGAAGCCGGAAGCTGCCTAAATAAAACCGAAATTATTAAAAAAAAGATGTCCTTTTCGGAAAAGGACATCCGAGCTTGCGGCTAACTTTTATTATCAGGACAAAAAAAGCAGCAGCTTCATTCAGGCTCCCGGCTCCCGTCCGGCAAGCCGCAATCGGCAACAGCGCCCCGGAGCAGCTTCGCGGCATGGGGAATGGCCGGGATAATAATTTCCAAACACTCGCGAACCGCCCGCGGGCTCCCCGGCAAATTAACAATCAGGCTCTCCCCCCTGACTCCGCACACCGCCCGGGAAAGCATGGCATGAGGTGTTTTTTTCATGCTCTCTTGCCTCATGGCCTCCGCAAGGCCGGGAACTTCTTTGTGAATAACGTCAAGAGTTGCTTCAGGAGTAAAATCCCGGGGGCCAAGCCCGGTTCCTCCGGTTGTCAGAATGAGGGAGGCCTTGACCTCGTCAGCCAGCCGTTGCAGCTCGGCTTTGAGCAGGGTGCGATCATCGGGTACGACACCGTAAGAAACCACTTGCCATCCCTGCTCCTGCACCATCTCCATAATTACTTTTCCGCTCAGGTCGTCCCTCTGTCCCGCAGCGCCGCGGTCGCTGGCGGTTAAAATGGCAACTCGCACCGCTGTTTCATTCCTTTGAGCATCTGTCACGGAACCATCCGCCTTCACTTTAAAATCTAAAAAGGATTTTTTCTCTCGGGGAAGCTAAACTTGGCGAAGAAAGGACCCTGTTTTGAGCTCAACTGTCAGCGCGGTCATCATCACAAAAAACCTTCGCGTCAAAACAGCCCAATTGACAACTGGTAATTTTAATTTTTAATTGATTACAGAGATCCCCGACTTCCGCAACGGAACAGTTATGTTCCCGGGCGATTTTGAAACACATCGCGCAGGAAATTTTGCCCTGAGGAGATGCTTCCTGTAAACTTTTTTTAACCTCTTCCACTCCATATCCCTCCCTTTCAAGATAACTTCCTCTAAAAAAGGTTACATCATTCCCTCTACTTTGTCAATGAAGTATGATATACTGTAAAAACGGAAAAATTTCTAGTCCTTAATTTTCGTAATGGGAGAATCTGCCTTGGTGGGAGGAGCGCAAAAATATCTGAAACGCTTTTTTCACGGTGTACTCTTTAGCCTTTCCATAATTTTGCCGGGTATAAGCGGAGGAACAGTTTTGCTGGTTCTCGGTTTTTATGAAAAGGTTTTAGACGATCTGGCAGCATTTCGTTTCCGGCCTTATATTACATTCGGCTTTGGCACTCTAACAGGTCTTTTTTTATGGGCTTTCTTCTTCCAAAAGCTTATCAAATCCTACCCGCCGCTTGTTTTTTCTTTCCTCCTGGGTGCGCTGTGGGCTTCTGCGCCCCTCGTCTTAAAACACAACGCACAGACCCTGTACGATTTATTATTTAAAAAAATTGTTTTTCTCCTGTGTGGGATACTTACGGGATGGCTGTTCGCCATAGAAAATCCGGCCGAATTGCTTTCCGAAAGCCCTCAATCCTTGATAATACTTTTCGGGGCGGGAGCAATTGCCAGTGCAACCATGCTCATCCCGGGCATCTCGGGCAGTGCAGTTCTGCTTATGTTGGGACTTTATGACGACGTATTGCAGCTTATAAACTTGGCAAAGCTTGTTCCCTTGCTCGTGTTTGCAACCGGTTGTATTGGGGGAATTTTAGGTTTGGCCAGGGTTCTTTTGCATTTGTGCCGCCGGTATCAAATGTTCTTCAGCTTTTTTACCACAGGCCTAATCCTGGGTTCGGGACGTGCCCTTTTCCCGGCGGAGATCAATTTAACGGTTGTACTTTTTGCTGTTTGTGGAGCAGTAATGGTAAGCCTTTGGGGAAAGAAATTAAAAAGCTCCCCGATAAAATCAGAAATTAGATAATTTAAGCTTACCGCTTGCAGAATCGTAGCCAACTTTTACATTAGAATATTCATGATCAAACCTGTAAACCATTTTCCCGACCTGAACGGTAACATCCTCATGAACGAGATTAAAATAAATACAGGAATGGGCAGGAACTTTTATGCAAATATGAGAAGTGGTGGCCACATTCTCCGTGGTAATAATTAGAAAATCCTTGACCCTTACATCGCCTTCAGCTTCTATCGTTCCACCCCGGCAAACACCCTCCACAGTTACGCTGCCGCCTGCTTGCAAGCGGGAATAATAGCTCCCCGCACCGACAATCTTGATGTCCCCGCTGTGCTTCAAAACCGAATTTTGAACATATGAAGCGTTTAAAGGGGGAATTTCCTTCAACAAATTTTCCCCTTTCGCAAGAAAGCCCTCCAATGAATCCCCTATATTTTCGAGTATATCCATGCCCTCCATCTCCAGCGTCCCGCTAAATAAACTTTTTAAAAGCTCCATTGTTTTTTTCAAGGAGTCGAATTGCTGGTTGCTGTTATCCTTCAGCGCGGATTCAATCCTGGCCAGGCGTTCCGGCATATTTGAAGACACTTTTTGCAGGACAGCCAGGGCAACACGGCGGAAAAAATCTCTATCCACCCCCCGGCGTTTTCCGGCCAGGCTGGAAATAACCTGCCGCACAGCATTTAAAAAAGTAGAATATTCCTTCTCCAGCATGCGTACGTGCAAAATGATCGTTTTTAAGAGGGCAAAAAGCAATCCCCCTTCAACCCGGCACTTAATTATATTTTTTGTAAACTGAATCCCTTCTCCGGCCTTAATAACAGCACCGAACCCGTTACCGTCAACAAAAAGATTCCCTTTTGCTTCAACAAGCATATTTTCCATAATATTGCCATAAATCCTGATATCTCCGTTAAAACGAAGGTTTCCGCTTTCCAGATTCACATCCCCGTTGTGCGTGATCAGATTGACAACCTTAATAGTGGTGCCGCTAATAATAAGACGGCCGTCCCTGGAAGCAATTATTTCCCCCTTTTCCTCCAGAAAATCAACGCCTTCCCCGCACTTAAACCTTGCATTTTTTACGGGTTTAGGTACAGTTATTTTGCCTGTTACGGTTTGGCCCGAAACCCCTGGAACCGGAGGATGAATCTTAGCTATCAGATCGCCCTTTTTCACTACCGGGAAACGGTATCTTTCCCTCAAATCAACATTCTGTGAGCTTTCATCATGCGTAATAGTTTCTACTTCTGTTGAGGTTAAAAACTCAATACGCCCGTTTACCCCCTCCTTTAGTTCCTTTCCCTTTGCCACTACCACCGGTTCTCCGGAAGCCCTGTCCACCGCATTTTTCAGTGAAGCAAAATCAATGCCATAAACAACGTTCTTCTCCTTTAATGCCGCGTCTGCCTCTTCCAAGGTTATGGCCTTTTCCAGCTTAACGTTTTTCTTTGTCTTAAGTTTTAACGTATTGGACATCTCGGTATTTAACAGTTGGTATTCGGTTACGACACGCGGGAAAACGGTCAGTTCTGCAGAGTATGCATCAGATGATACCTTGGCAATGCAACGAGCTTCTTCCGTCAAAACAAGAGGAGTTATTTCAATGACATCGTCTTCAAATACTTCCAGCGGTGCTTCGAGCAACTTGCCGTTAACAAAAACATTCAACCCTTCTTCCGCAGGGTAAAGCAACGCAGGGGTACCGTCCCCTTGGGGATTGGTTACAATAATTTTCCCATCAATAATGCCGGCCTGACCGCTTATATTTTTTTCGGACAATGTTAAGCACACTCCTCAGGCACCCTTTGTACTTTGCTTAAAGGGCTACTTTTTCTCTTTAGTAACCTCTCTTGTACCTATCCTCACCACTTCATTAATGGGCATATACACATCCGTGGAAATAAGTTCTTTTACCGTTTTCTGACCGCCCTCTTTTACTAGGCGATAAACATTGACCAGATATCCTTCTTCCCCCTTCTGGATGAGACGCCGTACCCCTTTGGGAAGGCTGGGGTCGGGCTGTTCCAGCAGGCAGGGGGCTAAAACTTCAATATCTTCAGTAACAATCTCCATAGACCTGCCGGTTTCCTTTTCAGCACCGTATAGAAAAAAAGACAGGGAATCGTCCATTTTCCCCGTTAGAAGAACGGGATAATGCCGGTTATTACAAAACTTAAAATCTATTAGCCCTTGAGCAACAGTCGCATCTTGGCCAAGGGGAACATAGGAAACGGGTCTTGTGTGACTCGATCGCTGCACAATCTCCATTTCCCCCCGTAAAGCGACCTGGTATAGTGTGGTGGCAGCCTGACAGATACCGCCTCCGACACCGGGAACAAATTTTTTGTTTTGAATAACAAGGACCTCCCTGTAACCCTGCTCCGCGGTTACAGGCCCTACCTCATCGTTAAAGGAAAATACTTCCCCCGGTTCAATAATCCGGCCGTTAATTGCCTCCGTGGCCAGCAAAATATTGTGCTTCCGATCCTCAGAGGAGTCATCAAGGGGAGTGGAATACGAAGCAATTAAACAACTGAAATCGGGCAGGTCAGCCCGTGTAATCCTGGGCTGTTTCTCCTTTACGATGAGCGGGATATCAACAAAATGCCCCAGCTGCAAATGCTCTTCCACACATTTTTTACTTTGATATAAATCCAGGGACCATCCGGATTGCTCGTCTATGACAAAGGGAGTTCCGTCCTCGATCGCCACCCGAGCATCTTCCGGTTCCCTGTCTATCTCCCCTTTAATTTTTTGCAGTACGTTGAGCAGATAAGAAGAGGAGACAGACAAGGGGACATTCAGGTAAGCGGTAAGTGGGACCCATCTCACTGCGTTAAAATAATAATGACCCTCCCCGGATAATTTACCTATCCTGAAAACCCTTTTCATTGCCTCATCCACCTGGAAAGTGCAGACTCCGGCATGAAGGGGAACAGAAAAAGTTCTCTTTTCCCAGGTAAGGATAATTGATGAAGGAGGAACCAGTTCCCTTAACAGTGTATCCCTTGCATCTTCATATGTCAGCCCCTCCAGAGGAATATGACCGACTTTCACTCCGGGCAGAACCCGGTTTTTGTAAGAATATCCGGCTGCACAGATCCCCCCGGCAATTCCCGCTGTCGCCTGTATAAAAACAATCAGCATCAACCAGACCTTTACTGGCAAGAGTTTCATTATTTGCCCCCCGGATTATTCTCTGACAGACAAAGTCAGTTCCATAAGCTTTTGAGTACCCAGCCGGTAAATGCGATCAAAGAGTTCCTCCGTTATAACTTGATTTTCCCAGGCAATAATTTCTCCATCTTCCAATTTAAAATCTTTAAGCAATGTTTTTCCAATTAAGTATTGCCGTTGCCTTTGCACAAAAATTTCAGCGGGATCCGGGTCTGGTTCAGATATGAGCAGTTCGCGTTCGGCAGCAGAGGAAAGAGCTGCAATTTCAAGTTCGCTTTTTTCAGCCTCCGGAACTTCCTTTTCCAAGGACCCATCATTTCCCATTGGAAAATTTCCCGTCTCTTTCTTGACGGGAGGTGGGGCTTCGGCTCCGGCGTTTGCTGCTGTGCCTTCTTCTTCCACCACAAGCACTTCCTTGCCGATAGTAATTATTGAATGGGCCGGCAAAGAGTGCTCTATTCCTCCTGACCCGTTATAAAAGAACTCGGTCAATTCGCCGCTTTCCGTATCGACAGAATATTCGGTAACCTCTCCTAATAGCTTACCCTTTCTGGTAACCACTTTTGTTCCCAGAACCTGAATTCCCTTTTGAACCATTTCTTTAAGAAGGGAGATTTTCATAAGATCGACAATTGCATTGCTGTCCTGTACGGTCACGGCAAACTCACCAATCCCTTCGGCAGAGCGGAAAGAAAGCCCCTTAAGCTCCTCTCCCTCCTGGAGTTCATCCAGAAGCAAGAACTCAACGTTCTTTTGTTGAGGATTGACAACCAAGCCTTTCACCGTGCCAATCTGCACCCCTTCAGAGATGCTGATTACCGGTGAGCCGATTATCTCCTTACTCTTTTTCATGCTTTATCCTCCTTATTTTTTTCTTAAAGAATTAATGTAAGTTTCCCGTTACCTTTAATCCTGAAAAACTTTTTCAGCTTTTACTTTAATTAGATGAGGAATTTGAGAAAAAGGAAGATCGGGTTGTCCTGCTTTTTTCAGCAACTCGTCCAGGGTGAGGAGGTATCGCACCACTTTCTCAAAATGAAGGCGCAAAGATTGAGACATCGACGAGCTGTTTTCTAAAAGGAATCCTTCCACCAGGCCTGCTGCTTCCAAGTATTTCCCCATCTCTTTATATAAAAAAACAAATTCCGTATAAATCATGCCTTTTACTGAAATATCTTTGGACAAAGACAGGGCAGATTTAAATCTTTCCACTGCCAGCGCAAAATTCTTTTCCTCTTTGGCTTGAAAGGCACTATTTATTAATTCCTGAAAATTAATCCGCCGGTCTGTCAATAAAGCTACCTCCTTATTTTGGGCTTTCGCACCTTCGTAAAGCAAATAAAGGGGTTCCTTTAATACTGAAGGGAGTATAACAAGCTCTTTCGGCAAAGCCGGAAGCCCCCCGGCAAGCAGATAGGAAGCGGGATCAGCTCTACGGACTTGCAGCGCCGTTTCACCCCGAGATACAGGCAGTGCTTCCGCCATGCCGCCCCCTTTGACTGCGTCAACTTTTACCGGTTCCGGCTGTTTTATTCCAGATTCGCTTTGCTCGCCTTCCGAAACCGCCTTTTCCTGCAAAATTTCCTTACCAGCAGTTTTTTCCAAAAGAAAATGGCATCCAAATACTATAAGGGAAAAAACTCCCAAAAGCGCTAATACCGGAGGGGCAACGCTCATCAGCCCCGGCAAAAAAAGAGAAACCAG
Source organism: Bacillota bacterium (assembly GCA_012728375.1). GTDB lineage: Bacteria > Bacillota > Dethiobacteria > DTU022 > UBA8154 > DUNV01. The sequence continues at coordinate 545 of JAAYFF010000059.1, read as the reverse complement.
GTAAACCCATAAAATTATTAAAAAAATCGACTTTAAGGACAAACCAATAAAAAATTTTTTCAACAAGGAAATTAAAAGAAAAAATATGAGAGCAACTGCGGAGACAACAAGATAATAAACGAGCACAAAAGGCCTTCCTTTGAGAAATTTTTCTGAACAAAACCCTCTTTAGGAAATAATTCGCCACAAATACATCTTCTTCCTTTATATCTGATAAACAATATTGGATTTTTTGCATAAATATACCACAAAAAAAAGAAAGAGTAACAAAAACCGCGGATTTAAACACAAATTAAAAGCCATGGAACTTTTCGGGTAAATACGTTCCATGGCTTTGTAAGAACGATATCTTGGTTGTCTTTAGCGTTTCTGCCTTTTGATATTGTTTTGATCTTTTTATCCCAGAGCCTTTTGCAGAACCTCTTCGGCAATAAGGATTTGTTCTTTAACCGCCTCTGTCGCGGTCCCTCCGCGGCATTTTTTGGCCTCCACCGCGTTGCGGGGCGAAAGGAGCTCCCTTGCTTCGGGCAGGGCCAGCAGAGGAT
>JAAYFF010000058.1 GCA_012728375.1 Bacillota bacterium | reverse complement strand
TGGTGATACCATGAAATAATTCCCCACGCTTGTAAGACCGCTAGTGTCGTTTCAGTCCCCTATTTTTCGGGGTTTATGGTGATACCGACTAGAAACGAAAACCGTTAACCATGATGGAGACGGGATTCCACCCAACTGATATTTTATCACATTTGGTCAAAATTTCGAAGATCGATTTTTTGTTTGCAAACAGGGGGTATCTGCGAAACTTCATACATTTAGCTGCAAACGGTAAAATACGGGCACTTTTCATCGCAGTTGGTCGCCTTTCCCGGGTCAATTTCGTTATAAACCATCCTCATTTTTTCATCTCTTTCTTCAATAAACCACTGGCGAAGCTCATCATTAATGATATGAAAGTCTTTTTGAATATAAAGCCTGCCTTTTTTAAACTCTCCATAGACGATACACCCGACATTAATTGGATAATCGTACAATGCTTCCATAACCAAGGCATACCCGGTTGTGGTCAAGCGGTGGAAAGGTTCACGGGTGCCAAATTTTAAATCAATGATCATTGGTTCTGAAAAAACATAGGCATCTGCATGCAGGTTTGAACTAAGGCCCAAAAAAGAACCGTCCAAATTTTGTTCCAGGATAAAAGGTACGGCCTGGGCTGCCAGCGAATCCTCACCAATATAAGGTTGGCGGGAAAGGATATCCTGTATACGTGAAGTTATGCGATAGTACTCATAATTAAACAATTGCTCCAGACATTCTTTTGCCGTTGAAGTTACCCTATCTTTATCTTGACAGTCTGATGCTTCTGATAGCTGCTGATAAACATCTGCGGAGTTTTCCAGAAACTCCTTAAGTGCCCCGTTTAATTCCTGCGAAATCATTTCAATATTCGTTCCGTATAAGTAAATGAGCTTTTTTGTGCGAACGAGCATAAAAGCTATTAAAGAATGGAACAGCGTCCCTAGCAACATTGCCGTATTGGGCTTACCTTTATATTTTCCCACTTTATTTAGAAAAACATCACGTCCGCTGTCGCAATATTTGCCGGCAATTTGATAAAGGGGCAGCAAAACTTCGTAAACAGGTTCCAAAGGCGGCTGATGCCAGTTCCAGCCCCGCAGTTCCTCGGCTACTCCCTGTTCCCGTGATTTGGGCAAATAACCCTTTAACAATTTTTTTCTTTCATTATCGCTCAAAAAATAAATATAAATCACCCCACATCAGCACAGTAATTCCGAAATTCACAATCAGTGCACCGCTGCTTTGACCGAACATAGGCAGGCATCCTTTCACCCATGACAACATTTTGGATAGCACTGATTACCTTTTTTACATGTTCGCGCATACTGCCTGTTATCTCCACAGGTACTATTGTTTTGGAAGGAATCAGATACAGAAAACCAAAACGCACCGGTCGTTGATATGCCTCTTCAAGGAGCATGGCATAGGCAGCAAGCTGATATTTCTGGTGCAGATCTTTTTGCCGAAGGCTGTGTTTAAAATCGACAGGGTAAATATTGCTGTCCGCAGAAGTAATCATCATGTCGAGTACCCCATGTATACCTAAATGGGTCGAACTGAGGGATATTTGAAAGCTCCTTTTCCCCTCCAAAATACCGTACGGTTTGAGTCCCCTTCTCTTTTCCAACTTTTGTATCTCTATATGCTCCATCTTTCCGTATTCCATTTTGCGAGTTACCCTGCGGTGAACCGGCAACACATAATAAAAATACAGAATACGGGGGCAGTAAATATATTGTTTTAAATCGGAAACCCGCAATGAAATCATCTTGCTTCAAGCTTCCTCTTTCTTTTTTTCATTAATGATCGTCTTTTTTAATTTCAAATCTTTATCGCAAAATGGGTAAATCTGAATGTTTCCTTCTTCCTTACCCAAGGTCCGCTGGAGCCGCAAGCGCAGTTCTTCCCGCCGGTTGTGGTTCATATCCCCCAAAAAGGCGCTGTACTGAATCCGCTCCAGCCCATAATCCTTACAGGCTTCGCCTATTTTGTTTCGTATACGGTCATCCGGAATATCGTATATTACCAGAGTATACATTACCACCCTCCCACAAAAGCCCGGTATTTTCCGTCCCCGCGCACAAAGGAAGCTAAACTTCGCGCCTGGCTCTGAATAATGTTGTGCAACTTATGTTTCTTTCCGTTATAATTTTCTGTAGCATCAAGGCGTTCCAAAATTTTAGCGGCAAGCTCTTTGCGAATATCTGCCGGAAGTTTTCCTTCTTCCAGCGTTACCTTGCTCCCCTTACTGAACATAGCAATAATTACCCTGTCCACCACCGGCTGGCGAAACTCCTCGATCAGATCAAGGACAAGGGAGGGCCTGCCCGGCCTATCCACATGCAAAAACCCGGCAAACGGTTCCAGTCCGGCCAGGATCACGGCGCTCCAAACCTGGGAATAGAGGATGCCGTATCCATAATTGAGCATGGAGTTAAAGGGGTCTTCCGCCCCACGGTGCTCTCTGCCAGGGAAATCCACCTTTCCCTCAAGAATTAGTGCTACCTGATCCCAGTAAATTGCCGAAGCCCTTCCTTCTACAGAAAGAAACTGCCCCCTTAAATCATCAATTTTTTCTCCATGATAGTTATCAAGCTCAGCACACGTATCTTCCATCTTTTTTACGGCCGCCATGATTGCCTCATAGGTTTCTCGCCTCGCTTCCTTGCGATGCTTAGAAAAATATTTCAAGGTATTAATCTGGTTCTTTATTTTTCCGGCAACAAATATTCTGGCCAGCTCCACGCCCCTTTGATCCAGGTAGGCCATCAGTTGTTCCCGCCTCGTCTGCACCGTTGCTGTAAGATGGGGCGAACTGATCTTGGCATAGGGCTGTCCATTACCGGACAGAAAATTAATCTGCACCCCGTATTCCATGCACATCTTGATAGCATCGCTGGAGAGTGAAGCCCCGCCGGTTGTCACGGTAATCTGGGAAAGATCAAAAAACGGCACTTCCCGGACAACCTTGCCGTTTTCCTTGATAACCAG
>JAAYFF010000057.1 GCA_012728375.1 Bacillota bacterium | reverse complement strand
TTTGAGGTTTATTTTAGTAAGTATTGCTGTTTACTTGTTTTTTTGTTCTTCACTTCCTTCTTTTGGAAAAAGGTTATGGTTTATTGGTTTTTTTGTTGGGTTTGTTAGTTTTTTATAGGGAATTATTGACTGTTTCCGAAACTATTCTAAAAAAGCAATAATTTCTTAATATTATTTATGGTCATTTCTTTTGGCATAATTATTGCTAAATAAATATTGTGTCTAATAAATCTTATTATAGTTCCTAATTTGGCATGATGGAGATAAATTTTTATCTTTATCCCCATCCGGCATAAAAATTTTTAGTATAAACAAATTACAAGGAGAGGGTTTTTAATGACTAATGCGAGAATTGTTGTAGTTGGTTACGGTAATGTTGGTCGAGGAGCAGTAGAAGCAGTGCTCGAAAGCCCAGATATGGACCTAGTCGGTATCATAGAAATTCCGCAGAAAGTTGAGGATGTTAAAAAGAAGGTTAAAGATATTGCTGTGACATCAGATATAAAAGAACTGGGTCACGTCGACGTAGCGATATTAGCTATTGGTAGTAGAGCAGTGTCAAATGTGGCACCTTTATACTTAAAAATGGGAATCAATACAGTAGATGCCTATGATATTCATGGAGATGCTACGATGAAATTAAAGCGAGAACTGAATGAAATAGCAAAAAAGCACAATGCAGTCTCAATTATATCCGCAGGCTGGGATCCTGGAACTGATTCTATAGTCAGAGCTTTATTTGAAATTATTGCACCGAGAGGTGTAACTTATGTCAATTTTGGGCCTGGTATGAGCATGGGCCATTCTGTGGCGGTGAAGGCAATACCGGGCGTAAAAGATGCCATATCCATTACTGTGCCAAAGGGAATGGGCCTGCATAAGCGACTGGTATACGTAGAAATTAAAGATGGTGTTGATTTTAAACAAATTGAAGAGGCAATTAAAAAAGATCCGTATTTCCAACATGATGAAACTCATGTATATAAGGTGGATAATGTAAAGAATCTTATAGATATGGGCCATGGCGTCCACATAGAGAGAAAAGGGGTTTCCGGCAGAACTCATAATCAAAAAATGGAATTTATTATGTCCGTAATCAATCCTGCAGCCACAGGACAAGTAATGGCATCAGCGGCGAGGGCGAGTTTAAGACAAAAACCAGGATGCTACAGTTTGCTGGAAATTCCGCCGATTGATTTCATCTATGGAGATAGAGAGCAACTTTTACATAATCTAATTTAAGTTATTGTTGAAGTTGCCAATAATTATATAGAGCAAAGGTGGTGATAATCTAATCGTAATATGAGAATTATTAAAAAAAATAGAGATGGAGGAGTGAAAAATGAGCGAGATTAAAAAGCAAACTCTGTGGGATTCTTACAAGTTTCCAATCATTCTTTTAACTTCTATTGTTCTAGGCAGTTTAATCGGTTTATTTATGGGCGAAAAAGCCGAAATTTTAAAACCTTTCGGCGATATATTTTTAAATGCCATGTTTACCATTGTTGTGCCTCTTGTTTTTATTACCATAAGCAGTGCAGTCGCAAGTATTGCAAGTCTTCAGAGGTTAGGAAGAATATTGAGCACCATGTTGGTCATCTTTATTATTACCGGTACAATCGCTGCAGTCTTAATGATTGTGACGGTTAATATTTTCCCACCGGCTCAAGGCGTAAACTTAGAACTCGAAGCAGTAGAAGAATTACAGCAATTAAATACCAGTGAACAGATTGTGTCAGCCATAACCGTTACTGATTTTCCCGAGTTGATATCTCGTAAGAACATGCTGCCACTTATAATCTTTTCTATTTTCTTTGGATTGTGCATCAGTATGCTGGGAGATAAAGCTAGGGGAATTGCCGAAGGGTTAAATATCCTATCTGAAGTAATGATTAAGATGATTTCTCTCATTATGCTATATGCTCCAATAGGACTAGGTGCCTATTTCGCATCATTGGTGGGCACTTTTGGGCCACAGCTTTTGGGCTCCTATGCAAGGGCTATGCTAATATACTATCCAGTGTGTATACTTTACTTTTTCATTGCCTTTTCGATCTATTCTTATTTTGCTGCAGGCAAAGAAGGTATGACTACGTATTGGAGATATATAATCCCTCCAGCCGTAACATCCCTTGCTACCCAGAGCAGTATTGCAACACTGCCGGTAAACCTTGAAGCTGCTAGAAAGATAGGTGTTCCAAAAGATATCAGAGAGATAGTGCTTCCAATAGGTGCTACAGCTCATATGGACGGCTCCTGCTTAAGTGCTATATTGAAAATATCATTCCTATTCGGAATATTTAATGTGCCGTTTACAGGTATCAGTACGTATATTAGTGCTATTATCATTTCTGTATTAAGCGGTGTTGTCATGTCAGGTGTCCCGGGTGGTGGATTGATAGGAGAAATGTTGATAGTGAGCATGTATGGATTTCCACCTGAGGCTTTTCCAATTGTAGCTATGATAGGTTATCTTGTTGATCCACCTGCTACCATGATCAACGCAACAGGAGATACTGTTGCATCAATGATGGTTACGAAGATACTCGAGGGCAAGGATTGGATCAAAAAATCACTTGGTTGAACTTTAACAATATTTTTTAAATAATTATTAATGAAAAAATAAAGCGGTTCTGATATAGTATGAAGAGCCGCTTTATTTTGCTAAAAAACTCATTAGGAGAAGATGAAATATGGAAAAAGTTCCCTTTATGAAAATGAATGGGTGCGGTAATGATTTTGTAGTTATAGATAATCGGGAAGGGATAATGCAGCATTTTGATCTTTACAAATTCATAAGACGCGTATGTGCCAGAAGGACTTCAATAGGGGCAGATGGCCTAATGCTGCTAGAAAAATCCAACAAGGTCGATTTTAAGATGAGATATTTTAATGCTGATGGCAGTGAAGGGGAAATGTGTGGCAATGGGGCACGATGTATATCAAAATTTGCATATCTGATAGGTGCAGCACAAAAGCAAATGCAATTCGAGACCATGGCGGGAATTTATGAATCTCAGATAAATGGAGAAAATGTTAAGGTGAAATTTCCACCTGTACAGATGAAAAATATTCAGCTTAACCGAAGACATGATTTTGGGCAGGTAAATGATTTTCATTTTGCCATAGTAGGAGTTCCGCATGTCGTTATTTATTGTGATGATGTGGATAACATGGAATATAAAGAGCTTTATAATCTTGGGAAAAAAATCAGAAACAGTTTGGATGTCTTTCCTGAAGGAACGAATGTGAACTTTGTCCAATATGTGGATGAGAGCAATATGAAAATAAGAACTTATGAAAGAGGAGTAGAAGACGAAACCTTCGCTTGCGGTACCGGTTCAACGGCTTCTGCTGTAATTTCAGGCTTATTAGGTAAGGTTAAATCACCTGTAAATATGCATACTCGAGCAGGAATTCTAAAAATTTACTTTAATTCAAGGAAAGATCTGATAGATGACATATATCTAGAAGGAGATGCGAAAGTTGTAGCTGAAGGTTATATTCTTCCGGATGCTTGGAAATAAATAAAAGACTTTCCTTGCATAAGTTGACAAGGAAGTATATAATATAAAACAAATAATAAGTTTTAACAGGTGCCGCAAGGTTAAAAGGGAATCAGGTGAAAGTCCTGAGCGGTCCCGCCACTGTAATCGGGGATGAACTGCTATACCACTGGGAAACTGGGAAGGTGCAGGGAAAATGAACCGAGAGCCAGGAAACCTGCCTGTTAAGAAGTACTGCCAGCCTTCGGTAGAAAGGAGGGTACTGTATTAGTGGTAACAACCCGGCTTTTTCTATTAGGAGGCCGGGTTATTTTCATAATACTAATAAAAAGGAGCAGTTTAATATGAAAAGTAAAACGAAAATAAAAGTTTTATTATTAGCCGTTTTACTGATTACTGTATTTACGGTTGGCTGCAACAAAGGTCCTGAAATAACAGAATCAAAGGATAAGGTTGACGTTTCTGACAACTCTTTTCCATTAACGTTGAATGACCAAATAGGGAGAGAAGTTACTATTGAGAAACTGCCCGAAAGAATCGTTTCATTGGCACCCAGCAATACGGAAATTCTATTTGCCTTAGGTCTTGGAGACAAAGTTGTAGGCGTTACCGATTACTGCGACTATCCTGAAGAGGTAAAGACTATAGACAAGGTAGGAGGTTATTCAGAGCCCAATATCGAAAAAATTATATCTCTTAAGCCTGACTTAATACTTGCTACGGAAATACATCAAAAACCAGTAGAGGAATTGGAGAAATTAGGTGTTACATCAGTGGTTGTTGAACCTGAAAATTTCGATGAGGTTTTTGCAAGCATAGAAATTATAGGAAAGGCAACTGGTCGGCATAATGAAGCAGAGGCTTTGGTCAATGATTTAAAGGCTAGAGTAAAAAAGGTGGAGGATATGGTAGCCAATATACCAGAAGATGAGCGGCCGAAAGTTTTATATGAGCTGTGGCATAGCCCCATTACAACTGCCGGACCGGGGACTTTCGTAGATGACATTATACAGAGAGCAGGCGGAGACAACATAGCAAAAGATGCCAACAAAGAGTATCCTCAGTACAGTCAGGAAATGATAGTGGCTAAAAACCCTGATATAATAATTTTTTCTCATCATGGCACAACAGGAGCAACAGTTGAAGATATACTGCAGCGTCCAGGTTGGAACAGCATAAATGCGGTAAAAAATAAAAAGGTTTATTATGTAGATGAGAATTTGGTTCAGAGGACTACCCCGAGATTAGTAGACGGTCTAGAAGAGTTTTTAAAAATAATACACCCTGAGCTCTTTGAAAATTAAAGTTAGATTTTAAGTTAAAGGAGAAGCTTAATGGCCAAAATTTCAAGACCAAATAAAACCCATAAAATGTATATATTGATAATAATGGGAATAGTAATGGGTTTGGTTTTTTCTCTGGGCGTTGGGTCTGTAAATATTCCACCGGGCAAAATTTTCATGATACTGCTTAGCAAATTACCATTTACAGAAGGATTATATAAAAACTTAACAATTACCGAAGAGGCAATTGTATTACATATTCGGCTCCCTAGAATTATCCTGGCATTTTTGGTTGGTGCTCAGCTTTCCGCAGCTGGGGTTATATATCAAGGCATTTTTCGAAATCCCATGGCAGATCCGTATATAATAGGAGCTTCGTCTGGCGCGTCTTTAGGAGCTGCCCTTGGAATTTTGTTTTTTCCCAGTTTAAAGATTTTCGGCATCGGATCTACCCCTTTTTTTGCGTTTATTGGCTCAGCTGGAACGGTGTTTTTAGTCTACAGCCTTGCTAGCATAGGAGGTAGAACATATTCATTTACACTGCTTCTTTCAGGTGTTGCTGTCAGCAGTTTTTTGTCAGCTATAGTTTCTTTTTTCATGTATTTTAGCGGTAATAAGCTACACCAAATATATTTTTGGCTGATGGGCAGCTTTGCTTCACAGGGATGGAATGAAATATATATCAACTTGCCTTATGCTATTTTAGGTTTTGTAATGGTATATTGCAACTTAAGATCCCTTAATATACTGCAGCTGGGGGAAGAGACAGCCTTTTTCACAGGTGTAGATACAGAAAGACTAAAAAAGATTTCACTTACTGCAGCCGCACTGCTTACTGCATCTGCAGTGGCCGTCAGTGGTGTAATAGGCTTTGTTGGCCTAATTATTCCACATATTACCCGGTTGATTGTGGGCCCTGATCACAGACAGTTATTTCCCATGTCAACACTGGTAGGCGGTTTATATTTGATGTTGGCTGATACCGTATCAAGAATAATAATTGCCCCTACAGAACTGCCTGTAGGAATACTGACAGCACTATTCGGTGGTCCTTTCTTTATTTATTTACTTTTCCAAAAGAAAAATAAAGATTATAGAATTTGAAAAAGAGGAGAGAACATGAAAGCTACTTTCGTAACTGGAGGAGCGAGAAGCGGCAAAAGTCGCTTTGCTGAAAAAATGGCTTTAGAAACCGGACAAAATGTTATTTACATTGCTACCGCACAGGCATTAGATGAGGAGATGGCTCATCGAATCAAAATTCACAGGCAGCGAAGGCCAGAAAACTGGACAACTGTCGAAGAACCTCGCTACTTATCAAGGGCGCTCAAAGAAATTGAGCAGGAGAAGAAATATAACGGTTTTCCCATAGTTTTAATTGACTGTCTAGCCCTTTTGGTTTCCAACTGGCTGCCTTTAGAAAAGGCTTCGGATTTAAGCCTATGGGAGAATTTGAGAGCAGACCTTTTAACCGAAATCGATGCGATGATTTCACAAATGAAGAGAATGGAAAAGGACTTTATCATCGTGTCAAATGAAGTGGGCTTAGGCTTGGTGCCAGAATATCCCTTAGGCAGGCTGTACCGAGATTTGCTGGGTGAAGTCAATCAAAAAGTGGCCGCATTTGCAGATGAGGTCATTTTTATGGTTTCAGGGCTGCCGATGAAATTGAAATAGCTAATTAGAGAGGATGAGATATTTGCGGGCTACAGCCATTTGTCCTGCAAGCTGTGGCGAAATAGTTCAGGGAATGATAGGTGATTGCAATTTTTTGATCACTTGTCCTATAGCCCTTTATACGAAGGTGTCGGTTCATTTAGGCGTTAACGTGCCAATAAACACTGATAGTGACAAAGTATACTATCATAAAGCACTTCAAGCTGTAAATAAAACTCTGGCGTTTTTCGGAATGGACCATTTAAAAGCCTTTGTAACCGTAAGCTCAAACATTCCGCGGGGCATAGGCCTTGCATCGAGCACTGCTGATATTACGGCTGCTTGCCTGGCTGCAGCCCAAGCTTTAGGCAAAGAGATTTCTAATGATACTATAGCTGATATAGCCCTTTCCATTGAACCCAGTGACGGCATTATGTACCCAGGTGCAGTGCTTTTTGACCACATCAGCGGTCGCTTGAGAAAAAGTCTTGGCTTGCTTCCAGAACTTGATGTTTATATTATAGATATTGGACAACAGGTAGATACTGAGAAGTTTAACGGTATTAAAGATTTAAAAGAGAAAAACAAACAAAAGGAGCAGGTAGTAAAACATGCTCTGAGGCTTGCTTTAAAGGCATTTCGTCAATCTGATTTGAAACCTTTGGGCAATGCTATGAAAATGAGTGCCGTTGCCCACCAGTCAATATTATTTAAATCTCATTTAACAGATATTATTGACATAAGTGACAGGTACCATGCTGTTGGAGTAAATGTTGCCCACAGCGGGTCGGCCATAGGTGTCTTTTTTGAAAAGGGACAAATTCCCCCAGAGGATTTTTGGAAAGAAATAAGATATATTATGCAAGCTCACAATATGTCATACAGGATTATAAAAACTTATACTGACAGCAAAGGTCCTAGGATTTTGAAATAAGTTTAGCTTTGAATACAATTTAAATAAACATTTTCAGGAGAGATAAAATGAAACCAAATTTAATTCACGGCGGAAATGTTTATAAAGCGGCACAGGAACTAAATATTTCCCATGATGATATTTTGGATTTTAGTGCAAATATCAACCCGTTGGGATTTCCTGAAGCAGTCAAAAGCATTATTTTAAACCATATTAAAGATATAGTGCATTACCCGGACGTGGAGCAGATTGAATTAAAAAAGGCAGCAGCAGAATACTATGGTACAAGCCCTGAAAGTATAATGCCGGGCAATGGTTCGGTGGAGCTTATACATATTGTTCTAGAAGCTTTAAAACCATCCAGAGCTATCATTCCATCTCCTACCTTTGCCGAATATGCCATTTCCTGCCAAAGCAGAAATATTGACACCTTATTTATAAACTTAAGGCCAAACAACTTTAAATTTGATTTTCAAGTGATAGATAATCTTACAGATGATATAACTCCAAATTCTATGGTCATATTGTGCAATCCCAACAATCCAACAGGATTACTCACAAAACAACAGGACATATCAGTTTTATTAGATATTCTGTCTGATAAAAAGGCTTATCTTTTAGTGGATGAGGCATTTATGGATTTTGTAGATGTAGATGAAAGCATGGCCACATTTATCGAGAAATATGATAATCTCATGGTTTTAAAATCTGTTACCAAATTTTTTGCGCTTCCCGGTTTGAGATTGGGTTTTGTGCTGGCGTGTCCTGAATTGATAAAAAAGTTTTATACACTGAAAGACCCTTGGAATATCAATACATTTGCTGGGCTTGTAGGTGCAAAAGTGCTGCAGGATAAGCACTACATAGATAAAACTCGCAAGTATATTAGAGAGGAGAAGCTGAGATTTTGGGAAAACCTAAAAAACGTACCTGCTATCCAGCCCTTGTATCCTGAGGCGAACTTTATTTTTATAAAGATAACTGCAGCAGACATTAAAGTACCTTTATTAGCTGAAAGTCTTAAGAAAAATAGGATTTTAATTAGAGACTGCTCTAACTATATGTTTTTAGATGACAGCTTCTTTCGCGTAGCTGTTAAACGCAGAGAAGACAACGATATTTTTGTTTCGGCGCTGAAAGAAGTGCTGGAAAAAGAGAAGGGCTGCTTATGAGCATGGGTATAATTATTTTTTTAGCTTTTTTGCTTGATATTTTGCTTGGCGACCCGGCAAGACCGACTCATCCCATAGTCTTAATAGGAAAATTCATAGCAATAATTGAAAGAAAGCTTAGGCAAGTGGCCAGGACCTCAAGGGGCCTTAAAGCAGCCGGAGTAGTACTTTGGTTTTTAACTGTTTCTTTGGCATATATTGCTACTTACTGTATAATAAAGACAGCCTATAAAATTAGTCCCTGGCTTGGCCATGCCACAAGCCTTTGGCTTACATATACTACCCTGGCTGCCAGGTGTCTTGCTGATGAGGCACTGGGCATATACCGTGAAATAAAGAAAAAAGATTTGGAGAAAGCCCGCAAGCGGCTTGCATGTATAGTTGGTCGAGATACCTATGATTTGCCGGAAGATGAAATCTGCCGTGCTGCTGTTGAAACAGTGGCAGAAAATACCATTGACGGGATTATATCACCTCTAATGTATGCCTTTATCGGCGGGGCGCCTCTAGCTATGGCATATAAAGCCGTAAACACCTTGGATTCTATGGTGGGATATAAAAATGAAAGGTATGAACATATGGGCTGGTTTTCTGCTCGAATGGACGATATTGCAAATTTTATTCCCGCCCGTATAGGAGGAATCCTGATGTTGATAGCCGCTGCTTTTTTGAAACTTGACATTAAGGGCGGAGTAAAAACTGTGCTTTCTGATGCTAAAAAGCATAAAAGCCCCAACAGCGGTATACCGGAGGCCATAACTGCAGGAGTGCTTGGAGTACGGCTGGGCGGTTGGAATTCTTATGGCGGTGTTTTAAGTTTTCGGGAATATATGGGGGAAAGTTTGAGACAAATCCAACCAGAAGACATAATTACAACAGTTAAGTTAAGTTTTCTTACTGCAATAATTGGGCTGATCGCAGGGGAAATGTTGTTTAGATTAATTTAACTGAAATTTGAGCGAACTCATGGGGCCAGATGCTACATTTTGAAAGGAAGGCGTTTTTATGGGGTTTTATGCTGCACTCTTGTTTCTCACTCGCATACCCTTACCTCAAATTGAACTTGATGAAAACAAAATCGCATCAGCAGTTCCCTTTTTTCCTCTGGCCGGAGCGGTGATTGGCGGGATTTTAACTCTAATATATATATTAGCAAGGACAATACTGCCCAATCACGTTGTAGCAGGGATTACTGTAATTCTGAGCATCATCATTACTGGGGGCATGCACTTAGACGGTTTTGCTGATACTTTGGACGGCCTTTTTTGTTTTGGAGATCGGGAGAAAAAACTTACTGTTATGAAAGACAGCCGCATTGGGGCTTATGGTGTAATTGGTCTTGTTTCCGATATCTTATTAAAATATCTGTTCATTTCCTCATTATCCCAAGCTTATCTAATACCTGCATTAATTGGATTTCCCGTTTTAAGCAGGTTGATGATGACTTTTGCCATTGTGTTTTATCCCTATATTAGAGAACAGGGCTTAGGAAAAGCTTTTACAGGTCAAAAAGTTACAGCCTTTGTTATCGCAGGTCTGTTTACTATACTCATCAATTATATTACTGCCAAAATAGAAGGTTTAATGGTGGTTTTAGGAGTATTTGCAGCGGGTCTTTGCTTTAGTCAATATCTTTTAAAACAGTTAGGCGGCATGACAGGTGATACTTACGGCGCACTAAATGAGTTTTGTGAAATAATGGCTTTATTTATTTTTTCCATACTATCTTTTAGAATCGGGTGATATTTTGGCAAGGTTTATTTTAGTGAGGCACGGTGAAACTGTTTGGAACAGAGAGCGCAGATATCAAGGTCAATCGGATATACCTTTAACCGATGAAGGCAGGACTCAAGCCATAATCCTTTCCGAAAGACTTAAAAACGAAAAAATCGATGTTATTTATGCCAGCGACCTTAGCAGAACTATAGAGACGGCAGAAATCATAGCAAAGTATCATGGCCTCAAAGTTTTGACAGCTCCACTGATGCGTGAATTGAGCTTTGGAATATGGGAAGGAATGACCTATGATGAAATCATACAAAAATGGCCTAAGGAATACAAGGAGTGGCAGGACGACCCTTATAATAAAAAGCCCCCTGAGGGGGAGACTTTATCTGAACTTTGCCAGAGGGCTTCTAAATTTTTAATGGAAACAGCAAAAAAGCACCCGGAAAGTCGAATACTCGTGGTAAGTCATGCTGGCCCTATCAGAGCGGTATTATCGGTACTATTAAATTTAAGGCAGGATTTTTTCTGGAAGTTTAAAATCAGCAACACATCACTTACCATTATTGAATATGATGGGCAAAAAGAACTGGCAGAAAGCGATGCCTTCATAGTAACTGTTAACAATACTTATCATTTATAGTGGAATATGTAAACTACAACTCTTTGTAAAATGCTAAGAAAGACAAATACATCTTCTGCCATTTGCTGTTCCTTGCAAGATGTTTTTGGACATGGAGAAAAATGTAGAGGGAAGATTCTTGAAGAAGCAATTATGGCAGAGAATTGGCAAAAATGGAAGGGAGTAATTATAGAGAATAACATAAGAAAAAAATGACCCCTTTGGGGTCGTTTAAAAAATATGGGTTGGCGAATATTTTAGAGAGCCCTTTTGGCTCTGCCAGTAAATGCACTTATAGGTCTAGAGCAGACAATCCGTTTTACTTTTATAACATTATATGCTTCCTTTTATATAAGTTGTAAATTTAGAATACCTGCTGAACTTCTTTTACTTCCGGCACTTCCTGTTTTAGCGCTTCTTCGATGCCGTTTTTCAAAGTCATAGTTGCAAAGGGGCAACCTCCACAGGCACCGGTAAGTCTGACTTTGACTATACCGTTTGCTTCATCTACTTCAACCAATTCAACATCTCCGCCGTCTGCTTGCAAAGCCGGACGAATTTTATTTAAAGTGGCTTCAACTTTTTCCTTCAAAAAATACAACTCCCTTCAATACTTTCTTATTTAAAATCATTCCCATTATATCAGATAATATTTCAGCATTCAATGAGAAAAAAGAAGAAATTCTATTTGTTTTATGTCGATAAAAGCAGGGATTCGTTTTGAGTTTGGATTTTTTTAATGTAAATGGTAGAATCAATATAACATAGAACAAAACAGTCAAGGAGATGCTTATGAATACCATAGATATACTATATGAAGATAACCATTTGCTAGTAGTCGTAAAACCGCCCAACCTATTGTCGCAAGGTGACCAAACTGGGGATCCGGATTTGCTCACTATTTTAAAGCAGGACTTAAAAGAGCGCTACAATAAGCCAGGAAATGTATATCTTGGTCTTGTTCATCGTTTAGATAGGCCGGTGGGAGGGGTCATGGTTTTTGCTAAAACCTCCAAGGCTGCGTCAAGACTTTCGGACCAGATCAGAAGAAAAGTATTTGAAAAAACTTACATAGCGGTGATTCGCGGCTTGCCAACAAAGCAAAAGGATACTTTGATTCACTATTTATTAAAAGATGAAAAGACCGGCAAAGTTGCAGCGGTTGATAAAGGAGTAAAGGGGGCTAAAGAAGCAGTTTTGGATTACGAAGTAATAAGCTATGCCCATCCCTACAGTCTTGTAAAAATAAATCTTCAGACCGGGAGACCCCACCAAATACGAGTTCAGCTATCAAAAATAGGTTTCCCTATCCTGGGCGACCAGCGATATGGAGGATTTAAAGATAAATTCAGCCAAATAGCTCTGTGGGCTTACAAAATATCCTTTGAACATCCTACATTAAGGAAAAAGGTGGAGTTTTCTGCTTCGCCGCCAAAACGGCCGCCCTGGTCCCGCTTTTCGCTGTCTAAGTTAGAATAAAAACTCTTTGGACAAAGCTTAAACAGCATGTTGAATGTCAGACTTTGAGATTACTATAAAAAACACCTCCAAAAGTATTTTTAGTAGATTTTCGGAAACTCAGTTTCCTTTATTATCAAGCCCTCTCAAGAGGGCTATTATTTTTTTTACCTCCACTTGTCTCTGTTGCAAAAATAGCTGATATTTATAGATATCATGAGATATTATGAGTATACTTGTGATTGTTGCGAATATCTGCTTGTAATCATACTTGACTTTTTCAGATCGCCCCCAAAATTGAAG
>JAAYFF010000056.1 GCA_012728375.1 Bacillota bacterium | reverse complement strand
CATAAACTCTAGAGTATTCTGCTATCCTTACGGAAAAACAAACTATAGAGTAATTGAAGAATTAAAAAAATACGGGTATGAAGCAGCACTAACTACGCTTTATGGGCGGGCAGACATTAATCAAGATAGGTTCTATCTAAAAAGAATAAAGATCACTTATGATGATGATATTCAAAGTTTTTCAAACAAAATAAGTGGATAACAGTAATGCTCACATGAAGCATTCTGAAGATGATAGCCAGAGATTGGACAAGCTTGAAAGCTTTACTGAAGCATACTAGCCAGATTTTTGCGTTATTACAATGAGGTGAGGCTCCACTCCGGCATCGGCTGTCGCCCGCCGCTGGAATACCATAACTGTATTATGAACAAATCTGAGAAAGCTTTAATAATGAGGGCGTAATGTTCAAAGGGGGTCAGCCCGGTTGACTTGTCATTGACGTGAGCTAAAATGTGTATATACTTATATTAGAATCCTAAATAAAAAAAGGTGTTACTTTAATGGAATCCATTAATTCATCGAAAAAAAACCTTAAGGAAATATCGAGAAGAACAGGTATGGCATGCGTAGGTTTCAACCTGCGCAAAACGACCCGTCTGCTAACCCAGATCTATGATCAGGCGCTTAAGCCCGCTCAACTGAGAGGAACTCAGTTTTCCTTGCTTATGGCAGTTGCAGGCCAGGAAAATACAACGATTGGAAAACTTGCCCAATCTTTAGGTATGGACCGTTCCACTTTAAGTCGAAATGCCAGAATTTTAGAAAAAAAAGGGCTAGTAACAATAGAAGAGGGTGAAGACCGACGCCAGCAAAGTATAAAACTAACAGAAAAAGGTGTTTATATTTTGCGTAGAGCCTTGCCCTTATGGGAGGAAGTACAAGAAAGGTTAGCCGGGAAAATGGGAGAAGAGAGGATTAAAGCTTTCCTGAAAGACCTACAGAGTTTATCGCAGTGTCTTACAAAAGGCGATTTCTAAAAGCAACAGGGGTAAAATTTATTTTAATATTTGTATATACATCCTCTCCAAATAATCCTTTCTTCAAACCGTTAAAAATAAAAGTAGCGATAAATGGAGATGAGATTTAACATGTTTTCTCTTACAGAGAAGAAAGAAAGTTTAAGAAAAGCATGGGATTTATTTATCTCTACAGGAGAAATTTCTTCAAATATTAGACCAATTATTGCAAACTCATGGGTGCGTTGCCGGAAAATGTCAATTAATCCATATTTAAAAGTAGAAGAAAAAGTAAGCCAAGCGAAACTGCAAGACGAAATTGAAAAACACAGGAATTTATTAGAAGTATCCCTTCCGATTATAAAAAATTTATATGATTTTGTTCAGGGTTCCGGTTTTTTAATTTCCCTGGCAACAGAAAAAGGCATCGTTATAGAAATACGAGGAGATACTGAAATATTAAAGAAATCCAAGCTATGCAGGGGCAATATTCTCACCGAAAATTCTGTTGGTACAAACTCGATCGGCCTCTGTCTGATCAACAAAAAACCTGTTCAGGTTTTTGCCGCCGAACATTTTCGTAAGTCTTTTCATGAATGGACGTGTTCTTCAGCACCGATCTTTGACGAAAATAAAAATCTCCTGGGCATTTTAAATATGAATGGCGATTACGAAAAAGTCCATTTACACACCCTGGGAATGGTTGTGGGAGGTGCCAAGGCTATCGAAAATTCCCTTCTTATGCAAAAATCTTATAATGAAGTCGCCGTTTCTAATACTTTGAAAACTGCAATTATGGAATCAATTGACGAAGGATTAATTGTTTTAAACAAAGACAGAAGTATTACTCATATTAACGATCGCGCGAAAAAAATTCTTAAGATAGCCGAACCAAAAGAAAAAGCACTTTATCGAAAAATAAGTGAATTATTAGGAGTTGAACATCCACTTATTGCTGAGATAGACAATTGTTTTAAGAAAGTTAATTATGAAAATATTTTTTTAGAAGAAGATTATACGGTCACTTTTAAATTAATTAACCCCCGTGATGAATCTCCTATCGGTTTAATTTTAGTATTAAAAGAAACCAAAAAAATGAAAAAAATCGTTAATAGATTTGTTGGGGCAAGGGCCATGTATACATTTAATGACTTAATCGGAAATAATGAATCTTTTTTATCAGCAGTTAACATGGCGAAGTTTGCCAGCCAGAGCGACTCAAATGTCCTACTTATAGGAGAAAGTGGTACAGGCAAAGAAATTTTTGCCCAAGCAATTCATAATTTTAGTAAACGGAAAGATGGTCCTTTTTTAGCGATCAATTGCGGCGGTCTTCCTCGGAATTTGGTTGAGAGCGAATTATTCGGTTATGCAGAAGGCGCATTTACTGGCGCTCAAAAAGGCGGCAATCCGGGAAAATTTGAGTTAGCTGACGGAGGTACATTATTTTTAGATGAAATCGGCGAAATGCCCCTTGAGTTTCAAGTGCTCTTGCTGCGGGTATTACAGGAAAGGGCGATTATGAGAATCGGAGGGAAAAAACTTATTCCTGTTGATGTACGAATTATTGCGGCAACAAATAAAAATCTCAAAGATGAAGTCAAATCCGGCAATTTTAGAAAAGACCTTTATTACAGGCTAAATGTTTTAACAATAAGTATCCCTCCTCTTAGGGAAAGACCTGATGACATTCCCCTTTTAGCAGAGCATTTACTTAATAAACTAAAAAAAGGCCTCAACAAGAATGTGAAAAAGATAGACCATGAAGTAATTGATGCATTCCGAAATTATAACTGGCCAGGTAATATCAGAGAATTGCAAAATGTTTTGGAAAGGGCTTTAAACCTGAGTACTACCGAAAACATTCATATTTCGAGCATTCCTGACAGTATTGCCGGATGTAAAAAAGAGTTGAAAAATATTTCGCCTTTAAATGTGTACGAAAAACAATTAATTACCTCTTTATTAAAAGAAAATCATGGAAACAAAACAAGAGTTGCCCAAATCTTAGGGATATCACGCACGACATTATATAAAAAGCTAAAACAGTATTATTGAATACCCGAAAGAAATAACCGAAAGGTAATTACTTCATTTTAACTGCGTACGTAATGTGAACGTACCGAATCTGTACGTAAATATTTTGGACGGAATATTGTTATTGAAAAATAATCTCCGCTGCTCTCATCTTAATAAATCATAAATCTCCCTGTCAAAGGTTTTGTACCTTTCCTGCCTCTATGTTTTTTCTTCAATCCCGAATTTTTTTCTTTTTTATTGTAAAGATAATGAACGATAAAGATAATGAACAGTTCAAGAAAAGCCACCCTTTTCTTAAACGTGCGGCTGCATCAGGATGTTCGTTCTGGAAGCTATTGGCCGGGTTGCGAAGACTACGTATGCCCTCCTCATAACCAGACTGGGAACCGCCACTTCAATTTCGTCCACGGCTATTGGGACAACTTCAGAAAGAAGCATAAAAAGAAAAAAACATTGTTTAAAGCCCATATTTTCAGCGATGGCAGCGATGGCATGGTTATTGCATAAATGATCTAATGTATTACATTACTAAAATTGAATAACTCGGGAGGTTGAGCAAATGGAAATTATTAAAACGGATTGCGGTCTGTGCATTAACTCCTGCGGCGTAGACTGCTATGTGGAAAACGGCAAGTTTGTTAAGGTTGAAGGGACAAAAGAAAACTGGTTAAACGAAGGCGAACTGTGCGAAAAGGGTAAATATCTTGTAGATTTAGTTTATTCCCCCAACCGCGTAAAATACCCGATGAAAAAAGTGGACGGGAAATTTAAGAGGATTTCCTGGGACCAGGCTCTGACCGAAATAGCAGATAAGCTGCTGGAGCTTAAGAAAAAGTACGGCGCTCGTACCCTGGCCACCTGGACAGGTTCTGTCGGTGTGGAACATTTTGAGATGGCAGCTTTTAACCAACGCTTTGCCAAAGCTTTCGGCAGCCCTAACTTTTTCAACCCGGAAGGTATTTGTTTCCGCACCCGCATCCTGGCCCGTCAGATTACCTTCGGCCGCTATCCTGTAGAGGAACCGAGGAATGCCGATTGTATTCTTCTCTGGGGACATAATCCCGATGAAAGTTACCCCCCGCAGGCAAAAATTATTCGCAACAGAGTTGCAGCAGGAGCGAAGCTGTTCGTAATTGACCCGAGACGCATCCCGCTGGCCAAAGAGGGTATTTATCAACCGATCCGCCCGGGGACTGACGCCTTCCTGGCGCTGGCCATGATCAACGTTATTATTGCAGAAGAATTATGGGATAAGGAATTTGTCGACAAGTGGGTATCCGGCTTTGACAAGCTG
>JAAYFF010000087.1 GCA_012728375.1 Bacillota bacterium | reverse complement strand
GTGGGATAACCGCCCGCCGCTGCAGTTATCTAATTCCTGGTTGCCTTGCTTTAGTTGAGGAACAATTTATGTTATTTTTACCAACATTTATTTTCAGCGCGACATACTTGTCAGGGAATGGGAAGAAAGGGGTTGTAGAAGGGTAACATAGCAAACGGGGACTTGAGAAAGATAAGCGGTAGTGAAATTTGAGTTAAGGCATAATCTGTATGGAGACAGAAAGTGGTTATACTGAACCAAGCAATCATAATGTCATAGGCAATAAGTAAAGTTGGTAGAGTAGGATTGTATGAGTATCAAATAAGAAAGTGAGGAAAACTTAATGAAAAAGAAATTTGCAATTCTTATAATGGCAATGATGATGTTGGTAGGAATGATGGGTCAAAGTAGTAAGCGTAAAAGATACCGGCACATAGCATAAAAGATTTGAAGGTAGTACAATCACCCAAAAAGCCGGTTGAAAAAGTTGAAAAAGTAGGCCAACTCTTTCAACCTAAAAAGGAGTGATTGTATGGATACACAAAAGGTCACAACACAGTACCGCTTATCACAATGGGCTAAAATAATACAGGCTCGACAGGACAGCGGGCAAAACATAAAGGAATTCTGCCAGGCAACGGGAATAAGCAGAAGCCAATACTTTTACTGGCAAAGGAAACTAAGGAATGCGGCATGCACAGAGCTTGCAATACAGGAAAAATCTGTGGATCCCATACCAAGCGGTTGGATACAGCTTGCGCCGGTACAGGCCCCACAAATGAAATCAACATTGGACATAGAAATCAGCGGTTTTCATATCAGCGTGAATGCCGGGACAGATCCTGAACTGCTGAAAAAAGTCTGCCGTGTGCTGAGGTCGCTATGATGAGATGGAGTGACAAACCTGTATATATATGCTGTGGATTCACGGACATGAGAAAATCCATCAATGGGTTGATGACACTGGTTCAGGACAGCTTTTCCCTCGATCCATTTTCCAATGCGCTGTTTGTATTCTGCAACAGAAGAAGGGATAGACTTAAAATCCTCGAATGGGATGGTGATGGGTTCTGGCTATACTTCAAACGGCTGGAACGTGGGCATTTCATCTGGCCAGCAGAAGGAGACGCTGCCACAATGGTACTCAATGCCGAAGAACTATCCTGCCTCATTGATGGGGCGAGACTGGAAAAAAAGCTCAAGAGGAAAGAGGTTTTCGAGCGGCAAATTTCTTAAAAACATGCTACTGAAAAGTGTCCTAAACATTGATATCATGGGGATTTATTGATATAATTATCCCATGGAAACGCAAGAAATTTCGATTGAAAATCTGCTTCGCATAATCGAAGAAAAAGACCGAAAGATTGCTGAACTAGAGCAGCAAATCAAATGGTTTATGTCACAGATTCGCCTTTCCAGGCATAAGCAATTTGGGGTATCAAGCGAGCAGACAAACGCCACGCAGATATCCATATTCAACGAAGCCGAATCAAATGCCGACCTATCCGTACCGGAGC
This sequence comes from Bacillota bacterium, assembly GCA_012728375.1. Lineage (GTDB taxonomy): Bacteria > Bacillota > Dethiobacteria > DTU022 > UBA8154 > DUNV01. Next base: position 22 of record JAAYFF010000087.1, on the reverse strand, counting down.
CTAAACTTACCGAAGTTAAGGC
>JAAYFF010000007.1 GCA_012728375.1 Bacillota bacterium | reverse complement strand
GTAAAAAAATCTACAATAAAAGATAAAAAGAGACCGTTTTGGTCTCAATTTAGCTAAAAACAAAAAAAATTAAATAACATTGTCTTTTTTGGGTAGGCGAATCCTGACTTCCCAAAAACCATCTTCATCAATTTCTTCAACTTCCGGAGAAAGACCTGCTTTTTTTATTATTTGGACAGCCTGCCGAATTGTATTTAAAAAAATTCTCATATCGCGTATAACTACTTTTTTTAAGAATTTATGATTTTTTGTTTTTTTCTGTCCCTCCTGAATAAATTTTTCTACAAGAGCGTCAGCTTCTTTAACATTTAATTCAAGATCGATCATAATATTTAAAGCTTCTCTTTGTTTTTCAACTGATTCTAACCTTAACAGAGATCTGGCATGTCTTTCAGTAAGTTTTCCTTTTTTCAATTCATTAATTATTTCATCGGGTAATTTTAAAATTCTAAGTTTATTGGCAATTGTTGATTGGCTTTTTCCCAGTCTTTGAGCCAAAACTTCTTGCGTTAAATTAAATTCATTAATAAGACGTTTGTACCCTTCAGCTTCTTCTACAAAATTTAAATCTTCTCGCTGCAAATTTTCAATTAAGGCAACAGCAGCTAAAGTACTACTTTGATAATCTCTAATAATAGCAGGTATTTCCTTCCAACCCAAAAGGGAACAAGCCAGAAAACGACGTTCACCTGCAGCAATTTGATAACCATTATCTACCTTGGTTAGAATAATCGGTTGCAGTAAACCGTATGTATTAATTGATTGCGCTAATTCTTCTATTTTTTCTTTTTCAAAATGCTTTCTGGGCTGGTATGGATTTGAGACTATACTTGAAATAGGAACATTTACAATTTGTTCCGTCCCCTTTTCTTTGTTTTCATCCCTGTTTCTCCATATCCTTCCCCAGTGTTCTTTCATTTTTTCACCCCGTAACCAAATTTTTTCCCGAAAAAATATTTCCCGGGAAAAATACACTTCTCTAAAACAATTCGACAAGAAAAAGGCGCTTCCTTCTTGTTTTGTTAGATTAAGGAAATTATTTAAAAAAGAGATCATAACGGTCTCTTTTGAGGTATACCAGGTCTTCTGGGAAAACGTTCTTCCGTAGGTGCTATTTTTTTAAAAATTAGCAGGTATCTCTCTTTTTTAGTCTGTGGTAAAAAATATTTAATAATTTGCTCCAGGTTCCCTCCGCACCTTTTAATTATTTCGGCAGCATCTTTTAATTCACTAGCAAAATTTGGTCCCTTGAAAGCCCAAAAAAAACCTCCTTTTTTTACCAGAGGCAAAACTATTTCCGCTGCCACATTCAGAGGAGCAAGGGCCCGTGCTGTAACCCAGGAAAATGTTTCCCTTCTCTCGCTTCGCCCATAATCTTCGGCTCGCATATGTAAAATAAAAACATTATCCAACTGAAGTTCAGCAACAATTTTTTTTAAGAAAACAATTTTTTTTCGCGCTGAATCCAATAAAAAAAGCTTAATTTCCGGCAGATAAATCTTTATGGGCAATCCCGGAAAGCCTGCACCGCTGCCCAGGTCCAGAAGCTCGTTTCCTGCTCGTTCCAATCCGTTAGAAAAACCCGCTAAAGAATCAAAAAAATGCTCCTCCAAAACCTCTTGCATATTAATAAGGCGTGTAAGATTAAATTTTTGATTGTAATTAAGCAAAAGTTGATAATATTTTTTAAATAAAAAGGCCTGCTCTTTGGAAATCCTTAAATTCCAGTTTGCAGCGCTGTTAAGTATTTCTTCTATTAATTCCATTTCCACCCAGAATTTTTCTCCCTTATTTTCCAATACAAAATTTAGAAAAAATATTATCGAGCAGATCTCCCCCAATATTTTCACCAAGCATTTCATGGAAAGTATCCACAGCTAATTGTAAATCAATACTGACAATATCGAGCGGAATTCCTCGTTCCATTGCTTGCATTGCATTTTGCAGATGTTTTTTTGCTTTAGTTATTAATTCTTGTTGACGTAATTGAAGCACAATTATACTTTCTTCTTCGATCGCTTCCCCTGAAAAAGCCAACCTCTCAACTTCGTCTTCTAACTTGTTCAGCCCTTCTCCGGTTTTGACAGAAATTTCAATGTAAAAATCCGTTTTAAATTTTTCTTTAAAAACTTCGCGGTTAATTTTTCTGCCAAGATCAACCTTGTTAGCCAGAAATAGGACAGCATCAGCGTTTTCGGCAATTAAATTATTGTAAATCCAAATATCCTCGTCTGTAATTCCCAAGGAGGCGTCGAGAATAAAGATAATTAAATCTGCTTCTTTGATGGCCTTTTTTGAGTATGTAATACCTATTTTTTCAATGGGATCTATTTCACCTTTTTTGTGAATACCTGCCGTATCAATAATTTTAAGGGGAATTCCTTTAATTTTTACGTATTCAATGAGCAAATCCCGTGTTGTCCCCGGAATTTCTGTAACAATAGCCCTTTCCTCTCCTAATAAAAAATTATAAAGTGAAGATTTTCCAACATTTGGTCTTCCGGCAATTACAGTTTTCAGCCCGTCCTGGAATATTCGCCCCTTGTCACCCTTCTTTTGGATTTGTTCAATTTTCGAAACAAGCTTGCGAACTTTTTCCAGAAGAACTTCTTCATTGGCAACTTCATCTTGCAGATCATCCTGATAAAATTCTAAACCGGCTTCAATCTCAGCCAATATTTCCTGTAATTCCAGTAATATATTTTTAATTTCTTCGGAAAAATGTCCTGTTAGGCTTTTCTGAGCAGCTTTTAAGGCTTTCTCACTTCTTGCCCGGATCACGGAGAGAATGCTTTCCGCTTGAATAAGATCAATCCGGCCATTGAGAAAGGCTCTTTTTGTAAACTCTCCGGGTTCAGCCAGTCTGGCACCGTTTTTCAAGAGCAGCTTAATAATAGTTTTTACCAACAAAACCCCGCTGTGGGTATTAATTTCTACAATATCTTCTCTTGTATAAGTGTTTGGAGCAGGCATATAGCAAAGTAAAACTTCATCAATAATGCTGCCTTTTTCATCCACTAGATGACCATAAGTAAGCTTTCGTGGGGTTAAAGATGGTGCATTTTTTCTTTTGGATTTTGCGGGAACAAAACATTTAAGAGCGATATTTAGCGAATTCGAGCCGCTCATTCTGACAATTCCGATTCCTCCCTCCCCCGGAGGAGTAGAAAGTGCGACAATCGTATCACTTTCCATTTTTTAAAAAAATCTCCTTCATAAAAATAGTGTCTATACTTAATATATAAAACCGTCTAGACCGGAAAAGCTTAATAGTCAAGACGGTTATAAAATTTTACCTGGGAGAAATAATAACTTTGCGGTGAGGTTCCTCTCCTTTGCTGTAAGTAACCACATCTTTATTACTTTTTAAGGCCAAATGAATAATTCTTCGCTCATTTGGTGTCATCGGCTCCAGATTAATTTCTTTTTTCATTTTAAGGGCTTTAAAGGCGAGATTTTGTGCTAACTGCTCCAGAGCTCTCTTTCTTTTCTGCCGGTAATTTTCAATGTCAATAATTACACGGTGTTTTATGGACTCAAATTGCCTGTGCAGCATAACATTAGCCAGGTATTGCAGATCATTAAGAGTGCTGCCGCGCTTTCCAATCAGAAGACCTAATTTTTCACCTCTTACTTCCAAAAAAATATTTTCATCATCTTCTTTACTAATAATTACTTCCCCTTTTAAGCCAATCATATGCAATATTTCGTTTAAAATATCTTTGATATATTCTCCCGGCTCTTTTAAAATACTAACTTTAACTTTTGCAGTTCTAGAGCCAAGTATTTTTAAAAAACCCTGTGCAGGTTCACTAATAATTTCTACCTTAACATTGTTCCTTTTTACTCCCAGCAGTTTTATAGCCTCGTTGAGGGCTTCTTCAACTGTTTTTGCACTAACTTCAACAGATGTCATTTATTTTTTCCAGCCCCTTTCTTTTTTGCTTTGGAGATTTTCTTTTTTGGGCTTTTATCATGCATTTTTGCCTTTACCTTTTTTGTTTTTCCCTTTTTACCGGCTTGTCTTTCAGCACGTTTGTCAATTGCTTGAACTTCTTCTTCCTTTTCCTTTGCGATTTTTTCGCTGCTTAATTCTACTTTCTGATTGTTCGATTTTTTCATTAATAAATGATTGCCGATGGAAAAAATAGAGTTTGTAAACCAGTAGAGAACTAGACCTGCAGGGAAACTGACGCTAATTACCAAAATTATAACAGGAAAAATATAAAGCATCATTTTTTGTTTAGGATCAGTGATAACCAAAAGCTGTTGAAAAAAAGTAGCTACGGCTGCCAAAATGGGCAACACATAGTACGGATCACTTTTGGTTAGATCCCAAAATAAAAAAAATGGGCTAAAATCAGTTGTTGTTTTGGTAATCAGTTCCGGTTCTCTTAATAATTGAAAAACAGCAATAAGAATAGGAAATTGGATAAGAAGAGGAAGGCAACCGCCCAGAGGGTTTACTTTATTTTCCCTCATAAAATCCATCGTTACCTGGTTTAATTTTTCTTTGTCATGTTTATATTTTTCCTGGATTTTTTTTAGTTCAGGCTGAATCTCCTGCATCTTTTTTGATGCTTGAAGTTGCTTTCGTGTTAAGGGTAAGGTAATTATGTTCACGACTGCGGTTAACATAATTATCGCCAGTCCATAATTATTAACCAGCTCATAAAAAAAAGTAAGAATTATATTAATATAACCGGCCAGCGCGTTGATCATTTTTCCAACCCCTTTTTCCCAGAGCTATCGAATTTCTACTTTTCCTTTTCTTTAGGCGCCGCTTTTCCTTTTCTCCGTAAAATTTAACCACAGGATCATACCCTCCAGGATTGAAAGGATGACACCGTAAGAGCCTCATGCTTGTCAAATAAGCGCCTCGGACAACACCATATCTCTCAATAGATTCAATACAGTACCTGGAACATGACGGATAAAAGCGGCATCGTGAAGGAAATAAAGGGGATAGATAATTACTGTACATTCTTAAAAAAAATAAAAGTATTCTTTTCATTTGATCAGTTTTCCCCGGGATAAAATTTTCCATAAATCGTTAACCGCATCATGAAATGAAATTTGTCTTGTTCCCCTTCTTGCCACAATTATAAAATCATAGCCCTCTTTCACTTCGCCTTTTAACTTTAAAAATGCCTCCCTGTAAACCCTTTTTAAGCGATGCCTTTGGACGCTGTTTCCTATTTTTTTACTAATTGATATTCCCAGGTAATTTTTTTTAGCTCCATTTTTTTTGTAAAAAAGTATTGTTGTTGGCGTAGATAACGATTTACCTTGCCGATAAACTTTTTGGAACTGGAAATTTTTTTTTAACCTTCCCAATGAAAGATTTTCTTTACTGGCGTTGCTCATATATATTTCACTTTTAGGCAGTTAACCTAGCTCTTTCTTTTCTCCTTCTCCTTTTAATAATTTTTCTCCCAGAAACAGTTTTCATTCTCTTTCTAAAACCATGTACACGTTGCCTTTTTCTTTTTTTGGGTTGATATGTTCGCTTCATTTTCCAATCTCTCCTTAAAATATCCTCAAATACGTAAAACTCTGGCTCTGATTATAACTTATTCATGAAAAAGATGTCAACAATCGCCTTAGAGGACGTTTTGTAAATAACCTTCTGCATCCTTGACCAAATTATAATGCTCCTCCTGTTTCCCCCGGATAACACCGATTACATTTTGCCAAAGCAGTTTGTTAATGAAGGGTGGGTGGCAATTCCTAGAAAAAACATGAGCATGACATCGCTAAAGGAGATAAAAGGAATTATGCGCCCATCAGAAAGGTTGTTTACGAATTGCTTAAATCGTTACATTTTGTTAATATATTTAATGAATTGAAGAGTACGCTGTTTCATGGGAATCCCCTTCTTTTTTGTGATGATGTTGTAGTGTACATATTTTGACAAAGGAAAGGAGATTCCCTTTTTATACCTTCAAAATTGTTAATTTCCAATGATCGCGGCAATCGAAAACTTCGGCTGAATATTTGAATTTGCAAAAATATATCCATTTGTTGATAAAACCGCTTGCCATACCCCCTATTTAATCGATTTTTCTTTATTGCAGCTTTCGCATTTTCTTGTTATTATCTATGTGCTTTTGAGAACCTCTAATGACTTATCCACAAAAAATGTGAATAAGTCATTAGGTTTTGTGAATAACTTTCTGGAGGTTGTATAATGGACGAGCACTTGGCGGAAATCTGGCGCTCATTTCTTTCGGAAATGGAAAAAATGCTTAGCAAGCCCAGTTTTGAGACGTGGCTGAAAACAACAAGACCACTTGCTCTTAAAGATCAAGATTTAATAGTAGAAGTTCCAAATGATTTTACAAAAAACTGGATTCAAAATCACTATCAAAATAATATTTCCAAAGTAATGGAGAAAATAGGAAATTTTCAGATATACTTTGTTACTCCGCAAAAAAGTGAGTTTGATGAAAAAAAAGATTCGGTAAATGCCGATGATTTTTCCTTAAAATTTTTTAACCGGACAAATAAAAATAATTCAGCTGAATTTAAAGACCTTTCAGGGGTTTGTAAATGGTTAAATCCAAAATATACTTTTGACAGTTTTGTGATCGGAGGCAGTAACAGGTTGGCTCACGCTGCTGCTCTTGCTGTGGCTGAATCCCCCTCCAAAGCATATAATCCTCTATTTATTTACGGTGGTGTAGGTCTGGGGAAAACTCACCTTATGCACGCAATTGGCCATTATGTTATTTCAAACAATACCAGTGAAAAAGTAGCATATCTTTCGTCGGAAAAATTTACAAATCATTTTATTAATGCTATCCGCGACAATAAAACTGTTGATTTTCGTAATAAATATAGAAATATAGATATCTTACTCATTGACGATATCCAATTTCTTGCCGGGAAAGAACAAACTCAAGAAGAATTTTTCCATACCTTTAACGCACTCCATGAAAATAATAAGCAAATTGTTATTTCCAGTGACAGACCTCCGAAAGAAATACCCACATTGGAAGACCGCCTTCGTTCCCGCTTTGAATGGGGACTTATTACAGATATCCAGCCTCCTGATCTGGAAACCAGGATAGCTATTTTACGAAAAAAAAGTTCACGGGAAGGAATCATCATTCCCGATGACGTTCTTCTTTTTATTGCTCAAAAAATTGAAACCAATATACGTGAACTCGAGGGAGCTCTGATCCGAATTATAGCTTACAGTTCCCTGGAGGACAAGCAGATCAATCTTTCCCTTGCCGAAGAGGCGTTAAAGGATTTCTTTTCTTCAAGTAAAAAGAAAAATTTATCAATTGATAAAATAATTTTAACAACAAGCAATTATTTTAAAATTAATATAGAAGATATTAAATCAAAAAAAAGAACCCAAAACATTTCCGTTCCAAGACAAATTGCTATGTATCTCTGCCGTGAGTTAACAGATGCTCCTCTTTTAAAAATTGGTGAAAAATTTGGGGGAAAAGACCATTCTACTGTTATTCATGCTCATAAAAAAATTTCGTCAGACTTGAAGAAAGATGAAAATTTAAAGCGAACAATCAAAGAGATTAAAAACCTATTATTTTTTTATTAGTTTATGTGGATAACTTTGTTTGTAAACTATTAATTTTATGTGAAAACTTGTTAATTTATTCTTAAATTTATTAAAGATGTTTTTATGTTAATAACAAATCAACTTTTTTCCACATAAAAAATCCCTTGTTTATACACTTTTAAATTCATTTTTCACAATATCCACAGCACATATTATTATTACTTTTTTATAAAAAAATATTATAAATAACAGTTAAATGTTAAAAATTTTTAAAGGAGGTACAAAGGTGCACCTTAAAGCTAACAAAGAAAATCTTTTGTCAATTTTTTCTGTTGTGCAAAAAGCTGTTCCCATAAAAACTCCCATGCAAATCCTCAAAGGCTTTTTTATGGAAGCTAAAGATAAAGAGCTTATTGTTATCGCCAATAATCTCGAGTTAAGTATCAAAGCAAATATTAATAATTTAGAAATAATTGATACAGGAAGTATTGTTATCCAGGAAAAAATTGTTGATATATTAAGACAATTACCCGAAGAAGATGTAGAAATTAAAATGGATCCTGACAGTTTTAGGTTAGAAATAAATAGCGGTAAAGCTAATTTTTTTCTTTATGGAATAGAACCGGAGGAATATCCTCCATTTTCAGAAGAGGAACAATGGTCTTCGTGGTCATGCCTGCTTTTTAAAGCTAAAGATTTTATACATATGTTAAAAGGAGTTATTTTTGCCGTTTCCCAGGATGAGGGAAAACCGGGTTTTAAAGGAGTATTATTAGAACTGGACGGAGTTGAGCAAAAATTATACACACTTGCTTCGGATACTTATCGTTTGGCTCTTTATGAAAAAGAATATATAATGCAGAAAGAAACTGTACCATTTAGATTATTGGTGCCTGGAAAATTATTAAATGATATCGTTAAAATTATTGAAGATTCCGATGAAGAAATACAATGTTATTTTAAAGATAATGAACTGATTATTCTCTACAAAAATTTTATTTTTTCCAGCAGGCTCTTAGACGACAAATATCCGGAATTAAAAACTGTTTTTCCTCCGTCTTTTTCCACAGCAATTTTGGTCAACAAGGAAATGCTGGCTAGAATGATTCAAAGGGCGACATTGCTGTCATCAAGTTTAAACCAGATGATTTCATTGCAGATTGACGATGAATATTTAATAGTTCGAGCCGCCTCCGAGCTGGGAAGGATGGATGAGCAAATTTTATTGGATAAAAAAGAAGGGGAAAATCTTGAGGAAATTTTTCTCAATGCGAGATTTTTTTTGGAGCCGCTAAGATTTTTAGATGATGATCTTGTTCGCATTGAGTTTAATGGCCCCCTTGGTCCCTGTGTTTTTATCCAGGATAAAAGAGAAGATAATAACTCTTACCTGTACCGTTACCTCGTTTTACCAATTAAAACAGAAAAAAACGTTTCTTAATTATTATTTAAAGAGGTGCCTTGCTTGTTTGTCAAGGATTTGCAATTTATAAATTTTCGTAATTTAAAGAGAGAAACGGTCCATTTTCAGACAGGTCTTACAGTTATTCAAGGAGCCAACGGCCAAGGAAAGAGCAATTTTCTGGAGGCAATTTATTACTTATGCCAAGGAAAGTCTTTTCGGACCTTAAAAGAAAGCGATATGGTCTGCTGGAATAAACCGTATTATTTTTTACATGGCAATATTGTTTTTAAAAAAAGATTATTTAAGGTTGAAGTGGGTTATGAACTGGAAAAAAAAAGAAAAGTGGCTAAAATCAACGGGAGGTTAATACAAAAAGGCGAAAGCTTAAATTTTAGTCCAATTGTTTTTTTTGTACCCGATGATCTTGACTTAATAAGACGCGGTCCCGAAGAACGCCGCACTTTTCTCGACAGAGAGATAGGACAATTAAGCTTGTTTTACCGGGATTGCCTTCAGCGCTATAAAAAAGCTTTGCGGCAAAAAAACAGGCTCTTAAAAATAAATAGACTGCAAAAAAAAATTGACCGTGAACTTCTTGTCCCCTGGAATAAACAAATTACTTACTTTGGCAGCCGCATACTGCAGCAAAGAGCTCGATTTCTTTCTATATGGGGACAGCTTGCCGCTCATAATTTTCACCATTTATTTAAAAACGACAACAATGAAAAAGGTAATATGCGTTTATCCCTGGAGTACCGGCCCGGCGTTTCCATCAAAACTGATCTTATGGGGACGCTTAAAGAAATTGAAAGAGAGATGGAAAGAGAAATCTCCGCAGCAGAGCAGGAGGAAAGTGAAAAAGGTTTTTCCCTTGTGGGTATTCATAAAGATGATTTCTCTTTTTTAATGGGAGGAAAGGAAGCAAGGCGATTTGCTTCACAGGGACAACAAAGAAGCGCTATTATTTCCTTAAAAGCAGCACAGATACAATTTTACAGCCGCAATTTTGAAAAACCGATTTTTATACTTGATGATATTTTTTCCGAGCTGGACCATACAAGAAGAAAACAATGTTTTTTACTTTTTCAGGAAGCCCAGCAAACTTTTATCACTTTTTCCCTTGATGAAATTCTTGATGACAGCTTCATCGGGCAAGGTATCCCCTTTTCACTTTTTAAAATACATGAAGGAACGATAAAATCTGTTATTTAAAAATTAAAGAGCAGAAAAATGGATAAACTTGGAAAGGTACTGGATTTTTATTTTGAAAAGATTGGCTTACAGGAGCAAATCAGACAAGAAAAATGGCTACAAAAATGGCCGGAAGTAGTTGGCAGACATATTTGCCGGTATGCCCGCCCTCTAGCCCTTAAAGGAGGAGTGTTGTGGGTTGAGGTTTACGACAGCAATTGGTTGTATCACCTGACAATGCTCCGGGAAAAAATAAAGGACGATTTTAATAAAATTATTGGTTTTGAAGCAATTAAAGGAATCAAAATGACCAATGCAGGAAGCGTTAAGCAAGAAAGAGAAATTAACTATGCGAGCGAAAAAAGCAATTCTGCGGGAAATAGGAAAACAGGTAAAAAGATAATACTTGAGCAGCAAGAATTAGATAAGATTGAAAAATTAGTGGAAACGGTCCCTTGGGTTTACAAAGAAAAATTTAGAGATCTTTGCAAACATTCTTACCTGCAGCAAAAGATTAAACGGGAGGAAGGTGCAATTTCCTGCCGGGTATGCGGTGTGCCGTGTTATAAAAATGAAATACGGGAAGACCTCTGTTTATTTTGTTTCAGGGAATACGAAAAATGGATAAAATTACTGGAAGTTTTCTTCGAGAAAAGGCCGTGGCTCACTTTTAATGATCTTAAAAAAAATACATTTCCTCCCCGCAAAGAATTATATCAATACTGTAAAGAAAAAATCAGAAAAAAATATTTTGAGCAGATCATGAGGTTAAGCACAGAGGATGGCCTTCACGATAAAGAAAAGAAGAAAGAACTAAAAAAAATAATTCTGCATTATATTGTTTTTGTTGCAGAAAAAGAGCCATCGCTCATTCAACCGGAGGATGAATTTCGGGCTTTAAAGGATTTCGGCGGTTTATTCAAGCACTTAGAAGTCGATAAACTTGAGAATAATAACGATTATAATATATTTTATAAATAAAAGCACCGGTTAAAGGGATGAATAAAAAATCAGGAGGGAAAAAATGTATCTTCACATTGGAAATTCCCGTGTTGTTTCTCTGGATGATATCGTAGGAATGTTCAACATCAATTTAAAAAACAATCAAATTAATACACAGTTTCTGGAAAATTTTCCCGGCGGGTATATCAGTAAAAATGAAGAGCCGGCCTGTAATACTTTTATTGTCACTAAGGATAGGGTTTGTTATTCTCCAATTTCACCTTTGACACTGCAGAAAAGGATTAATAAAAATGTTTTTAGCGGATAATGGGATTATTTCTTTTTTACGACCGGCAGGAGGATGGGCCAATGAGCGATAAAAACATAGGTATTTATGATGAAAACCAAATTCAGATCTTGGAAGGCCTTGAAGCTGTAAGGAAACGGCCCAGCATGTATATTGGTTCGACCGGCAGCAGAGGATTGCACCATCTCGTTTTTGAGGTTGTGGATAACAGTATTGACGAAGCAATGGCCGGTTTTTGTTCGCGGATTGAAGTGAAGATAAATAAAGATAACAGTGTTGCTATAATAGATAACGGCAGAGGAATTCCTGTTAAAGAACATCCTTTAAAAAAGAAATCTACCCTAGAGGTTGTGATGACCATTCTCCACGCGGGGGGAAAGTTTGGAGGAGAAGGGTATAAAGTCGCCGGAGGCCTGCACGGTGTGGGAGTATCGGTTGTCAACGCCGTGTCAGCGTGGATGGAAGTAGAAGTAAAGCGAGATAATGGAATCTACTGGCAAAGATATGAAAAAGGGGTTCCCGTAACTCCGGTTAAAAACAAGGGAACTACAAATGAAACGGGAACAAAGGTTACCTTTTTTCCGGATGATTCTATTTTTGAAGATATTACTTTTGATTATCAGATTTTGTCTCAAAGATTGCGGGAGCTTGCTTTTTTAAATAAAGGAATAACCATTGTTCTGAAGGATTGCCGGGATAAAGAGGAAAAAAAAGAGATTTTTCAATATGAAGGAGGAATTTCTTCCTTTGTCAGTTATTTGAATAGGAATAAGGAAGTTTACCCTCAAGAACCTATTTATATAGAAAAAGAACTAAGCAACTGCTGGGTAGAAATGTCGCTCCAATATAATTCGGGCTTTAGCGAAGTCATTTATTCGTATGCCAATAATATTCGAACTCAAGAGGGCGGAACCCATGAAGCTGCTTTTAAGAGCGCTTTAACTCGCCTTGTTAATGAACATGCCAGGCGCCTGGGTTTGCTCAAAGAAAACCAGGAAAATTTTCAGGGTGAGGATATCCGTGAAGGTCTGACAGGTATAATCAGCATAAAAATTTTAAATCCGCAGTTCGAGGGTCAAACCAAAACCCGCCTGGGGAATACGGAAGTAAGGGGAATTGTGGATAGCGTTATTACAGAAGAATTTGGGGCCATACTTGAACAAAATCCCCCCTTGGCAAGAAAAATCTGCGATAAAGCGCTCCAGGCGGCAAGAGCCAGGGAAGCTTCCCGGAAAGCCAGGGAACTAACCCGAAGAAAAAATGCGCTGGAAGTCAGCAATCTTCCGGGAAAATTAGCCGATTGTACCAGCAAAAATCCGGACGAAAGCGAACTATTTATCGTCGAGGGGGACTCTGCCGGAGGTTCCGCAAAACAAGGGCGGGACAGAAATTTTCAGGCTGTTTTACCCTTAAGAGGAAAAATTATTAATGTTGAAAAAGCCAGACTGGATAAAATACTCGCCAATGAGGAGATCCGGACGCTGATTACTGCTCTTGGTACAGGAATCGGGGATGATTTTGATGCCCAAAAATTGCGTTACCAAAAAGTTATTATCATGACCGATGCCGATGTAGACGGTTCTCATATTCGGACGCTCCTTTTGACGTTTTTCTTTCGCTATATGGAACCCCTTATTTCCCGCGGCAATATTTATATTGCCCAGCCACCTCTCTTTAAAGTAACAAAAAATAAAAATTCTTATTACCTCTATCGGGAAGAAGAGTTAGAAAAGTTGATGGAAGAGATTGGAAGACAAGGGACTTCTGTCCAGCGTTATAAGGGTCTTGGCGAGATGAACCCCGAACAGTTGTGGGAGACGACAATTAATCCAAAAACCAGGACTATTTTAAAAGTAGAGATGCAGGACGCTATTGAGGCCAACTACATTTTTAGCCTGCTTATGGGTGAAAAAGTAGAGCCGCGAAGAAAGTTTATCGAGGAAAATGCCCGCGCGGTTCGCAATTTGGATGTTTAGGTTTTCAAGAGCTTATAAAGACCGGGCAGCGCTTTTATTGCCGGGCGTTTGTGCTTTTTCCTTTTCTTTAGCGGTAAAGATATGATAAAATAATTTGAAACTGCCAATTATAGACTTACAAGTATTTTTACATGGAAAGGTTAGGAAAACATTTTGGAAGGTTTAAACGGTATGTTTGAAGAAAAAATTCGCTCTATTCCCCTTCATGAAGAAGTAAAAAATTCTTTTTTAGATTATGCCATGAGCGTTATTGTTAGCCGGGCGCTTCCCGATGTCAGGGACGGCTTAAAGCCGGTTCACCGGCGCATTCTTTATGCGATGCAGGACTTGGGCCTCACGCCGGATAAACCCCATAAAAAATCAGCCCGCCTTGTGGGGGAAGTGCTGGGGAAATATCATCCCCACGGAGATCAGGCTGTTTATGACGCAATGGTTCGTTTAGCCCAGGATTTTACCACCCGTTACCCAATGGTTGACGGGCAGGGCAACTTTGGCTCCATGGACGGGGACTCAGCGGCAGCAATGCGCTATACGGAAGCCAGACTTTCACGCCTCGCTATGGAAATGTTAAGGGATCTTGACAAAGAAACGGTTGATTTCCGTTTAAATTTTGATGAGACTTTGGAAGAACCGACTGTTTTGCCCTCACGCTTTCCTAACCTTTTAGTCAACGGCTCATCGGGAATTGCTGTGGGAATGGCCACCAATATTCCCCCTCATAATCTTTCGGAAGTAATAGATGCCCTGAATATGGTAATTGAAAATCCTGAGATCTCTATTGAAGAACTCCTTACCTTTATCAAGGGCCCTGATTTTCCCACCGGGGGGGAGATTCTAGGCTTTAACGGGATAAAAGAAGCTTATACAACGGGACGCGGCACGATCAAGATCAGGGGAAAAGTAGTTATCGAAAAAACAAAAGAAGGCCGTGACAGGCTGCTTATTACCGAAATACCATATCAGCAAAACAAAGCCAAACTCATTGAAAAGATTGCGGACCTGGTTAGAGAAAAAAAGATTGAAGGGCTTGCCGATTTAAGGGATGAATCGGATCGCGATGGCGTGCGTATTGTCATTGAGCTGCGCAAGGGGGTCAGCCCCAAGGTCATTTTGAACCGGCTTTATAAATTCACTCCCCTGCAGCAGAGCTTTGGCATTATTTTACTGGCCCTGGACGATGGCAGGCCGAAAGTGCTGAGCCTCAAAGAACTTCTGAGCGCATATCTCGAACATCAAAAGGTGATTGTAACCAGGCGTTCCCTTTTTCTGCTGCGCAAAGCCGAAGATCGGGCTCATATAGTGGAAGGGCTGCGCATTGCCCTTGATCATATAGATCGCATTATTGATCTTATCCGCAGTTCGGCGGATGTGAACAGTGCACGGGACGGGCTGATCCAGGAATTTAAGTTAAGCGAAAAACAAGCCCAGGCCATCCTGGATATGCGCCTGCAGAGGCTGACAGCGCTGGAGCGCCGGAAACTGGATGAGGAATATCTTTCCTTAAAGGAAGAAATCGCCTATCTTAAGGCACTTCTTTCCGACGAAAAACTTATTCTGGGAGAAATTAAAAGGGAACTCCAGGAAATTAAGAAGAAATTTGGGGATGAAAGGCGGACGAAAATTGTTCCGGATGAGGGAGAGATTGATGTTGAAGATCTTATCCCGCAGGAAAAAGTCGTCATAACGCTGACCAATCAGGGTTATATGAAAAGAATCCCCCTTTCCACATACCGCAGCCAACACAGGGGAGGAAGGGGGATGATGGCCCACGGCATCCGTGAAGAAGATTTTGTGGAGCATCTTTTTGTTTCCTCCGCACGGGATCTGCTTCTGTGCTTCAGCAACAACGGGAAGGTATACCCCCTTAAGGTTTACGAAATTCCGGAAGCGGGCCGGCAGGCAAGGGGGACGGCAATTATTAATCTCCTTCCCTTGGAAAGCGGTGAATATATCACAGCTGTTTTTCCCCTTGTCGAGTATGGAGAAAACGATTTTATCATTATGGCGACAAGGAACGGCATTGTAAAGAAAACCAGGCTGAGAGAATATGCAGAAGCACGGCGGTCAGGCCTCATCGCCCTGGTCCTGGAAAAAAACGATGAATTGATTTCAGTAAAGCGCGTTAAAATGCCGCCTGAGGAGCTGGAGGAAAAAGACGCTTCGACCCAACAGGAAGAAACAGGAGAAAATGTTGATGTCTTGCTGGCCACGGCAGATGGATTGTTAATCCGTTTTTCAGAGGAACAGCTGCGGCCTTTAGGCAGAACAGCCCGGGGTGTCAAAGGTATTTCCCTTTCCGATGGAGACTCAGTGGTTGGGATGAGCCTGGTTTCTAGCGATGATGTTGAGCTTCTGTTTGTTACGGAAAAAGGATATGGAAAAAGAACAAAAATAGAAGAATTTCGTTCGCAAAACCGGGGCGGCAAAGGTACTATTTCCATAAGAACCGGTAAGATAACAGGTTCTTTATGCGGCGTTCACCCGGTGAAAAAGAAAGAGGAATTTATTATCATTACTGCCCGGGGCAATATTATTAGAGGAAAAATTTCCCAGGTTCCCGTCCAGGGCAGGTATGCCCGGGGAGTAACCCTGATCCGCCTATCCCCGGAGGATAAAGTGGCTAATATTGCCGTTTTATCACGGGAGTAAAAAGCAGATAAAGGGTAAAAGGGCCGGTGTTGCAGATGAGAGGGAGCTCAGCGACGGTTACACTTTTGCTGATTCTTTTTCTTTCCATTCTTTTTATATCTTACATTACGTTAAAAAAAGGTGAAGAAATTCCTTCAGTTCCCCAGGGAGGGGACCTTGCTGTCATCGGAGGGACTACGGCTGCCCTTATATCGGCCCTGGAAGGCGCAGGCGCGGGTGCCCAGGTTTATCTTTTCTCCAATGGAAGGGAACTTCTGGAGGATACGTCTTTTCTGGTTGCGGAAGGTCTGGCAGCTATCTCGACACCGAGTCAGCTTGAACGTGGGATTGACTTAACCGCTGAAGATTTTCAAAAAGAAATTCAGGAAAAAGGAAAAGGCGTAGCCGAACCCCTATTGCTCGAGGCTTTTGTCAGCGAAGCACATTTATTTTACGAATTGGCCCGCTATTACGGTGGAATCGAATTTGACAGCCTTCCTGATCCCGCTGAAAAGCCTTACTTCCATCTTTCTACTTTTCCCGGGGCCGGCCAAAAGTTTCAGACCTTGCTTCTGGAAAAAGCAGAAAAAGCAGGAGTAATTTTCCGCAGTGAAAGGATACGGGAAATTCATTGTTCACCGGAAAGGGTCCAAAGGCTTATTTTGGAGAACGAGAAAGGGGAAACATTTCCCTTTTACATACAGGGAGCCATTCTGGCAGACGGCGGCTATTGCGGGGATATTTTCAGTCGCCATAAATATCTTCCGCAGGGTAATCTCATTTCTTTGCGTCCTGAGGAAAAGGGGGAGGGGCTAAGGCTTGCCCTCGAACTGGAAGCGGATTTTTTACAGACCGATTATTTAAATAAAAAAATATTATTATATAATCCTTTTAAGGAGCACTTTAGAGAATTTTCTTTGGTAAAGAGCAATAAAACTTTTTATATTAACGGCGAAGGGCATGTTTTACCCGGGACGGTTTCATTGGAGGAAATTGCGGATTTTATTTTAAGGTCTCCGGAAGGGAAAGCTTTTGTACTGGTCTCTGAAAAGATTGCACTGGGTTTGGAAGAAAGGGAATATTTTCAGCTCATTAATACCCCGGATAGATTGGCATCGTTTTGTGGGCTTACAGAGCCTCCTGCTTCCGCCGGGCACTTTTCTTTCCAATCTTCATATTATATTTCTTATGTAAAAGTCGGTGTTGATTATACTCCCGGCGGGCTTTCCGTTACCCCCCTGGGGGAGATAAAAAACGGCGAAGGTAAAATTATCCGGGGGCTCTATGCAGCAGGAGAGATTACCGGGGGTCTTCATGGTGAAGGAATGCTTCCCGGCATGGCTTTAAGCGAGACAATTTTTCTTGCCGGAAGGGCCGGCCGGTCAGCAGCGGAATATGCCCGCCGCTAAAAGAAGAGGAGGAAATCTATGGAAAGAAAAAAGAAAGTCGGAATAACCGATACTACTCTGAGAGATGCACACCAATCCCTGATGGCTACTCGAATGCGTACCGAGGATATGCTTCCAATTCTACCGGAGATAGATAAAGTTGGATACCACTCCCTGGAAGTATGGGGCGGCGCTACCTTTGACACCTGTTTGCGTTATCTGAACGAAGATCCCTGGGAAAGACTCGTAAAAATAAGGGAATATGCAAAAAATTCACGTCTGCAGATGCTCCTTAGGGGACAAAATCTGGTCGCATACCGCCACTACGCAGATGATGTCGTAGATGCTTTTGCCAAGGCGGCTGTTAAAAACGGAATTGATATTGTGCGCATTTTTGATGCGCTTAATGATATTCGGAATATGGAAAAGGCCATGCAGGCTGTCAAAGCAGCCGGGGGACATGTTCAGGCAACTATCAGTTATACCATCAGCCCCGTGCACAATATTGACTACTTTGTAGATCTGGCTGTGGAGATGGAAAAGAAAGGTGCCGATTCCCTTTGCATTAAAGATATGGCCGGTTTAATCACTCCTTATCATGCCTACGAGCTTGTGGAAAAACTTAAGAGCAATATAAAAATTCCTGTACAATTGCACTCTCATTTTACCAGCGGTATGGCTGCCATGTCCTATTTAAAGGCTATTGAAGCCGGCTGCGATGTTGTGGATACGGCCACATCAAGTATATCGCAGGGTTCATCTCAACCGGCAGTGGACACTATTGTGGCTGCCCTGCGGGGTACACCTTACGATACTGAGCTGGATCTGGAACTAATAGCCCATATTGATGACTATTTTAAAAAGATCCGCGGCAATTACGAGGTTCCTCTGCAAATAGGAGTTGACACCGCTGTACTTAATTATCAGATTCCAGGGGGCATGCTTTCCAACTTGGCTTCCCAGCTGGCTGCCCAGAATGCTTCACACTTAATGGATAAGGTTTATGAGGAAGTTCCCCGCGTTCGCCAGGAACTTGGTTATCCGCCCCTTGTAACTCCGTCCAGCCAAATTGTGGGAACCCAGGCTGTGATGAACATTATTACCGGCGAGCGCTACAAGGTTACCCTGACGGAGGTTAAGAATTACCTGAAGGGTCTTTACGGGAAACCGCCCGGGGAAGTGGACCCGGATCTGCTGAAAAAAGTCCTTAAAGATGAAGAACCGTTTCAGGGAAGACCGGCAGACCTCCTTGAGCCCCAGATGGATAAGGCGAGGGAAGAATTGGGGGCTTATTTGGAAAAAGAGGAAGATGTTCTCACCTATATTTTATTTCCCCAGCAAGCCATGGCTTTCTTTAAACAGAGAAAAAAAGGGGCGATTTCAAAAAAATTGGCTGCAGGGATGTCCCGGCCTGAAGCCCGACAGGAACTAAAACTGGAAAATCTCTATGCCGTGGACGAGACACTTTTTTTGTCAGAGGATGAGAAGCATTTTGTTTATCCCTGTGCGTAAGGGAAATAGTTAAAGAAATAAAGAGAAAATAAGGTTTTTCATTGACAAGGAAGTTCTGCAGCATATATAATAAATAACAATTATATATCTGTAAAACAATGATGGGGATATGGGGAGTCTTTTCTTACCCTTACAGAGAACCGCCGGTTGCTGCAAAGGCGGTGGGAAGATGTCTTTCTCGTCACCCTGGAGTTCCTGCCTGAACAAGAAGATTGGGAATAGATGTTCTATAGATTTTTTTTTAAATTATGGAAAATATATCTATTCCTCATCTCCTTAACTAAGGTTGGACGGCAAACCCGTTATCGATGAGAAATGTGCCTGAGGTGGCCCGCAATTTGGGCAAGAAGGGTGGTACCGCGGAGATAAAGCTCCTTCGTCCCTTGAAAAGGATGAGGGAGCTTTTTTATAAAAATTTAAAAGAAGCTTTAAAATCCAAAGGGAGGTGAAGGTCTGCTTTTCTAACAGAAAAACAGGCCAAAGATGAGCGTTCAGATTTATATTAACGGAGCCTATGCGGCAAAGGAAGAAGCTCGCATTTCCGTATTCGACCATGGTTATTTGTATGGAGATGGCGTTTTTGAGGGGATCCGTGCTTACAACGGGAAGGTTTTTAAACTGAGGGAGCATCTGGAAAGATTGTACGAATCTGCTCATCATATTTTGCTGAAAATACCTATTTCCATAGATGAGATGGAGAAGGCGACGCTGGAGACCTTGCGCAGAAACAACCTCAGCGATGCCTATATACGTATTGTTGTTTCCAGAGGTGTGGGAGATCTGGGGCTTGACCCCAAAAAATGCTTTGGCGCAACCGTTGTTATCATTGCCGATCATATTTCTCTGTTCCCCCAGGAGTATTATGACAACGGGCTGGAGGTAATTACCTCAGCTACCCGTCAGCGCAGCAACGATACTTTCGAGCCGAGAATTAAATCGCTGAATTACCTGAATAACATCCTCGTCAAAATGGAGGCCGCCCAGGCGGGGGTGATGGAAGCCATTATGTTAAATTCCCAGGGTTATGTTGTGGAAGGTTCCGGTTCAAATATTTTTATCGTAGATAAAAAAGGCGTGCTGATTACTCCTCCCGTTTATGTGGGAATACTGGAAGGGATTACGCGCAATACGGTCATTGATCTCGCCCGGGAAACGGGTATTACGGTAAAAGAGACGCCGTTTACCCGTCATGATCTCTATGTGGCTGCAGAATGTTTCCTGACCGGGACCGCTGCTGAACTAATTCCTGTTATTTCTGTAGACAAACGTTCCATTGGCGAAGGCAAACCCGGGAAAGTGACCAGAATGCTTATGGAAAAATATCATCATTATGCTCAAAACAACGGCACTAAAGTAAATTAGCAGCTTTGAAGATAAATAACTAAAGATTAAAGGGGAGATAATTTTAATGCGCAGCGATATAGTTAAAAAAGGTCTGGAAAGGGCGCCTCACCGCTCTTTGTTTTATGCCATGGGCTATCACCCCGCGGAACTGGAGCGCCCGCTCATCGGTGTTGTGAATTCATATAACGAAATAATTCCCGGCCATGTGCACCTGGATAAAATTGCCACAGCGGTCAAAGCAGGGGTTTATGCGGCAGGAGGCGTTCCCGTCGAATTTTTTACCATAGGGGTTTGCGACGGCATAGCCATGGGCCATCAGGGTATGAAATATTCCCTGGCCAGCAGGGAACTGATTGCGGACTGCGTGGAGGCTATGGTCCAGGCACACGGTTTTGATGCCCTGGTCTTTATCCCGAACTGTGACAAAATTATACCCGGGATGCTTATGGCGGCCGCAAGGCTTGACATTCCTTCAATTTTTATCAGCGGGGGCCCCATGCTGGCCGGAGAATTTCAGGGGAAGACGGTTAGCCTGAGCAACGTTTTCGAGGCGGTAGGGGCTGTCAAGGCCGGTAAGATAGACGAGGAGGAGCTCAGCCGGCTGGAGCTTTCCGCGTGCCCCGGCTGCGGCTCCTGCGCGGGGATGTTTACGGCCAATTCCATGAACTGTATAACCGAGGCCATAGGTATGGCCCTGCCCGGGAACGGGACATTCCCCGCGGTGATGGCCCGGCGCCTCAGGCTGGCCAAGGAAACGGGAATGAAAATTGTCGAACTTTGGAAAAAAGATCTACGGCCTTCAGCCATTTTGACCCCCCGGGCATTTCGCAATGCCCTGGCTGTGGATATGGCGCTGGGGTGTTCCACCAACACCATCCTGCACCTTCCTGCCATTGCTGCTGAGCTCGGGATTTCCTGGGAGCTGCAAGAGATCAATGAGATCAGCAAAAAGACTCCACAGCTCTGTTCCCTGAGCCCCGGAGGCCCTCATTTTGTTGAGGATCTGGACAGGGCGGGGGGTATACAGGCGATCTTGAAAGAATTGGACAGGGGCGGTCTTATTGACGGAGAACTTCTTACCGTAACCGGTGCCAAGCTTAAAGAAGGTTTTCAGTCTGCTCCCGCTCCTGACAGCCACATTATTCGCTCTCTGGACGCACCATACAAACCGGAGGGCGGGCTTGCCATTCTTTTTGGCAACCTGGCTCCCGGTGGGGCGGTTGTTAAGCAGGGCGCTGTTGCGCCGGAAATGTTGCAACGTTCTTTAAAGGCCCGCGTCTTTGATGAGGAGGAGGCTGCGGTCCAGGCGATCTTGGCAGGGGAGATCAAACCGGGGGATGTGGTTGTCATCCGCTTTGAAGGGCCCAAGGGAGGTCCGGGGATGCGGGAGATGCTGGCTCCGACAGCTGCCGTGGCCGGGATGGGGCTGGACAAAGATGTTGCCCTTATTACTGACGGCCGTTTTTCCGGGGCTACGAGAGGAGCCTCAATAGGGCATATTTCCCCGGAAGCCATGGAAAAAGGACCCATTGCCCTCGTCCGGGAAGGGGATACTATTGAAATAGATATTCCCGGAAACCGTCTCGAACTTTGTATTTCACCCGAGGAATGGAAGAAGCGTCAGGCCGAGCTAAAATTGCCGGAGCCGAAAGTAAAAAAAGGATACCTGGGACGATATGCCAGGCTTGTTACTTCTGCCGGGAAAGGAGCGACCCTGCAAAAGCCTGCAGAGGAGGGAAATTAAACTGATGAAAATGACTGGAGCCCAGATGGTTTTATCCTGCCTGGAAGCAGAGAACGTGGATGTGGTTTTTGGTTTTCCGGGTGGGTCTGTTTTAACCCTTTATGACGAGATATATAAAAAAGGATTAAGACATATCCTCACACGCCATGAGCAGGGCGCGGTACACGCAGCTGACGGGTATGCCAGGGCTTCCGGAAAGCCGGGGGTTGTTATTGCCACATCCGGCCCCGGAGCGACTAACCTGGTAACCGGCATTGCTACGGCGTACATGGACTCCATTCCACTGATCCTTATTACCGGTCAGGTCGCCAGACCGTTTATCGGCACGGATGCCTTTCAAGAAGCGGATATTACAGGGATTACTTTGCCCATCACCAAACACAATTATTTAGTTAAAGATCTTGAGGAGCTTCCGGTTATTTTCAAAGAAGCCTTTACCATTGCCACTACCGGACGTCAAGGCCCGGTTTTAATAGATTTGCCCAAGGATCTCCAGGCCGAGATAGGCGATTTCCATTATCCCCATCGTGTGGAGATTTGCGGTTACAAGCCCACCTATGAGGGTCACCCGGGTCAGATTACCAAAGCTTTGGCTCTGCTTAAAAAAGCGCGAAGGCCTCTGATTTATGCCGGAGGAGGAATAATCAGTTCCGGAGCTCACCAGGAGTTGCTGGAACTGTCGCAAAGCGGGGCCATTCCAGTAACAACGACTCTAACCGGATTGGGGAGTATTCCGTACGATTATGAACTTTTCCTGGGAATGCCGGGGATGCACGGGACTTATGCAGCCAACCATGCCATTAACGAGTCTGATCTGCTCATAACTGTCGGTGCCCGTTTTGACGATCGGGTTACGGGAAAAATTGAGCATTTCGCACCCCATGCCGAAATAATCCATATCGATATCGATCCAGCAGAGATCGGGAAAAACATTGTTGCCCATATCCCCATCGTCGGCGATATCCGCATGGTTTTAAAGGAGATGCTGAAGCGCTTTAGAAAAGGGGAGACAGAAGAATGGTGTAGAAAAGTAAAAGAATGGAAAAATAGTCACCCGCTGCGCTATAAACAGGAAGAATCCGGTCCCATCAAACCTCAATTCGTTATCGAAGAACTAAATCGCCATTCCGGCGGGAATGCCATTGTGACGACCGATGTGGGCCAGCACCAGATGTGGACAGCCCAGTATTATCGCTTTAAAAAGCCCCGGACACTGCTCAGTTCGGGCGGACTGGGAACGATGGGTTTTGGTTTTCCTGCAGCTATCGGCGCGCAGGTGGCCTTCCCTGATCGGCTGGTTATTTGTATTGCCGGGGATGGCAGTTTTCAAATGAATTTGCAGGAGCTGGCTACTGCAGTCCATTATCAGCTCCCTGTTAAAGTGGCTATTATCAATAACCATTATCTGGGGATGGTGCGGCAATGGCAGGAGATGTTTTATGAAGGGCGGTATTCACATTCCTCCTTGGACGGAAGCCCTGATTTTGTCCGCCTGGCGGAGGCCTACGGCGCCAAAGGATACCGGGCTACGGCTGTGGAAGAAGTGGGTCCGGTGATTAAAAAGGCCTTTAATACCCCCGGCCCGGTGCTGATGGATTTCCACGTTGACCCGGAGGAAAATGTTCTGCCCATGGTTGCGCCCAATACTTCCATTGTAGATATGATCGGGGGTGAGTAATTATGGGCAAGAGAATTCTGGCCATTCTGGTGGAGGATCGTCCCGGCGTGCTGACCCGGGTTTCAGGGCTGTTTAGCCGCCGGGGTTACAATATTCAAAATATCGCCGTGGGACGGACCATGGAGCCGGGAATCTCCCGCATGACGGTGACTGTGGATGCAGATCCCCTTACGGTTGAGCAAATCGTTAAACAGCTCAACAAGCAAATTAATGTGCTGAAAATAAGCGATCTGACTGATGAACCGTCTGTGGAACGGGAACTTCTGCTGGTGAAGGTCAAAGCGGAGCCTGCAAAACGAACCGATATTCAGCAGATGGTAAACACTTTCCGGGGGCGCATCGTTGATTTATCCCCTGATTCCATGATCATTGAGGTTACGGGAGATGACGTCAAGCTGAAAGCCTTTTTGCTGATGATGCAGGAATTTGGCATTAAAGAGATTGTCAGCACCGGTAAAGTTGCCCTTTTTAGGGGAAGCAAAATTACCCGCGAAAGCAAAAGCTAACCGAGAAGATATTATATACAAGGACTTTTTTTTATAGTAAAATTAGTAGTAACTGCTTAGGTCTTAAGAGATAATCTGTTATTACAGCGAAGCAGGGGACGGTTCCATCGTCTTTCTACCTTTCTAAGGTTCGGGGACACACCTCTTGCAGCAGTTACAATTGATATTATTTGGACCCGATTTTTCTGAAGAGGAGGCTTTCGGGAATGGGGCAGACAATGGCGGAAAAAATTCTGGCCAGGGCCGCGGGAAAAAAGCGTCTTTCACCCGGCGAACTGATCAACGCACGTATAGATATGGCCCTGGGAAACGACATTACAGCTCCTGTGGCCATCAGGGAATTTAAAAAAATAGGTGTGAGCAGGGTTTTTGACCGGGAAAGGATTGCCCTTATTCCGGATCATTTTGCTCCCAATAAAGATATTCAATCAGCTGAGCAGGTAGATGTGATGCGGCGTTTTGTCCGGGAACAGGGGATCGTTCACTTTTATGAGGTCGGCCGGATGGGTGTCGAGCATGCCCTGCTTCCGGAACTCGGCCTGGTCTTACCCGGAGAAGTAATTATCGGAGCAGATTCCCATACATGCACCTATGGTGCCCTGGGGGCTTTTGCCACAGGTGTGGGCAGCACCGATCTGGCTGCAGCCATGGCCACGGGCGAGCTGTGGTTTAAAGTTCCCCAGACTATCCGCATAAATTTTAAGGGACGTCTTGCTCCCTGGATCGGGGGAAAGGACCTTGTTTTATTCACCATCGGCCGACTCGGGGTGGATGGGGCACGCTACTGTGCGCTGGAATTCGGCGGCCCGGTTATTGGAGAGCTACCCATGGACGGGCGCTTAACTATTTCCAATATGGCTATTGAGGCCGGAGCTAAAGCGGGACTTATACCCCCTGATAAAATTACGGAAGAATATCTCAAAGGCCGCGCCCGTAGACCGTATGAAATAATAAGGGGCGATGAGGACGCTTCTGTTTTTCAGGAATATGAGTGGGATGTCAGCGACCTTGAGCCACAGGTATCCCTTCCTCCCAGCCCTGCAAATGCACGACCTGTCTCCGAAGTTGCCGGGATCCGTTTGGATCAAGTAGTGATCGGTTCCTGCACTAACGGAAGAATTGATGATTTGCGGGTGGCCGCCCGCATTTTAAAGGGGAGGAAAGTGCATCCTCACGTGCGATTGATCGTTATCCCCGCAACCCAGGCTGTCTATCTGCAAGCCCTGCAGGAGGGGCTTCTGGAAATTTTTATCGAGGCGGAAGCTGCGGTGAGCACTCCCACATGCGGCCCCTGCCTGGGCGGTCATATGGGTATTCTGGCCGGGGAAGAGACGGCTCTGGCAACGACGAATCGCAATTTCGTCGGCAGGATGGGCCATACTACGAGCAAAATTTATCTAGCGGGCCCTGCTGTAGCTGCAGCATCGGCCATAGCCGGATGCATTGTCCATCCCGATGAAATAAAGGGGGTTGATTAAAGTGAGCCTCTTGAAAGGAAAAGTATGGACTTTTGGGCATGATATAGATACAGATGCTATTATTCCCGCCCGTTATCTGAACACTTCCGACCCGGCCGAGCTGGCGCGCCACTGCATGGAGGATGCGGACCCGGATTTTCCCCGCAAGGTAACCCCCGGAGATATAATTGTTGCCGGCAAAAATTTTGGCTGCGGCAGTTCCAGGGAACACGCCCCCTTGGCCATAAAAGAAGCTGGTGTCGCCTGTGTCATTGCGGAAAGTTTTGCCCGTATATTCTACCGGAATGCCATTAATATTGGTCTGCCAATCCTGGAATCTCCGGAAGCTTCTGCTTTTCTTAAGGAGAACGACCAGGTGGAAATAAATCTTGCCAAAGGAGAAATTGTTGAGCTTTCCCGCGGCAGGAAATTTACAGCTGTTCCTTTTCCCCCTTTTATGCAGGAAATTATGGCTGCGGGAGGGCTTATCAATTTTGTCAAAAGGAAAGCAAATTTAAAGGATTCCTCAAAATAACACATTCATACGGCAAAACTAAACAAGAGAGGAGGTATACCTGGTTCCTGGCAGGGTTGTAAGTTTTAAAATACCTTTTAGTGAGCCGGGTAAAACATTTTGAAAAGTTATAGTACAGATCAGATTCGCAATGTGGCCCTTATCTCGCATGGTGGTGCGGGGAAAACATCCCTTGCAGAGGCGCTCCTTTTTACCTCCGGTGCGGTAAACCGGCTGGGAAAAGTTGAAGCCGGGAATACAGTGACTGACTTTGATGCCGATGAAATTAAAAGGCAGGTAACCATCGGAACAGCCCTTGCACCTTTGGAATGGAGAAACGTTAAAATTAACTTATTGGATACTCCCGGTTTCTTCGACTTTTTTGCTGATGTCCAGGCCGCCCTGCGCGTTGCGGACAGCGCTGTTGTCGTGGTCTGCGGCGTTTCAGGGGTAGAAGTGGGGACGGAGAAAGTATGGAAGTATGCAGATGAGCTTAACTTGCCCCGCCTGGTTTTTATTAACAAATTAAACAGGGAAAATGCCAATTTTGACAGCGTCCTGGAACAACTGCGCAGCCACTTTGGAGTCAGGGTTTTCCCGCTGCAGTACCCCATTGGCAAAGAAGATTCCTTCAGGGGAGTGGTGGACCTGGTCAAAATGAAAGCTCTTCTTTATGAGGATGGGACCGGTCTTAAAGTCCGTGAAGAGGAGATTCCGGCAGAACTGCAGGGAAAAGTGGAAGAACTAAGGGAAAAGGTTGTCGAGGCTGCTGCTGAAGCGGATGACAGCCTGATGGAGAAATATCTGGAGGAGGAAGCCCTGGAAGAGGAGGAGATCCACAAAGCTTTGCGGATTGGAACCCTGGAAGGAAAGATAATCCCCGTTCTGTGCGGTTCTGCTACAAAGAATCTGGGGATGCAGCCCCTCCTCGATCTCATTGCCAGCGCCTTGCCCTCTCCGGCAGACCGTCCTGCGCCACTTGGCAAGATCCCCGGAAAAGAAGATGAGGTGACGCGCAAACCATCCGCTGATGAGCCTTTATCTGCTTTTGTCTTTAAAACTCTGGCGGACCCGTACGTGGGGCGGGTTAATTATGTGCGGGTTTATTCGGGCGTCCTGAAGGCAGATTCGCAGATTTATAATGCCGGCAAGGAAAAAGCCGAACGGTTGGGCAATATCTTTTTCATGCGGGGGAAAACCCAGATTCAGACACCTGAAATCATCCCGGGAGATATCGGGGCGCTGGTTAAGCTAAATGTGACCACGACCGGGGATACCCTTTGCGATAAGGCTGCACCTGTCATTTTCCCGCCCATGGACTTTCCCGAGCCGGTTATTTCTTTTGCCATTGAGCCAAAATCAAAAGGAGATGAGGATAAAGTCGGTGTAGGCCTGGCCCGCTTCTTGGAAGAAGATCCGACTTTTCGCGTGGAGCGCAACACGGAAACAAAACAAATTATTATTTCCGGTATGGGCGACACGCACCTGGATGTTATTGTAGATCGGCTGGCGCAGAGATACGGAATTGAAGTAAACTTAAGCACCCCCAAGGTTCCTTATAAAGAAACGATCCGGGGCTCTTCTAAAAAAGAGGGTAAATATAAAAAACAAAGCGGCGGCCGCGGGCAATACGGCCATGTCTTCCTGGAATTAAATTCTCTTCCCCGGGGAGAGGGCTTTGTTTTTGAAGATAGAATTGTGGGCGGTGTTGTTCCCCGCCAGTATATTCCGGCAGTTGAAAAAGGGGTGCTGGAGGCCATGGAAGAAGGGGTTTTAGCAGGGTACCCTGTGGTGGACGTTAAAGTTGCCCTTTACGACGGCTCCTATCATACGGTGGACTCTTCGGAGATGGCCTTTAAGATTGCGGCTGCCATGGCTTTTCGCGGTGCCATGGAAAACGCAGATCCGGTTCTTCTGGAACCGATCATGGACGTAGAGATTACTGTCCCGGAAAATTTTATGGGCGACATTATGGGCGATATGAACAGCAGAAGAGGTCGCATCCAAGGGATGGTCCCCGGAGAAGGTATGCAGACCATCAAGGTGCAGGCACCTCTGGCCGAGATGTTCACCTATGCCATAGATCTGCGCTCCATGACCCAGGGCAGAGGGACCTTTAAGATGAAATTTTCCCATTACGAGGAGGTTCCCTTCCAGGAGAGCGAAAAAATTATAGCTGCAGCCAAGGCAGCAAAAGAGGAGAAAGACAAGTAAAGAGGCAGGCTCCCCGGAAAAATCGGGGAGCCTGTTAATAATAGTGTGCTAAAGAAAACTCTTTTAGAACTGCGCCGGGTTCGGAGGATAGGGCATTTCTCAGGTTCCGCTGTCTTTGCCTGACAATACATGGGAAATGGAAAGACAGCGCGTGACATTGCATATGAATAATAGAAGTGCTGAAAAAGGTTTAAACAAAGGGGCTGGTGGTTATGCCGGAAAAAATAAACGTTGGCGTACTTTTTGGAGGGCGTTCCGGGGAACATGAAGTTTCCCTGGAATCGGCTGCATCGATTATGGAGGCCATGGATCCGGAAAAGTACAATATTATTCCTATTGGAATAAGTAAAGAAGGGCGCTGGCTGGCAGGAGGAAACCCCATGGAGGCCCTCAGGAAAAAGATTATTCCCGGGGATTGTTCCTATGCGACGATCATAACCGACCCCGCCTCCCCGGGGATTTTGCTACTGGAGCGTAGCGGAGAGCCTTGTCGGAGCGGCTTTATTCCGCTGGATCTGGTTTTTCCCGTTCTCCACGGGCCTTTTGGCGAAGACGGAACGGTCCAGGGATTGCTGGAACTGGCCGGGATTCCTTACGTGGGCGCTGGAGTCCTCGCTTCTGCCGTCGGTATGGATAAGGAATTTATGAAAATTCTCTTCCGGCACAGAGGCCTGAATGTGGGCGATTACCTGGCATTTTATGCCTGGCAATGGGAAAGGGAGCAGGATGCCCTTCTGCTGGAGATTGAAGAGAAACTGGGGTACCCCTGCTTTATCAAACCCGCGAATATGGGTTCCAGCGTAGGGATCAGCAAATGCCCGAACAGGGAAATGCTCGTTCAGGGAATCCGGGAAGCTTTCCGCTTTGATCTTAAGGTTATTGCCGAGGCGTATATTTCCGGCCGTGAGATTGAATGCAGCGTTTTGGGGGACGAGAGCCCCATCGCCTCTGTTCCGGGCGAGATCATTCCCTGCAACGACTTTTACGATTATAGGGCCAAATACCTGGATAACCGTTCCAGGCTCCTCATTCCCGCTCCGCTGGAAACGGAGATTGCAGAGTCAATTCAGGCCTGTGCGGTTGAGGCCTTCCTGGCGGTAGAATGCAGCGGGCTGGCCCGGGTCGACTTCTTTTACCAACCGGAGGAAAAAAAGATTGTTGTTAATGAGATTAATACCATGCCGGGATTTACCAGCATCAGCATGTACCCGAAGCTTTGGGAAGCCGGAGGCATACCGTATCCACAACTGATTGACAGGCTAATTACCCTAGCCATAGAACGTTTCCAGCGTAAAAAGAAGCTGCTTAAGCGCGCCTGATTAAATAGAGGTTTTTTCAAAACCGGCGGCTTTTATTTTTAAGAGTAATTCTTGAAAGAATTTTTTTTTTGTGAGATAATACATCCTGAAAGTTGATATTGGGAACCGTTCAGACAAGCAGGACGAGCCTGTTAAGAAATGAACTGTTTTACCGCAGAAAAACCTTGGGGGGAAAAATTTACCCTTAATAAGTGTCTGAAAAACAGGGGGATGGAATAAATTGGTAGAAGCTGGCGCTTTTAGAGTAAAAAAGGGAAGGGCAGAAATACAAAAGGGTGGAGTAATTATGGATGTTACCCATCCTGAACAGGCTAAAATTGCTGAGGCAGCCGGTGCAGTGGCAGTGATGGCTTTGGAAAGGGTTCCGGCGGATATTCGCAGCGCCGGGGGGGTAGCCCGCATGGCGGATCCTGAAAGGATTATAGCCATTATGGATGCAGTCACTATTCCGGTTATGGCCAAGTGCCGTATCGGGCATTTTGCCGAGGCTCAGGTCCTCGAAGCCTTGGGGGTTGACTATATTGATGAGAGCGAAGTATTAACCCCAGCGGATGAGCGTTACCATATCAACAAGCACGCTTTTAAAGTTCCTTTTGTTTGCGGGGCTAAGGATCTCGGCGAAGCGCTTCGCCGTATCGGCGAAGGGGCGTCAATGATCCGCACCAAAGGAGAGCCGGGAACAGGCAATGTCGTCGAGGCGGTTCGTCATATGCGCAAGATAACAGAGCAGATTCTCCAGGTGCAGCATGTTCCGGAAGAAGATCTGATGACTTTGGCCAAAGAATGGGGCGCTCCTTATGAACTTTTATTGGAAGTAAGAAAACTGGGAAGGCTACCGGTGGCCAACTTTGCAGCCGGCGGCATAGCCACGCCGGCCGATGCGGCACTGATGATGCAACTGGGTTCCGACGGGATTTTTGTCGGTTCGGGAATATTTAAATCGTCGGATCCCCAGAAAAGGGCGGCTGCTATTGTTGAAGCAACTCTTCATTACGATGATCCCGATGTTGTGGCCAGAGTTTCCAGGGGCTTGGGGGAAGCAATGCCCGGCCTTGATATAAACATGTTAAATGAAATGGAAAAGATGCAGATCAGGGGAGTATAAATTTTGGCCCTTGCTGTCCGTTTACTTGGAGAAAAGCCTTTTGTGGGGTATTTATCAGGGCCCCGCAGAGAACCTTAGTGGATAAGGAAGTGCAATCCTCTCCTCTTACTTAAAGATGCTGTTGTAGCATCACAGCAGGAAAACCTCTTTGTTACAGCTTTTCATCCCGAGCCTGCGGATGATTTGTGCCTGCACTGTTACTTTCCGATTATGACCCGGGAAGCCGGGGAAAAAACAACTTTCCCGCCGGAAATTTAAAACCCCGGAAAGATAAAGTAATCCGTCATGCCGGAAGTCCTTTACATTTAAAATATATGCCTGACGGATTTAGCCCGCCGGGCTTTTTTCGTCGCCTCTTTTTAAATTTAAAGGAAAACTCCGGTGCATGAAGAATTAAGGAGTTATGGCAGCCCGCGAAAAAAATAGGCTGAGCTGAAAATTTGCAATATAGCAGTTTCTTATCTTGGGGATTGGGGGGAAGCCAATGGATGACCTTTTTTTAAAAAACGTGACATGCCTGGTCTGCGGCAACAATTTTAAGACCTCTAAAGTGCGGAGAAGCAGATATGTTGTTTCTAAAGTAGATACTGATTTTTGCACTTACTATAAGGGAGAAAACCCGCTTTTTTATAATGTCAATATTTGTCCGTTTTGTGGTTACGGCTTTACTGAAAATTTTGCGGAACCCGGGGAGAGCTCTAAAGAGGCTATCCAAAACAAAATTTTTAAATTTAACATTGATTTTAGCGGCAAGCGCAGTGTTGACCTGGCAATTTTGGCCTACAGGCGGGCCATTGACTGCGCGCTGTTGCAAAAAGGAAAAAACATACTTCTGGCGGGCTTATCGTTGCATATGGCTTGGCTTTACCGTTTTCTTGGCGAAGAGGAGCCGGAAAGAAAGTATATGGCCGAATCGCTGCACTATTACAAAGAAGCTTTTGAAAAAGATGCTGAGATCGGTAATCTGGCCGCTACACTTTATATTATGGGCGATTTGAACAGGCGTCTGGGAAACGATAGGGAGGCAATTCTTTACTTTACCAAAATTATTAATGATAAAAGCATTACCGATGCCGGGATTATCCGCATGGCCAGGAAAAGATGGCAAGATATGCGCGGAACAAAATAGCAAAGAAAAAGGTCCGGCATTATTTTATATTAAAGCGGTGGCTGCGTTTTGCAAGGCCAGGTAAGCCTTTTCAACCAGGACCCGCGAAAAAAGGCCGGTCTGGGAGAAGATGCAGTGAAGATGTACAGAAAACTTTTCCCGGAGGGAGAAGAAGGTAATGAACGAAAAAATTCTTCTTGTGGAGGATGAAAAAACGCTGTCCAAAGCCCTTAAATTCAGTTTGGAAAAAGAGGGTTTTATAGTAACTGTGGCCTATGACGGAGAAGAGGCTCTGGAAGCGGTTAGCAGGGATGAACCCCAGTTGATAATACTTGATCTGATGCTTCCCAAAATAGACGGGTTTGAGGTATGCCGGACAATCCGCCGGGAATCGGATGTTCCCATCATTATGCTCACTGCCAGGGATGAAGATATCGACAAGATACTCGGACTGGAGCTGGGTGCCGATGATTATATGACCAAGCCCTTTAATACCCGGGAGCTTCTTTCCCGTATCCGGGCTATTCTGCGCCGCACCGCGCACCATACCTTTTCAGATAATAAGATGGTAAGAGTAGGAGACATTGAGATCGATTTAATCAAGCACAGAGTCAGCGTCAAGGGCCGGGAAGTCTCTCTTACTTCCAAAGAATATGCGCTGCTGAGCTTTTTAGCCTCAAATCCAGGCAGGGTTTTTCCCCGGGACATGCTCCTGGAGGAAATCTGGGGCTATGAATATTGCGGCGACGCCAGGACGGTCGATGTGCATATACGGCACCTGAGGGAAAAAATTGAGGAGTCTCCTGCAGAACCCCATTATATTTTAACTGTCTGGGGGACAGGGTATAAATTCAAGGAGGTTTAGAAAGGCGAAAAAGATGTGGAGAAGCATACGCTTCAGAATGACCATCACGTATCTCCTGGTCATTGTCGCGGTCATGTTTGCGACCGGCATCATCCTTCTAAATATGCTGGAGCAGTATTATTTGAGCTCGGAGGAGGAAAACCTGGAACGAACCGGAAAGCTTGCTGCCCAGTTTATTTTTACCTACCTCCGGGATGGCGCGGATTCTGTGCTGCTCAGCAGTGTAGCGGAAAATTTCAGCCGGCAACTTAATGCCCGGGTAATTATTGTCAATCCCCAGTACACCGTTCTGGGGGATTCTTTGCGCGTGGGCGGTTATTTGGGAAGCCGTCTGGAAAGGCCTGAAATTAAAGAGGCCCTGGAGGGGGGAATCGGGCGAAATATTCAGTACAGCACCCTTTCATCCCAGTGGGTCCTGCAATTGGCGGTACCCGTCGAACGGGAAGGCCTTCTCCAGGGAGCGGTTTTCTTTTCTACTTCCCTTGAGCCTGTCCATAAAACACTGGCCGATGTCCGCCGGCTTCTTTTTTATTCTACCATTGTAGCGATGTTATTGGCCGGAACACTTGTTGTGCTTTTTGCTCATCACCTGACAGGGCCCATTAAGGACCTTACTGTTGCCGCACAGCAGATGGCTGAAGGAAACCTGGACCAGAAAATTGCCGTTTCTTCCAAAGACGAGATTGGCCGTCTGGCCGAACAATTTAATATCATGGCCGCACGGGTCAAAGATATGAACCAGCGTTTGACGCGTTTTGTAGCCGATGTTTCACACGACCTGCGCACACCCCTGGCCTCCATCCATATTTGCCTGGAATCCCTGCTGAATTATGAGATGAAACCTGAAGAACAAAGGGAATTCTTGCAAGACATTAACCAGGAGACAAAGCGCCTTATCTACATGGTGGAGGATCTCCTCGATCTCACCCGGCGTCAGGAAGTTGCCGACAAACGGGAGATTATCTCCCTGGGCCTGCTTTTGGAAGAAGTTATCGATGTAACGCGGCCTCGGCTGGAAAGGAAGGAGCAGCAATTTTTTACGCACATTCCCACAAACCTTCCTTTCCTTAATGTTTCCCCGGAAGCCCTGAAAAGGGTTCTCTTTAACCTGCTGGATAACTCCATAAAATTTACACCTTCCGGCGGATGGATTAAACTAAGCGCAGAGTGGAAGGATAATGAAGTTGCGGTCACTATTGAGGATACTGGATGCGGTATTCCTCAAGACTGCCTCCCCTTTATTTTTGAACGTTTTTACCGGGTTGACAAATCCCGCTCCCGTTACCTGGGGGGCACCGGCCTGGGCCTGGCTATCTGCAAGGAAATTGTGGAACATTACGGCGGAAAAATTTGTGTACAAAGCCAGGAGGGAAAAGGGAGCATCTTTTGCTTTTCCTTGCCTGTTGATGCTTCCATACAGCCCCAAAGCCCTGAGCCCGCCGAATTTATGGGATTGTAACATGTTTTAGTTATTGCGTAAACTTAAAAGTTTGATAACATTCGTATAACACCTGTCCTTTACAATTAAGATAATAGGCGGCTTATAGGATTATCTTACCGGGAAGACATGTTGAACGGGTGCTTTAAAATGTTTGCGAAAAGAACATTTTTCAGGCAAAAAAAATGGCCTCTGACAGGAAAAGGCGTGGCAATTGTTTTTATTACACATCTTTTAATTTGTTGTCTGTTTTCATGTTCATGCAGCCCAAATTCGCAGTCATCTTCCGGAGAAGAACCGGTTGAGCCGCTGGTGGCGGGACAAGAAGCCCTGCAGGGAGAGCCTCTTGTGCGGGGGCGTTTTTCTGTACCCAATCCGGAGATGAAAATTTTTGCCCTTTCTGTTTCCCACAACGGGGATGATATTCTTTTTAGCTCTGAAGCGCGAACAGTCAGCAGGTTGGACGGCCGGGGCAATCTCAGCTGGGAAATTGTTACCGAAGGCCTTCCCGTTTGTGCCGCGCTGGCGGAAGACGGGCTTTTTGCAGCAGTGGGGACGGAACAGGGAAAAGTCTATTATTTAAACAGTAGCGGCCATATCCTCTGGGAAATAAGTTTTCAGGGAAAGATAGAACACCTCGCCCTGAACAGGAGAGGCGACCAACTGGCGCTCTCTGTTCTGGAAGAAGAAGGATATATTCTCTATTGCCTTGATCAGTGGAGCTCCCTTCTTTGGGAAAAAGATACGGGTCTGTTAAAGGAACTGTACTTCACCTTTGGGGGGGAAGTTTGTTACCTGGAAGAAGGAAATTCAGATAATGGGACCATAAAAATTGTCCGCAGCGGCGAGTTGTTGTGGGAGAAGGAGGCCCGGCTGGCAGCCTTTTCTGCAGAAGGAAAATTTTTTGTCCTTTATAACGGGGAGGAATTGCAGTACTACCGTTTGAATTTAAGCGGATCTCCCGAGCTGAAGTGGTCTCTTCCGCCTTGCGGGGAAGAGGAGGTCAACTGGCTGGGCTTGACTGAGGAAGGGCGCTATCTTTTGGCTTATAATGGCTTTACAGTGGGAAACAACAATCTTTGGGCTTTTAACAATGACGGCTTACTTCTTTGGAAGCGCAGAATTCCCAGCGGAGCTTTGCTGGATGTTTCTTGCACCGGTGAAAGGATCGTCGCTTCCTCCTGGCAGGAATACAGCGAAGATGTCAGCAAGGTAATGGTGCTGGATAATTATGGGGATGTTTTGCAAGAAGTGGAGATGGCCAGCAGGATTGAAAAAAATGCCCTTTCCGGTGACGGCAGCATTCTTGTCCTGGCCGGGAGCGACGGCAATCTGTTTATTCTGGAAATTCCCGTTGCCAAGGGTTTGACGGCGAAAAACGGCAATTCTGAAGAGGGGGAACAGACAAAAACGCTTTACCGGCCGGTAAGCTTTAAGAAGCCTGAAGGGGAAAGCTATCTGACCCTTTATTTCTTTGATGAAGAGGCACAGGAGCTTATCCCTGTAAACCGCAGCGTAAAAGCCTCCCCCAAGCTGCTCCAGAGTGCGGTCAACGAGTTGATTAAAGGCCCCCGGAGCTCCAGCGGTCTAAAACGCACGATCCCGAAAGAAGTGCACATTAATGTCACAGAAAAGGAAGGGCTTGCCTATGTAGATCTTCCGGAAGAGTTGGATAAGCTTGGCGGTACGACACAGGTGCAAAGTATGGTTGATTCTTTGGTAAGGACCCTTTCCCAATTTTCTTCGGTTCAGGGAATCCAGTTTTTGCTGGAAGGGAAAAAGGTTTCTGTATTTAGCGGAGAAGGGTTTATGATTGATAAAGTATTTTCTCCCCATCGCCTGGGGAAAAAGCCCGTCCTCTACCTCCCTTACCGCTCCGGCGATCGCTATTATCTTTTACCCCGGGAAGCCGACGAATTGATGAAACCGGTTGACCTGGTGAACGAAATTCTGCGGGAGAGTTATCCTTTTCTTTCAGCAAAACCCCGGCTCAAAGAGATCCGCATTGAGAAAAAGGAAATTGTTCTGGATTGGGATGCTTCTTTCAAGGAGCTTTTTCCCTCTGATGGAAACCCCAAGGAAAAAGCTTTGGCAGTACTTTTTACCGATGCCCTGCTCCTCACATTGGGCGAAAACCTGCCTCCTGACCGCTTAATATTTTTGGTTGAAGGAGAAGTATGGACCCCTCCGGGGGGGTACAATTTTTCCGGAGAAATCAGCCGCCCCTTTTTTATCAACCCCGAGTAAAGAAAATATGTCTTTACTTGTAAAATTTCGTTAACTGCCTTTGTATTTACCCGCAAATAAAGCTTGCTTAATTAAATGACTTTTCGGGTATGTTAAACAAAAAGTGCTCCGGCCATTTTTTCCCTCGAACAGATTGTTTTCCCCGCGCTCTTAGGATAAAATAAGTAGTAACAACAAATGGTTTTAAATACAGCATTAAAGGTCGTGATGCCGGCTTGTTAAACTTTAAAAAGGAAATAGCCAAAGTGCTGGCTCCCTTGGCGGGGATGTCTCCCGCAGAAACTGAATCATACCTGGAGATTCCTCCAGAGCCCGAAATGGGAGAATATGCTTTTCCATGCTTTGTCCTGGCGCGGCGGTTTAAACAATCGCCAAAGGATATTTCCGCCGCCCTGGCCCGGCAGATAAAACCGGGGGGCTTGTTGGAAAAAACGATCAGTTCCGGCCCGTATCTTAATTTTTATGTGCGCCGTCCGGCCCTTGCCGCGGGTGTTCTTTCCGCTGCCCTGGAAAAAGGGGAAAATTATGGTTTCCTGTCCGACGGAGAGGGACAGACCGTGCTGATCGATTATTCCGCTCCTAATATCGCCAAACCTTTCAGCGTGGGGCACCTGCGTTCAACGGTAATAGGCAATGCCCTTTACCGGCTTTATAAGTCATTGGGTTACCGGGTGGTGGGGATCAACCACCTGGGAGACTGGGGTACCCAGTTCGGCAAACTGATTGTGGCCTTTCAGCGCTGGGGAGAGCAGGCTCTTCTGGAAAAAGAGCCCGTCCAGTACCTTTTTCAGCTTTATGTTCGTTTTCATAAAGAAGCAGAGGCAAACCCCGAGTTGGATGAAGAAGCCCGCTTAAAATTCCGCGAGCTGGAAAAGGGCGATCCGGAAGCTTTGGAAATATGGCAGCGCTTTCGAAAGCTGAGCCTGGATGAATTCCAGCGGCTGTATAACTTTATGGGGATTTCCTTTGATTCTTACCTTGGGGAAAGTTTTTATAATGATATGCTGGAGGAGACTATCCGGCTCGCCCGGGAAAAAGGCCTGGCCAAGGAGAGCGAGGGCGCTTTGGTTGCCGATTTGGAGCCTTACGGTCTTCCTTCCTGCCTGCTGCAGAAAAAAGACGGGGCAGCCCTGTACATTACCCGCGATCTTACCGCGGCCATTTACCGCTACGAAAAATATCGTTTTTCTAAGCTTTTTTACGTGGTGGGCTCGGAACAGACCCTGCATTTCAAGCAGATGTTTAAAATCCTGGAACTTATGGGGTTCCCCTGGGCAAAAAATTGCGTCCACGTGCCTTTTGGCCTGATCCGTTTTAAAGATGGGCGCATGTCCACCCGGGAGGGTAATGTTATCTTTCTGGAAGATGTGCTGGACAGAAGTATCAAACTGGCGCACAGCATTATTCAGGAAAAAAACCCTGATCTGGAGGATAAGGAAAGCGCGGCCCGGGCCGTGGGCCTTGGAGCAGTAATATTTGGGGACCTGCTCAATGACCGCATTAAGGACGTGGAGTTTGATTGGGACAGCGTTCTGGATTTTTCCGGCGAGACGGCTCCCTATGTTCAATATGCTCATGCCCGCATTTGTAGCATCCTGCGCCGCGCCGGAACGGACTTTACCGGGAATTTCTCCCCGGGAAAAACAGCTTTCTCTTTTTTGCCGCTTGCAGAAAACTTAACCGCTCCCGAAGAAGAACAACTTATTATTACCATTTCCCGCTTTTCTGAGCAGATTAAAAGGGCTGCGGAAGAGCTAAAGCCGTCGATCCTGGCCCACTATCTGGTTGTTCTGGCCCGGGAATTTAATAAATTTTACCATGCCTGCCCGGTTTTGACTGCGGAGGGAAATTCCAAAACAGCCAGACTCCTGCTCATTCAGGGTGTGCGAACCGTTCTTAGCAACGGATTGTCGCTTTTAGGCATTTCTGCTCCCGAGGAGATGTAGATACTGCGAAGGGTAGAGGTCAGAGTGCTGGAAGGCCGGGAAAATCAGATTTCTTAAGTACGGTTTGTCGTCGCAATTTCTTAATGAATTATGGAAGTGAGTTTGCAAGAGGAGGTACCCAAAATGCTGGATGCCCGTTTTGTAAGAGAAAACCCTGAGCTGGTTAAGAAAGCTATAGCAGCCAAAGGTGAGCAGGCGGATGTGGAAGAATTTTTGCAGTTGGATGAAAGACGGCGCAAATTGCTCCAGGAGACGGAAACTTTGAAGCACCGGCGCAACATTGTTTCCAAAGAAATCGGCCTTTTAAAGAAAGCAGGGAAAGAGACCGGAGAGATGATGGAGCAGATGCGCCTTTCCAACGAGCGCATGCGCGAATTGGATGAAGAGATCCGGGAGCTTAACGCCCGCGTGGAAGCCATTCTGCTCAGCATCCCCAACCTTCCGGACCCCGACGTTCCCGTCGGCGCTCAGGAAGAAGACAACGTGGAGGTGCGGCGCTGGGGGGAACCCCCAAAGTTTGACTTTACTCCCAAAGCGCACTGGGAAGTAGGGACAGACCTCGGTATTCTGGATTTTGCCTGTGCAGG
Source organism: Bacillota bacterium (assembly GCA_012728375.1). Classification (GTDB taxonomy): domain Bacteria; phylum Bacillota; class Dethiobacteria; order DTU022; family UBA8154; genus DUNV01. The sequence goes on along the minus strand of JAAYFF010000007.1, from coordinate 15,001 downwards.
CAAAATTACGGGGACGCGTTTTGCCCTCTACAAGGGGGACGGGGCACGGCTGGAAAGGGCTCTGATTAATTTTATGCTCGATTTGCATACGGAGAAGCACGGTTATAAAGAGATATTTCCGCCCTTTATGGTCAACAGTCAAAGCATGCAAGGCACCGGCCAGCTTCCCAAATTTGCCGAAGATGCTTTTCATGTGGAAGGGACCGATTACTGGCTTATCCCCACAGCAGAAGTGCCCGTGACCAATATGCACCGGGACGAGTTTCTTGAGAAAGACCGGCTACCCCTTTACTATGTTGCCTACAGCGCCTGTTTCAGAGCCGAAGCCGGGGCACACGGCCGGGATACGAGGGGACTGATCAGGCAACATCAATTCAACAAAGTCGAACTGGTTAAATTTACAGCTCCCGGAGATTCCAATGCAGAGCTGGAAAAATTAGTGGCTGATGCGGAAGAAGTCCTGCAGCTTCTGGAATTGCCGTACAGGGTTATGTTGATGTGCACCGGGGATCTGGGTTTTTCCGCGGCAAAAAAATATGATTTGGAACTCTGGATGCCCGCTTACAACGCTTACCGTGAAGTTTCCTCGTGCAGCAATTTCCGGGATTTCCAGGCGCGGCGCGCGGGTATCCGTTTCCGGAGCGAGCGGGGAAGCAAAGCGGAATATGTGCATACCCTCAACGGCTCCGGCGTGGCTATCGGTCGGACCGTGGCTGCTATCCTGGAAAACTACCAGCAGCCTGACGGCAGCGTGGTAATCCCGCAGATCCTGCGGCCGTATTTTCCGGCTTCCCATCCGGGTGTTATCCGTCCGGGCTGAAGATTTGCGGTTTAATCGCTGTTTGTCGCACGATTATTGACAAAAAGGAAGCCCTGTGCTATACTGACTGTTACCGGAGCCGGGAGGGGTGTCCGAGCGGTTTAAGGAGCTAGTCTTGAAAACTAGTGACTCTTTTAGAGCCGTGGGTTCGAATCCCACCCCCTCCGCCACGATCTAGGAAAACTGATAAATAAATTGATATTATGGAGAGATGGCCGAGTCGGTCGAAGGCGGTCGCCTGCTAAGCGATTAAGTGGGTAAAAGCCTGCTTCGAGGGTTCGAATCCCTCTCTCTCCGCCACCATGCGCCCGTAGCTCAGCTGGATAGAGCGTCTGACTACGGATCAGAAGGTCGGGAGTTCAAATCTCTCCGGGCGTACCAACAAAAAACCGGCATCCTTACAAGAAGGTACCGGTTTTTTATTTTTATTTTTTTTATGGTATAATAGGCAAAAATATCAGGCTTTTTACTTTTTATAAGGAGGCAAAAATTTTATGTCACATTATCATCTGCTTGACCAGCCCATTATATTGCGATATGCTTTTTCCCCCAGCAGCGAGATGAGCGATTGTCCTGAATATGCTTTTGATCTTTCTATCCTCGTGGAGGAAAATGTTTATGTATCTTGCCGTTTTTTTATGGCTGACCTAAACTATCCCTCCATTCTCTATTTTCACGGAAACGGAGAGGTGGCAAGCGATTACGATGAAATTGCCCCCTTTTATTTTAATTTAGCCAATGCCAACCTTATTGTGGCGGAATTTCGCGGTTACGGGGCCAGTAGCGGTATTCCGACTTTTGCCGGTCTTATCTCTGATGCCCTTCCCATCTTGAAGGGCGTTTCCGAACAGCTTTCCAACTTCAAATTTCGGAAGGATATCTGGGTAATGGGACGGTCAATGGGGAGCGTTCCTGCGCTGGAACTGGCCAGCAACCATCCGGAAAAGATCAAAGGCTTGATCATTGAGAGCGGGTTTCCCTGCGCTTCCCGCATTGTGAGACGGCTCCAGATCCCTATGGCCGAAGCGGACCTGAAACTTATTGAAGATGAATGTCTGGAAAAAATCCGGCGTATTACCCTTCCTGCCCTGATCATTCACGGGGAACAGGACAGCCTTGTCTCCGTCCAGGAGGCCTATACCCTGGAAAAAGAGCTGGGATCCGCGGACAAGCGGCTGCTTATTATTCCGGGAGCGGACCATAATACGGTCATGGCGGAGGATATCGACGGATATTTTCAAGCGATTAGAGAATTTATCAGCAGCGGCAAGTAATTAAAACTTATTATAAGTAAGGTTTTTAAATGACGTTTGTAACTGCGTAAGGAAGAGATAATCCGTTATACATTAACCTCTGAGCAGTTACGACGTTTTTTTTATTTTTTCCCCGGGGGAGATGCTTTTTTTAAGAAAAGTAACCTGTTAAGAAGGGGGATTTTTTGTTTGTTTTTATCAGAAAATTTTGCACTCTATATGACAAGCTTAAACAAATAATTGATGCGCTGTTCTCTATAATGAAGAAGGCCTGCTTTGCGGCTTATTAAAACAAGGGGCCGGAGAGGTGGACAGGCATCAGAATATGTTTATTCATGAAAAAAATTTTTATGAAAAGGAAAAAAAACAATCATATGACAGGCTGGAAATTTTTACCTTAGGGCAATTTCTGGTAAAACGGGGAGACAATTTGCTTACTTTGGATGCCGGAAGGTCCAGCAAGTTATGGAAGCTTTTCAAGTATTTATTCTCATACCGCGGCAAAACAACGGAAGAACTGATGGAAAGTCTCTATCCTGAAGAAGAACTTTTGGATCCTGAACGCACGTTGCGCAATCTTGTTTATCGTCTGCGACGTTTTTTAGCGGCAGGGCTTCCTCCGGGTTCAGATCCCCAATATATTATCATGTCCCAGGGAATGTACTTTTTAAATCCGTCTTCAAATTATTGGTTGGACGCGGATGAATTTAAAAAATTGTGCAGCGAAGCCCGGATGACAGCCTCCAAGGAGCCGGCAAAGGCAATCGATATTTATCATCAAGCTCTTTCCCTGTATAACGGATATTATTTGCCGGAAAGCTTTTATGACGATTGGGTTGTCCCGGTACGCAATTATTATCATCGGCTTTATCTGGAAAGCGTTTACAAGCAAATAGAGCTTTTAAGGGAGGCCGGAAGGTATCAGGAACTCAGGAATGTTTGCGAGAAAACTTTTTTAATTGAACCTTACCAGGAAGATTTGCACATCTGCTTTATCGAAGCGCTGCTGGAAGAAGGCAGAAGCGACCTGGCAAAGACCCACTACAATTATGCCAGCTCTCTTTTATACCGTGAAACCGGCATGAAGCCCTCTGTCGCCATGCGCGACCTCTATAAAAAAATAACAAACTACAAAAAGCCACAGGTCGAAGATTGGCCGACGCCCGCGAGACATTCTGCCGGCGGCAGCGAGGCGGGAGCTTTTTTTTGTGACCCCGATATCTTCCTTAAACTCTATCGGTTGGAAGAACGTAGAGCAGAGAGAAACGAACAGCCCGTTTTCTGGGGGTGCCTGGAACTTACCCATCCTGATTTTACCGTGCCTGAGGAAAAAAAATTGACGGAGGCCATGGATTTTGTGGAAAAAGTGTTAAGGAGAAATCTGCGTAAAGGAGACATCGTTTGCCGTTGGAACAAAAATCAGTTTTATTTAATGCTTGAATGTTTAAATCACGAGCAGGCTAAAAAGGCGCTGGACCGTGTTGTAAAACGTTGTGCGGACGTTCACCTCTTTAGTGACATTATTTTGCAGAGCACGTCCAGTCCCCTTAAAGCCATGGAAGCCACGGGAAAAACGGCTCTTGGATTATAAAAGCCTAATGTCTGACGGTTGGCTGATTCCTGAAAATTTGCCTTGCTAGGCAGGCCCCCTGCATTTTTCTGAAGAAAAGTGCAGGTTTTTTTTGGGACGGTATTGAGACATTGGTAAGACCGTTTTAAGAGGCAAAGGTGATATATTAGGTTATGTTAAAAAGTGACTGAGCGGAGCAACAAATTAGAAAAGTTAAGAAAAGTGTATATTTTTCGCTGGAAGGGAGTGAACCGGCATTAGAAAAAAAAGGGGAAGGAAAAAAAACTTGGCGGTGACTGCATCGATATGGATTGCGTTGACCATTGCTCTTGGCATAATAGGCGCCGCCGCGGCTGCCTGGCAGGACAGGCTGGGGATAGAGGGGGTTGTCTCCACCGGGGAAATTGACCCGGTTTTTACAAGCGTGATGGCTGTCTCGCAAGGGGAAGCTTCTATCGTAAACAACGGGAAAGCAATATCCATTTTTGTAGAAGATGCTTGTCCGGGGAATGTGATGACCTTTGAATATACAGTACAAAATCGCGGCAGCGTACCTCTTGAGTTCTATACCAGGATAGAAAACAGCGACCCCGGGCTTTTAGTGACTGGTACGCCGGATCAGGGAATTCTTGGCGGAAACGGGGACAGTGCTGCCGGAAAAGTGTTTGTCCAGGTGGAAGAGGATGAGGCAGAGGAGCTGACAACGTACAACTTTGACCTGGAGCTTTTTTTCCAGCAATGGAGCGGTACTCCCCGCTAAGATAATTATTAAGTCTTAAAGGTGGTGGTAGGGGGGCAGAGAGTCTAAAAAAAATGTTCAAGCAGTTGCATGTTGTTTAAGGGGAAAAGGCATTTTAAAAAAAAATTTAGGAGAGTGAATTGAATGAAAAAAGTGAAGTATATTGCGTTAGTTTTAGTTTTGGCCTTCGGGCTCATCGGCGGGGCTTATGCCGCATGGACGGATCAGCTGCAAGTTAGCGGCACGGTGGCCACCGGCGATATTGATGTGGTCTTCACTTCAGCTGTAAGCAATGACCCGGAGGGCACAGACGACCCCGCCTCCCCTGAAGATGATCCCAAGGATGTTGGTTGCACTGAGGTATCCCTTTCCGATGACGGCAAAACGATGACTGTTACCATTGAGAATGCCTACCCGGGTTACGTATCGCAAATTGATTATACGGTGACCAATAATGGTTCTGTTCCGGTAAGACTGCAGAACAAAACCATTGATGTTGTCAGCGGCGATCCGGCCGGGCTGGAAGTTGATAATTATGCATTCATCTGCCCTCGCTGTTGGAAATGGTGGTGGGATTGTGATTGTGGTAACCCACCCCCTCCGCCTCCTAACGTTTTAGAGATTGGCAGCCAGATCCATCAAGGTGATACTTTTGAAGGCTCAATAGGCCATATTGTTACCGATGATGCTTTAGAGAATTCCACTTACACCTACACGATTACCTATGACTTTGTCCAGTGGAATAACTATGTAGCCGAGTGAAGGCCAATAAATCTGTAAAAAATTCCTGGGGGAAGGTTTCCTTTCCCCAGGATTCCCCCTTATTCCAAAAGGGGGAGTGAAAGGCGGTGTTAGGTATTAAGAAAATAAAAATACTGATAGCTATTCTTACCGTTTTCGCGGTTTTTATGGGGACCGGGTACGCGGCCTGGGCAGATCAGCTGAATGTGGGCGGGACCGTGGCAACGGGTGAAGTGAACGTCATCTTTACAACCAGTATGCTCGCTGTCCCCGTGACCGATCCGGCCGGGCTTTTGAGCGGAAATGCCCGTATCTGTGAGGAGGGCAAAAAAGTGGAGTTTACACTGGATAATTTATATCCGGGTTGCCCTGCTTTCCGGCTGCATACCGTGAAAAAAAACGCGGGCAGCATTCCCGTGCGCTTGAACTCCGCGACCCTTAGCTTCGACGATCCGCAAAACCCGGTAATAGATTACCTGGAAGCAAAAGTAGATGCCTCTTTTTGTAAAAATCCCGGCGGTACCGTTTACGCTGTTTCCGATATCACCGAGGAGTGGTTCCCCTTGGTGGAACTGGATGAAAGGATTAACGCCTCAGCTCAGCTTTTAGCTGCGGTGTTGGAGCCGGGAGGCTGGATCTCGCTCGGCACTGTGGATGAAAAAGGGGAGCCCCAATGTCTGCGCTTCAGGTTGCGCGAGGATGCTCCTAACGATACCCAGGGCCGGACCGTTGTCCTCACTCTGGAGATGGACTTTATACAGTGGAACCAGTAAACAATGGAACCTTTTATCAATAGAGAAGAAGTGCACTGTTAAAAATCAAGGGGAAGTTGCCGGTCTTCGGCTGCTTTCCCCTGGTTTTTACGGTGAAGTTTACGGGAAAGGGGGAAAAAAGTTTGAAAGGCAAAATCATGCTCTTATTTTTTTGTATCTTCATCTCGTTGCTCGGCTTATCTTCCGGCAGGGCTGACTGGCATGATACGCTACTGATGAAAGGAAGCGTGGCCACCGGAACCTGGCGGGCGGAGGAAGAGGCCCTCCCCTTGCAGATAACGGAAGCAGAAGAGGACGGAGCCGGTCAAAATATTGAAGGTAGGGCCGGGCTGCCGCAAACGGAGACAAATGGGGAAACTCCAGAGAAAGGCGAACAGGCAGACGGCCAAGGTAACGGTTCAAGCGGTGCCGGAAGCGAGTCTTCCGCAGGGGAGCCCGGAACTGACGGGGCATCATCTTCCGCAGCAGGCTCTGAAGAAGGGGATACGGGAAGTGCTGCTGGGGATGAACCCGCAAAGGACACCTCCAGCGATCCCACATCTGCAGATCCTCCCGCTTCGGAGACGGGGACACAGGATCTTGAAACGCCGCCTTCCAATGATGCCGGGGAGGCAGATTCCCCTTCAGAGGGTTCCGGGGACAGTGTCTCAGGCGGTGGCTCTGACGGTGCCGGAGACGGTTCCTCCAGCTCGGCTGAAGGCGGTTCCTCCGCTGAGAGCAGCAGCCCGGCAGATACTGAATAAAAGCGAGGGGTACTATGGGGACAGGATGGCGCGATAAATGCAAATCGGGGCAGCTCCGGCAAGCAATTATATTATCCCTTTTAATTGTCTTTATTTATTGCCGGAATTTTTTGGTCCTGGGACAGGCAGCAGGTGTTTTTTGGAGCACATACGTTATCCCTGCCCTGCTGTGGGGTGCCGTAGCTTTCATGGTCCGCAAATTTCCTCCGGCAAGGGGGGCAGCCAAGATGAGGTGGAGAAAGCTGCTCTGTTGGCTGGCCTTGATCAGTGCTGCAGTGGGAATCTTAACCGCCTTTGGAGCCGGCCTGCTGGACGGTTTTGGAAAAAGCCCTTATGATCTCACTTTCCGGGGGATCGCCGTTAATATCGTTTATTTGGGATTCCTGACGGCAGGCATGGAACTGAGCAGGGCCTGGTTTCTCAACATGTTTTTTCGCAAACGGCCGGCTTTGGGAATTGCCGTCATCAGCCTGTGTTATTCTTTTTTCTGGTTTTCCTTAAGCAGGATTACCGGCCTGAAGGATGCTTTGGAAGCGGTAAAATTTGTGGGCAGCATTTTTTTCCCTGCCCTATCCGAAAATGTCCTGACATCATACCTTGCTTTCTGGGGCGGTGCCCTGCCCGCCATGGTTTACCGGGGAGCCCTTTTGATATTTCGCTGGTTTTCGCCAATTCTGCCGGACCTGGACTGGATTACCCAATCCCTTGCCGGCACTATTGCTCCGATCCTTGGATTAATTATCATTCACCATTTCTTAATGGGTGAATTTCACCGCTCCAGGAGGAAAACCAGGGATACAGGGGGTCTTTTCGCATGGCTGGTGACCAGCGTGGCCAGCGTGCTGTTGATCTGGTTTTCAGTGGGCGTGTTCAGTATTTTCCCCACGGCTATTGTCAGCGGGAGTATGTTGCCGCAGATCGGTATCGGTGATGTGGTGATCGTCAAAAAAACCCCGGCTGACGCGATAAAGGTAGGAGATGTGATCCAGTTCAAGTCCGGAAATATAAAAATTGCGCACCGGGTCGTGGAGATTGGAAAGAATGAAGAGGGCAAAAGAGTTTTATGGACCAAGGGCGATGCCAACCGCAACCGGGATGTGGACCCCGTTTTGCCTGAGCAGGTGATTGGAAAAGTGATTTATAAGGTGCCGAAAGTGGGCTGGATAACCATGTTGGCGCGGAGCCGGGATAGTAATTGGTAAATCGAGACAAGGAGCTGATAATGCATGAAGAAAAAGGTGCTCAGAAAAAAAACCAGGCAATATTTAACCAGCACTTTAATTTTTTTTCTAGTTTTGGCATTGGCGGGTCTTTACTGGAGCTTTACACGGCCTTCTGTGAAGGAGGAAACATATCAGGCATTTTCTTACAGTCAGGAGGCAAACATTGATTACACGGTCAATCTCCATCCAAACGATTTGTTCGATGAACCCTCCCTCGGTCCCGGCAGGGCATACATTTCTGCCTTAACCGATACTATTGGGACGAAGTTTACCTACCAATTTTCTGCCCAAGAGGAGGCGGAGATAAAAGGTGAGTTAAGCGTTATTGCTTCTCTGGAAGCAACTACAGGGCCGGAAAACCATGCAGTATGGGAAAAAAGCTTTATTCTTCATCCGCCGGAAAGTTTTCAGGCCAACGGGAAGGATTTCGTCCTGCAGAAGGATATTTTATTGCCCTTTTCCCTGTACTATGCCTATGCGGAAGAAATAACGGAAAAGATCGGTTTTAATCCCGATGTGCTTAATTTGAATGTATCCTACAACGTGGCCTTGACTGCCAATACTCCTGATGGGGCAGTAGAAGAAGCAGCCAGCCCCCAAATGATTATTCCGCTAAAGGGTAAAGTGTTTGCAGTGAGCGGAAATCTTCAGGATACTAAAAGCGGTGAAATTACAGCGGCCAGAAAGATAGACGCCCCCTATTTTGAAGAGGCGAAGATAGGCTTTGGCTTGTCTGCTATCCTGCTAGTCCTTTTTCTGCTGCTCATTGTGCAGATGACCGTCGCCAAAGAAGAAAAAAATAAAGCTGTAAGGCAAAAGCTGTCCCGCATTTTAAAGAAATATCAGGACAGAGTTGTGAAATGCTCAGCAGAAATACCAATTTTAAACCAGCATAATGTCCTGATGGTAAGTTCGTTTGAAGACATGGTGAAAGCTGCCGATGAACTTGAAAGGCCGATTCTTTACTTTCAGACGAAAGAGGAGAGCGAACATTCCTTTTTTGTTATTTCCGAACAATATGTTTACAGATACAATCTTGGAGAATCCTTTTTCTCTTCTGCCAATAATACGCCCCGGAAACATTTGGCCCGCCTTTCCAAATGATTCCATCGAAGGTGAGCATTAATGATTCCGAAAAATTCTTTTTCAAAATATTAATAATGAATAGTAAAAAGAGCCTGCGTTTTTGCGGTTCTTTTTTACTTTTTTAATATAGAAAATTTTTTTTGGGGAAGGATTTTGCTCTGAAAAGGTAGAATATCAATCATTAATCAAGTTTCCAATAATTGCTAAATAATGTCGAAATTACCTGTTAATATATGGTGAGCTGCTGAGAAATTTGTAACAGCCCACAAGGGATAAAGAAAAATCGTTGATATAACTTATTGGGACAAGCTTTTGATTTTTCACGAAAGGAGAAACAGGGTCTGAGCATGGGTAATACGAATAAATTAGCAAGAAAATGGAAGAAATTTTCTGCCAAAAGGGCGGTCCGGGAAAAGGGATTGGGGTGCCCTGTGAAATGTCAAGGATTATTATTGCTGTTTTACTATCCGGAGGGGAGGAATTGATCGCATGAAAATTGTTGTTATTGACGATCATCCTCTTGTTTTAAGGGGAATTCAACAGATCATCAGCCTGGAAAAAGATCTGGAGCTGGCAGGTGTTGCTACGTCCTGCAGCCAGGGTGTGGAGTTAATCAAAAAGGTAAAACCCGATCTGGTTATTGTGGATATAAGCATGCCCGGAGAAAGCGGATTTGAATTAATCCGCCGGGTAAAGGGGTTTTTGCCTTCCTGCTCTATTATTGTTCTCACATCCTCTGTCTCGAAAAAAGATTTACAAGCAGTTATGGCAGAAAACGTAAACGGTTACATTTTAAAGAGCGCTCTTCCGGAAGAATTTATTTCCGCCATTCGCATTGTGGCCAGGGGTAGGCGTTATTATGATCCGGAAATTTTGGACGATATCCTCCGCCGGGAAAATAATGGACCGTTTGCAGAGCTGACAGCCAGAGAAAAAGATATTATTCAGGCTCTGGCAAGAGGGCTCAGCAACCGTGCCATTTCTAGGGAGTTTTGCATTAGCGAAAACACTGTTAAAAAGCATATCAGCAATTTGCTCAACAAATTAAACCTGAAGGATCGGACCCAGGCTGCTCTCTATGCATTTTCCCACGGTCTGGGTACTGAAGCAGGCCTTTTTAAAAAGCAAGGGAAAGGGTAGCCTTCCGGGTTATACTGATACTCTTTTGGTAGTACATAAAAATTATTTCCTGGGGTTAATAAAAATACATATACAGGATGGCGAATTTTTACAATTTTCCAGATAAGCTATAAATAGCCTGAGCATATTTTATCTTTTTATTATTTTTTACTTTTTACCAATATTATATATATAAATATTTCCTTATTAATATTCCCGGAGCAGGTAACAGTATTTCCAAAGCGGTTTTTACAGTTGGTAAATAATAGAAAAGAGGGGTTACCTAATGCAGGAAGACACAATAGCGGATTATGATCGTTTGGAAAAGGAAATGAGGAAAGAGAAAGAGCCGAAGGCAGTCTGGAAACGGCTGTTTTTGCTTCCCAGATTCATCTTCAAGGCCGTTTTAGCATCTTATTTTTTGTTTCTGGCTGTTTTGGTCTTTTTAATGGTCCAGCAAAATATTACGGGAGAAGACCCTTCCTTATGGGGGCGCCAATTGTATATCGTCGGGAGCAACAGCATGAACCCCGCACTTCATAAAGGGAGCCTTCTATTCGTTCAGCCTATGGATCCGCAAAATGTTGCTGCAGGAGATATTATTACCTTTCAAAGCGCGGCCGGAAACGGGGAATTGATTACTCACCGGGTTGTCAGCGTGCATGCAGGGGAAGAGGGCTTAAGTTTTACAACTCGCGGCGATGCCAATGAAATCAATGATACAATTCCCGTGCCCGCGCAAAATATTATTGGAAAGGTGGAATATTATCTTCCCGCAGTTGGTTATCTGATTAGTTTTGCCGGGACCAGGACAGGCCTTTTAAGTATGATCATTATTCCGGCAATCTTGCTGATTATTTTTGAGCTTTGCAGTTTGTTCAAGATAAGAGCACAGATGAAAAAAAGAGAAATAAAAATTCCTATTCCGAGCCTGCCGGAACAGCTTGTGGAAAAGGGTAATACTGAAATCATAAATGTTGAAGCGGGAGCGGAAGATGCAGGACTCCCTGCACAGATAGTGCCCCTTCCTGTTAAAACAAAAGGATTAAAGAAAATTAACGGACAGCCTGCCGGCGGAACGGCAAACGGGGGAACAAAGAAAAGAAAAAACAGTAAAAATAATTCTTCCCGTGAGCGTAACGCTAATTATTCCGGCCCTTACAATGAGCCGGCGACGATTATTATGTTTGCGCACAAGATGGTTTCAGTTCCCGGTAGGAACCCGACAGCGCCAAGGGGCTACGCCCAATATCGCCACAACCGCTTCAATAAAGTCGAATCGATTGGACGTTTAAGCCGTTATCTGAACAACAAAACCGCGAGACCTTACGTGCGTTCTGTCTCCCGCTGCATAATGAGGCGCAACGAAAAAAAATAAATCTACTTGAAAGAGAGTTATTTTAAGTTAGGCCCAGTTCCCGGCGTCAAGAAGAAGAGTACAGTTATACAGGAGGTGAATCGTTTGAAATTGCGCATATTGGCTAAAATTTTCATAATCAGCTTGGCCATCGCCATAATCGGCGGGACGGCAATGGTTTGGTATGCGGTATCAACAAAAGCGGGCGGCGAGGAAGACGGTTGGGTCAGGAAGGCCGTTGCTGCCGGAATTCAGAGTAAAGCCGGGAAAAATATCATTCGCAACTGGGAACCGGCAAATAAGGATGATACCTTGTTTTACGTTTTAAGCAGCGGCACTGAACTTCCTTACATCCGGGTTGAATATGCCGCTGAATCCGCGCCTATCCCATTTAACTTGGAGGAATTCACGCTTACAGAAGCATTCGGTTACCGGAGGCCCTTTGGCAATCCGCCGGCCAGAGCTGCACCGGAACCGAGGGGGCCTTTGTGACGGGCTTCCTTGAACAGTATAAGCTTGCAAGGCTTCCTTACCCCGGCCAGGTTTAGGAAGCTGACAAATAGAATATCACAAAAAGAAAAGACGTTTTTGCTGCCGGGATCTTGCCATGGCGATCCAGGGAGCGGACGGGTGAGACGGGAAGTTTTACCCCGTGAACTGCTGCAGTATCAGCAGGTAGTGTCTAAAGTGGTGCCCAGGTCGCCTGACGATGCGATCTTCATCAGGAACACCCTTGTGTATCTTATTAACGGGAACTGCCCCTGCCCGGGGTAAAGAAGATTCGTAAAAAAGGCTACCGGGAGTGCGCCGCGGAAATCTTTGAAAAGCGATAGCTTCCAAAGCGCCTGACGGTGCGGTCCCATCAGGAACGCCCTTATGTATTTTATTTATGGGAACTGCCCCTGCCGGGGTAAAGGGGATTCGCCAACAGGCTGCCGGAAGTATGTGGCAAAAGTTCTATGAAAAGGTGATTTCTTTAAAGGGACGTGGAAAGTTCGACTGGTGGTTTATTTTAAATTGTCATGGGACAGGAGGGAGCGCCAAAATCACTCCTAAGTAATTATTCATTTTGAAGGCATCGGTTAAGGGGAATACTGCTACCCTGAAAGTAAACCTCCGGGAATTATTAAAGCACAGTTGCAGAAAAAAACCGCGCGGGCTGCAACTGTGCTTATCTTTTTCTATGTTATAATGATAGATAGTAACTGCTCAGAGGTTAATGTATAAGCGAAGATTTGGGGACATTCCTCTGCAAGAGGTGTGTCCCCGCACCTTAGAAAGTGGGAAGACGATGGAACCGTCCCCCTGCTTTGCGGTATAACAGATTATCTCTTAGGCTGAGCAGTTACGATAAAATATCGATCGTTCAATTTTACTTGAGAGAAGAAGGGCCTTCTGATTAAAATGGATACTCACTGCTCTGATGAACATTTTATGGAAGAAGCGCTGCACCTGGCCGGCGAAGCTTACAAGTGCGGGGAAGTTCCGGTGGGCGCTGTCCTGGTTTACGATGGGCGGATACTGACAGGTAATCATAACAGACGGGAAGGAATGAAAGATGCCACCGCGCATGCTGAGATACTTGTCTTAAGGGAAGCATGCCGCCTGCTGGGCAGCTGGCGCCTTCCGGGAACCACAATGTACGTTACGCTGGAGCCGTGCCCCATGTGCGCAGGCGCGCTCATTCAAGCCCGGGTCTCCCGGCTCGTTTTCGGCACCAGGGATCCCAAGGCCGGGGCTGTTGTCTCGCTGTATAACCTGCTCTGCGATCCCCGCTTAAACCACCGCTTGGAATTTACCGAGGGGGTTCTCCAGGATAGATGCTCCGGGATCCTCAAAAAATTTTTCCAGGAGCGCAGATAAGCGGGCCAAAATATCCTCCTGCACGGGTAGTGACAGGCTGGACCAACCTTTCCGCTTACCTTTACAAACAGTTTTGGCTATTGTATAATTACTTTCACATGGAGAGATGGCCGAGTCCGGTTGAAGGCGCACGACTCGAAATCGTGTAACGGTTGACCCCGTTCGTGGGTTCGAATCCCACTCTCTCCGCCATCCATAACGATTAAAGCTCCCTTGAAAAAGGGAGCTTTTAACCGATAATATGTTATGAAAAGGGGGGTACTGTTATGAAGGGTGAGTTTACTGCGATTATTGAGGCAGCACCGGAGGGAGGCTATTGGGCAATATGTCCTGAAGTTCCCGGTGCCAATGGTCAGGGAGAATCAATAGAGGAAGCTAAAAACAATTTGCGTGATGCTATTAAGTTAATCTTTGAAGATCGCAGAGCAGATATACTTGTGGCACTATAGAAGCTGTCCCCCGTCATAATGAAATAAAAGAGCCTCTGGCAAAAAAGATATTAAAAAATCTTGATGCGGACTAAATAAAAGGGGGAAGAGCAACATTGATGAAAGCAGCAAGAACCGATTATCACGTTCATCCGGACTATTCGATAGATGCTTCTCCGGTCGGCATCAGGGAGTATTGCTATCAGGCCATGAAATTGGGGCTGAAAGAGATTTGTTTTACTACTCATCTTGAAATGGATCCCTTGCGAAAGGATATCGATAATTTTGCTGCTGTGAATGGGAAAAGGGTATCAGTATATAACAAGGCATGGTTAGATAAATATTTTGACGACATTGCGCAAGCTCAGGAGGAATTCAGGGCGGACGGCTTCCAGGTAAAAGCCGGAATCGAAATCGGATACTGCCCGGGTCTTGAGAGGGAGATTGAAGATATTATTAATAGTTATCCCTTTGATTTTGTCCTGGGAGCCATTCATTGCCTGGACCACATTGCTATATCTTCCATGAAAGAAAGCCCGCGCTATTTTGAGACGAGAAGTTTATCCCAAGTTCGCACGGACTATTTTACAACCCTGAAAGAGGCGGTTGAAACAGGGCTTTTTGACTCCATAGCCCATGTTGATCTTTATCGGCGCTATGGCATCAGACAATTTGGCTCTGAAATCCTGACCATTCACCGTGGTGCTATCGAGCCGATTTTTAAGGAAATGGCGCGCCGGGAAATGGGATTGGAAATTAACACCTCCAGCTTCCGCAGGGGATTAAAGGAATTCCACCCCTCCAGGGAAATAGTAGAACTGGCTGTTAAAGCAGGCGTGAAGATTTTTACGATTGGCTCTGATGCCCATTCCCTCGAGCAGCTGGGTGAATACCTGGATGAAGCCCAGGCGCTGCTGGAAGAATATAAACTCGTCAGTTATGTTTTTAATCGCCGGAAGGCTGCCCCGTACTCTGAAAAACGTGCCGGCTGTAACTCTAATCGAAAATAGACGCTTAAAAAAATGTCGGTAACGCGAAGATTACATGAAGACGCGGGCTTTATAAAGGCGTATGAAGGTCTGGATATGAGCAACAACCGCAATGATAACCAGGGCAGCTGGGAGCAGGTTAAAAATCCCGCCCAACATGATCATAAACAGCCTGCCGTCGCGGTTGGCCGGAAGATAACGGGATATACCGTCGTATAGTTCCGGTAGAAAAGGTTTTCCCGCAAGGGAGTGGAATTTTTCTTTGAAAAGCATGGACATGGGCATTCCTGTTAGCGC
>JAAYFF010000055.1 GCA_012728375.1 Bacillota bacterium | reverse complement strand
CTGTTTCTTGACACTCCTTAATAATCAGCTCTTTGAATTCATCACTATACTGTTTGTTGTTTTTCATTAAAACCTACCCCCCAATAAAATGTTAACATATTAAACGTGTTTTCTCCAAGTTCTTTGGGGGGCTAAAAAGGGGGGGTGCCGGAAGTAGAATTATAAACCGTTAGTGTTAGGTATTGTTGGCATCTTATTTGTGGGGGAAAAACTGAAAAGGAGAGCCGAAAATGTTAAAAAAACATTACAAAGTACTTTCTTTATTGCTCAGCATGTTAATGGTGGTAGGTTTATTTGCCGGATGTTCTCCTGCTGCTCCGACAAACGAGGGGGTAGAATCGTCTGGGGAAACTGGGGGAGAAAAAATATATGAGTTAAGTCTCGCCCATTTCTGGCCGGCCAGCCATATTATGGAGACAGAGATTGCACAGGGTTGGGCTCAAGCCGTTTTCGAGGCTACCAACGGACGGGTTAAAATTAACACCTATCCGGGAGAAACTTTGACCAAGGCCGCAGAAGTTTATGAGGGCGTTGTTCAGGGCGTTGCCGATATCGGAATTTCAGTTTATGCTTATACAAGGGGAAGGTTCCCTGTTCTTGAGACGCTGCTTTTACCCGGAATCAGCTTTTATAATTCCGAGGCAGCAAGCTGGGCTGCCATGGAAGCAATCGAGATACTTGATCCCGAAGAACTTAAAGATGTCCATCATATCTGGACTTGGGGCTCTGGACCGGCTGACTTATTATCAAAAAAACCCATCAGGACTCCGGCCGATCTGAAAGGGCTTCAAATCGGGGCTACTGCCGGGCCGAGGGCCGATGCACTGGAAATTTTGGGCGCGGCACCGGTAATTTCACCTCTGAGCGAATGGTATGAAGCTCTCTCCAGGGGTGTTATGGACGGCGGCGTTATTCCTCTTGAGTCGTTGCTCGGGTTCCGCCTTGCTGAAGTAACAGCCGATTATATTACGCTTACTCCCTTCCTGTATAACCAGTTGTTCTTTAATGTTATGAACAAAGAAACATGGGAATCCCTGCCGGCTGATATTCAGGAAGCTATTACCGCAGCTACCGAAGAATTTTACGCTGAAAAAATGCCTACCTTATGGAACCGCATTAATAAAGAAGGTTTAGAGTACGGCAGATCAATTAAGGATATCGAAATTATAAAACTGACTGAGGAAGAAACAAAGCTGTGGGTAGAGCCTTTAAAACCAATTCATGATGAGTATGTGGCATTTTTAAACAGCAGGGGGCTTCCCGGAGAAGAGATCCTCGAACAAATGAAAGCCCTTGCTCAAAAATACGGGGAGCTTTATCCGGATTTTGCTCCATATGTGAACTAGTCTTGATCTGACCTGCTTTACCTTTACTTAAATGATATTTTTTACAGAAAAGACGGGGCAATGCAGCAGAAGTTGCCCCGTCTTCTTTTCAGGCACGTTTTTAATGATTGGTGAATTTGCTCAATGCCGCCGGTAAAGGCCGGACAGCTTCTGATAGAGTTTTTCTTCCTCCGGGTTAATTTCCCGGGGAATATCAATAATAATCTTCAAAAAAAGATCCCCTCTGCTATGGTCTTTCCTGGGCATTCCTTTTCCCTGCAGCCTGAGCTTATGCCCTGCCTTGGTCCGGGGAGGCAGTTTAACCCGTATTGTTCCATCCAATGACGGAGCAGAAACCGTATCGCCCAAAACAGCCTGCCACGGGAATACTGTCAGCTCTGCCTCCAAGTTGTCACCTTGAAGGGTAAAGAGGGGATGGGGAAGAACTTTTATTTTCAGATAAAGATCGCCGGCTTTTCCTCCCCGTTTCCCTTGGTTGCCCTGGCCTTTAAGGCGTATTTTTTTCCCGTTCCTGGTACCGCGGGGAATCTTGAGCTTGATGTTCTTCGTTTCGGGAACTTGCCCGCTTCCATCGCACAAAGGGCAGATGCTATTATGCAGGATCCCGCTTCCCCCACAGCGGCTGCAGATATTATGAATTGTGAATTGCAGGTGTTTTTCTTTTTCAAAAAAGATCTCCTCCAGGGTCACCTCTATTTCAGCTTCCACATCAGTACCTTGTCTGGTCATCCAATTTCTACCGGAGTGTCCAAAATCATCTTCCTCGAATCCACTACCAAAAATGGCTTCAAAAAAATCGCTGAAGCTGTTTGCCCCGCCAAAATGAAAGGAAAAGCCGTCAAAATTTCCTTCGAAGCCGCTCCCGGCCTGACGCCGCGAACCCTGCTGATAGTGGCGGTACGCGGTAAAATCATCTCCGTGCTGCCAGTTTGGGCCTAAACGGTCATATTTTTCTCTTTTAACAGGGTCGCTGAGGACTTCATAAGCTTCCTTAATCAGTTTAAATTTTTCCTCAGCCTCTTTTTGTTTTTCTTTGGGCTGGAGGTCAGGGTGATACTCGCGTGCCAGTTTGCGGTAAGCTTGCCTGATTTCCTTGTCTGTCGCATTTCTGTCGAGCCCAAGTATTTTGTAATAATCCTGAAATTTAACCGCCATTTTTAAACCTCACAATCAGAGATACTTTCTTCCAAGCCTTGCTGCCAGTATTACAGGATCAAAAACCGGGGAGAAGGGCGGAGAGTAGGACAGATCAAGTTTAAAAATATCATTGACGGACATTTTGTTATGGATGGCAGCCGCAAACACATCAATTCTTTTCACCCCGTCAAGGGGGCCTGCCAGCTGGGCACCCAGAATTTTCCCGCTGGCTTTATCCAGAATAATGACTGAATGAAGAGTTCCCCCTCCCGGGTAGTACCTGGCTTTGCTCCGGGAGGAAAAGGTAAACTTGGCTGCCCCCGGGTAATGTTCTTCTGCAGTATCCAGAGTAAGCCCGGTTCTGGCAATCCCCAGATCAAAAAATTTAGTAATAGATGTTTCCAGAACTCCCGGGAATTCTTCTTTTCCGCCGCAGATGTTTATACCGGCAATAAAACCTTCCTTATTGGCTTTGGGGGCCAGCGGGACATAAGCCGGTTTGCCGGTTATAAGATTGACCGTTTCAGCGCAATCCCCGGCCGCGTAAATATAATCGTAGTTTGTTTGCAGGTAGCGGTTTACTTTTACGGCATTTTTAACTCCTAGTTGAATAGGAGTGTCCTTGAGCAATTCAGTTTCAGGTTTTACACCGGTAGCTATCAGGACAAAGTCGTATTCCATGTCTTCATGATTGGTTCTGACAATAATTTTCTTCTTCTTTTCTTCCAATGCTGTTACTTGACTGTTTAAATGCAGAATGATACCTTCTTGCTCCATTTTGTTTTTTATTAGTGTAGAAATTTCTTTTTCAAAGGTTCTCGCCAGATCATAGCGGCGGTGAATAAGGTGGGTTTCCAAGCCCCTGCCCTGAAATGCTTCCAGCATTTCCACGGCAATGTAACCTCCCCCGATGACTGCACACTTTTTTGGTTTCTCCTCTTCAATAAATTGAAGAATTTTTGTTGTATCAGATAAGCTTTTCAGAGTAAAAATTCTCTTTGATTTTTCAAAAGTAATATGGTCTGTAATAGGGCTTGCTCCCGTGGCTATGAGGAGAAAGTCAAACTTTTCGGCGCGGGTTCCTGCAGAGTCTTTCACCAAGATTTCTTTCTTATCGGGGTCAACGCGGATAACCGTACAATTCAGTCGAAGATCAATCTTTCTTTCCGTAACCGCGGCTTCCGGCGTAATTTCAATAAGGTCTTCCAAATGGGGTACGATTCCTTCAATGTGATAAGGCATGCCGCAACCCGCATAGGAAATATATTCACCTTTTTCAAAGACAACCGCTTCCCACTCCGCTTTTTGTCTTTTTACCTGGCTTGCGGCGCTCAAGCCGGCAGCATTTCCTCCGACAATTAAAACGCGCTTTTTTGTCAAATTTTTTCAGGTCGTCCCCAGCTCAAGGAGGCGGCCCTTTCCCTCCCCTGCAGTTGATGTGAAAAGTCGTTGTTACCGGCAGCCGTGGCAAATGTATGCCGGCTGGCTTAACTTTCAATACTTAATTTTATAGTGAAGCGGGTTCTAGAGGAACCGAGGTGTCCACCCCGAAAAATGAATCCAAGAATTCACTCTCGATCATAAACCTAACTTGCTCAATATCCGGGAGCCCGGCCATAGAGTTGACAATGGAATAAATGGTTGCCGTCTCCTCTTCTGGGGATCCAGGACGGTTGCTGATAAAATGAGAGGAAAGGTTAAGGTAAAGAGTGCCGCTTTCTGTAACTCCTGAGATAAACTCAGTTTTTGCCGGTATCGTCGGTTTTAATCCCGGCGTTTGCGGTCCTTTTAACAATTCATCGAAAACCTGTTTCGGTGCGGGTTTCGCTCCCCGGATTATTCTGGTTTCTGCAACAAGCTTGCCGGTCCCGTCGGAAAAGAAAAGGGTAATAGAGCTTTCCGGGGGAGGGGCTTCGGGCACAGTGGTTACAGTTACTGTTTTGTTTTCTCCGTTCCAACTGACATTAGCCCCGAATGTTTCCGCAATAAATCTCAAGGGAACCATTGTCCGGTCCTGAACGATTTCTGCTGCAGTATCAAATTCGGTTTTTACAGAGTTGACGTGGGCAAAAGAATTGCCAATACCAAGGATAATTTGTTTTCCGGCAAGGTTCATGTATACAAGGCGTTTTTCCCCGTTCCATTCTACTTTTGCCTTTAACTCCTCGGCAATAAAGCGGATCGGGACCATGGTTCGCGAATCTTCATTAATAAAGGGGCGGGCATCGGGAAAATTCACACGTATCCCGTTGACCACGACGTTAATCTCCTGTTCAAATTGTGGCTGCGCAACAGCCCCGCTTAGGGAAACCGTTCCCAGAAGCAGAAAAGCAAGCAGAACAACAAGCATTTTTTTCACCTTAAATTATCCTCCTTCCATATTATCATATGTATTGTTAACAATTTTTAAGGATATATCTTTAAAGTATAGCAGCAATTGGCAAATTGTTCAAGGAGGCTGTCGTTGTTCCACATGTGAAAACTAATTCCAAATATATAATAAGATAAAGGTGCGGTGATACAATTTATTTTATCGTTCTTTCGTCCCGGGGTAAAATTTGTCTTGAATACGCGGCTAAACAGGGGTATCATGAAGAAAAGGAATTAGGCATTGAAGAGGTAAGAATTTAATTAAATTTAAAGGTGAAAAAATGAAAATAGCCGTTGCACAACTTAATCCGACAATTGGGCATTTCCAGGGTAATGCGGAAAAAATAAAGAGGTTTATACGTAAAGCACGGGAAGACAGGGCAGATCTGATCATCTTTCCGGAGCTGGCTGTTACCGGCTATCCTCCCCGGGACCTGCTTCTCTACGATGCTTTTCTGGAACAGGCGGAAAAAACCGTCGTTGAGGAAATTGTACCTTTAACAGAGGGGATTGCTGTTCTTCTTGGAACGCCATGGAGAGAAAAAGACGGTGCAGGATACAGCCTTTATAATGCGGCATTGATGCTTAAGGATAAAAAGATTATCTCCCGGCATTACAAAACTTTGCTGCCGAATTATGATGTTTTTGACGAATACAGATATTTTACGCCTGCTGCAAAAACAAGTCCCGTAGTGTTGAACGGTGTAAAAATTGCCGTTACCATTTGCGAAGATATCTGTAATGATCAAGACTTCGGGGAAAGGCGGATTTACCCGAACGATCCGCTGGAAGAGCTTTTCCGGCAGAACCCGGATTTATTAATTAATATATCCGCTTCTCCCTACCATCTGGGCAAAGCCGGTGAGAGGGCGGCAATGCTCCGGTCTCTGGCTGCAAAATATAAAATGCCGTTATTTTATGTAAACCAGGTTGGCGGTAATGATGAACTCATATTCGATGGAAGCAGCGTTGTCTGTTCAGAGTCGGGTAAAAAAATATACCAAGTCGAGCCTTTTCGGGAAGCTTTGTTTTACTGTCAAACAGAAAGTATGAACATTACTCCGGTAGAAGCAGGGGATGACCTCCCAGGTTCTTTTGCGGTTCCTGATTTTTTACAGGTGGAGGATGTCAACTGGGTTTATGCCGCACTGCAGCGGGGCTTGGTCGATTACATGAGAAAAACAGGTTTTAAAAAAGTTGTTATCGGATTGAGCGGAGGCATAGATTCCGCTGTTATTGCCGCTCTGGCTGTGGCGGCCTTGGGTCCGGACAAGGTGCTCGGTGTCATGATGCCGTCCCGCTATTCTTCTGAGCATAGCATATCGGATTCCCGGAAACTTGCCGACAATTTGCAAATGGAAACCCTGCTTATTCCCATAGAGGGCCCTTTCCAGCAATTTCTTGACAACCTGAACGAAAAGGGGAAACCGGCAATGGATTTGGCCGAGGAAAACCTGCAGGCCAGGATACGGGGAAATATTCTTATGTTTATTTCCAACAGAGACAGCCGTATGGTCCTGACCACAGGCAATAAATCCGAGCTGGCGGTGGGATACTGTACGCTTTACGGGGATATGTGCGGAGGGCTGGCTGTCCTGGCCGATGTTCCCAAGCAGATGGTTTACCGCCTGGCGGTTTATATGAATACCCTCGCCGGGAAGGAACTGATTCCCGAATCTATCATTAAAAAGCCTCCTTCTGCCGAGTTGCGGCCGGATCAATTGGATCAGGACACTCTTCCCCCTTACGAGGTACTCGATCAGTTATTGTACCATTACATTGAAGAGAACAAGCATATTGATGAAATTGTGGCCATGGGCTTTGAGCGGAAGCTGGTTGAAAATATCATTGCCAAGGTTGACCGGTCGGAATACAAGCGGTTTCAGGCTGCCCCGGTTTTGAAGATAACGACTAAAGCTTTCGGTAGCGGAAGGCGCATCCCCCTGGCGAAAGGTTTTTTCCATAATCCGAAAAGATATTCCAAAAATATTGGCAAAGAAAACCAGCCGTCTTAAGATGGAGTCGTCGGGGAAGGGAGGGACAGCGGAGAATTTTTACGGGTAGGCTTTATTCGCATTGAAAAACCTTGCCTTTTCTTTTTAAAGAAGGTGCAGGTTTTTTTTTGCCCGGCAAGCCGGAGTGTCGCTTTAGAAAACCTGTCTTTTTTAGGTAAGATTATCCAAATTTTGAGCAGTAGCCAGGCGTTTCGACAATAAAAGTATTCCAAGAAGAATTCTGACATGAAAACGAACCGGCTGATGTTGACACAATTAATGAAGTTTTTCGTTCCCTGCACAGTATCAAGGGCACGGCAGGATTTTTTGCTTTGACAAATATTGTAGATTTGTCCCATGCCATGGAAAATCTTTTTAGCAAAATAAGGGAGGGTACCTTTAGCATTAATAATAAAGTTATTGATACCCTTCTGGAAGCCAACGATTGTTTGAAACAGATGATTAACAAAGTGGAACGAAGTGCGGAGACGGAGATATCCGTGTACCTTGAAAAAATAAATAATTTGTTTTCCTGGGAGGAACGGGAAAAAACGGCCGGTGATGTTTCCCGCCGAAAGTCTGAAAGTGCCGAAGCGGAAGGTATTTTTTCATCTGCAATGCAGCGCGGGCAGGTAATTTATAAGCTAACCCTGGAAATAGGCCGGGTTCCCGCCCCAACTGCCGGCACCCCTCCGGAAGAAATAATAAGCAGTATTGAAAGTATCGGCCGGTTGGTGCAGACAACCAAGGACGATCAGAACTGGATTTTCCTTTTTACCAGCGTTCTCGAACCAAGCCTGGCTGCCATGGCCTTAAATATTCCGGAAGAAAATCTTACTGTCATCAGCGAACCTTCAGAATTGTCCCCTTTTTTAAATCCGGGCTCGCCCAATGAGACGTTTATTGAGGTAAAGCAGGAAGCGGTCGACGATAACCCGGGACCGGCAAAAATACCCGGAAGAGAGCATCTCGGAACGGAAGAAAGCGTCCGCGTCAGCGTTTCCTTATTAAACGATCTGCTTAATCTGGCCAGTGAAATGGTTCTGGGAAGAAATCAATTGCTCCGTCTCCTGGCGTCAGCCCGAAAAGAAATGCCCGGCTTAAATACGGTCTTGCAAAATATCGACAACCTGACCACCGAGTTGCAGGAAAAAATTATGCTAACCCGTATGCAGCCGATTTCCCGTGTTTTTAATAAGTTCCCCAGGATTGTCAGAGAATTGTCCAAAAAAATGGGGAAAAGCGTAGAATTATCCATTAAAGGACAGGAGGTGGAACTAGATAAGTCCATCGTCGAGGGTTTGGGCGATCCGCTGACGCATCTAATCCGCAATTCTATTGATCACGGCATCGAGCCTCCCTCCATCCGGGAAAAGTCCGGCAAGCCTGCGACAGGTTCCGTCTCTTTGCATGCCTATCACGAAGGGGGACAGGTTGTCATAGATATCAAGGATGACGGCGCGGGCATAAACATCGAAAAAATTAAAGAAAAGGCTCTGCAACAAAATTTGCTCACACCGGAAGAGATTGCTTCCATGGGAGTTCAGGACTTATATGCCCTGTTATTTCAGCCCGGTTTTTCCACGGCATCCGAGGTAACAGATCTGTCCGGCAGGGGAGTGGGACTGGATGTAGTTAAGACCAACATTGAAAAGTTGGGCGGGGTAATGGAGATTTTGTCTGTTTTGGGAAAGGGAACAACCTTCCGGCTAACCATGCCTCTGACACTGGCCATTATACCTTCAATTATTGTGGAGGTTTCCGGTCAAAAATTTGCCCTGCCCCAGGTGAACTTGCAGGAGATGGTTCGCGTCAAGTCCAGCGATCCTGCAAAAAGAATTGAACAAGTGGGCGATGCTCATGTTCTACGCTTGAGGGAAAAGCTTCTGCCTATTGTTCACTTGGCAGATGTGCTCGGATTGGAACGAACCGCTGCCGGCCAACCGGAACAGTTGCTGCGGGTGCTGATTATTAAGAGCGGCTCCAAACGTTTCGGATTAATTGTGGATCTGATTCACGATGGAGAGGAGATATTGGTGAAGCAACTGCCCTGCTATTTAAAGGATTCTCCTTGCTATTCCGGAGTTACAATTTTGGGAGACGGTAAGGTTGCCATGATTCTCGACCCGGAAGGAATATCCAATAAGGCTGAGCTGAGATTTTACAGCGACCACACCGAGCAGCTTCTTCACAGCCGGGACAAGCCGGAGCAATTAAAGGAGCGGCAAAGTCTTTTATTGTTTAAGTGTTCCGGGCAGGAAACTTTTTGTGTAGATTTATCCATGGTAGCAAGAGTGGAGAAAATTTACCCCAATCAGCTGGAAACAATTGGGGACAAGGAATTTATTCAATTTCGGGGTGAATCCCTGAGGGTGATTCGTCCCGAAGATTATTTGCCTGTAAGTCGAACTGCAAACAGCGCCGGCGAATATTTCGTGATTATCCCCAAGCTTGTAAAACACCCCATCGGGATTCTTATACATAAAATCATTGCCAACTATGATGCTAATATCCGGTTTAACAGGGACGAAGCCAAGGTCAAAGGCCTGCTGGGAACAGCCATTCTTCCCGGGAAAATTACCCTGGTTGTGAACATTAATGAACTTTTGGAAATAGCCGCCCCGGATCTTTATTGGCAGGAACCGGAACACTTGCGGCATTCAGGAACAAAGAGGATATTGCTTGTAGAAGATACTCCCTTTTTCCTGAAACAGGAAAAGCAATACCTGGAATGGGCGGGGTACCAGGTTGTGACGGCAACGAACGGGAAAGAGGCCTGGGATATTTTACAAAAAGAACGAGTTGATCTGGTAATTAGCGATATTGAGATGCCCCTAATGGACGGTTTTGAACTGGTAAAAAAAATTAGAGCAGACCGGCGCCTTTTCAATCTTCCTGTTATCGCCGTTACCTCTAAATCCGATAAGCAAAGCCGTGAAAAAGGTTTGGAGGCGGGTTTTAATTTTTATGAAATAAAGTTAAACAAGGACATGCTGCTGGAAAAAGTCCAAATGGCCCTGGAAGGCAAAGGTGACGGTTCCTCCCCAAGTACGGGAGACGGCATTCAACAGGGGGAATAGGTATCCCGCAGCTTTGGTCCGGTTCTATAAAAGAAAGGGTGATGGGCATGAAAAGGTGGTCACAAAGCATCAGATTTAAATTGTTAAGCATTTTTGTTCTTACCCTACTGGCTGTCCTGGTTTTAACATTGTTTCTCAACTACTATCAAAGCCGGCGGAATATGGATGATTTCTCCTTTAGTACTGTTCTGGCCACTTTGGCAATTTTTGTTATAGCAACAGTTATTGCCGATTATTTTGTAAAAAGGGCGCTATCAAATCCTCTGCAGCAGATAACGGAAAGAATTAACGGGAACGCAGCCTCCTTTCGGAACTCTCTGGATAATATGCTCGCTGTAGTATCCAGCATGGAAGCAATAAATGGAAGCAATAAATGAGGAAATGGAGAACAAAACCAAGGCTGTTAATCAAGCTGTTACCCAGATCACCGAGAATATTAATGAAACAGCTTCCGCATCTTCCGAAGCAAACGACAGCATCAGCTTAATTGTATCGGCAGTGGAAGAGATGAACAACACCATTCAACATCAGGCTTCTGCCACTGAGCAAAGCTCGGCCAGTGTAGAACATGTCTCTCAGAGCGTTAATCAAATTTCCTCCAGTATCAACAGCATTTCCCTTTCCGCGCAGGATATGTCCAATTCGGTAAACAGCGTCGCTACAGCCGTTAAAGAGATAAATATTTCCCTTAACGAAGTCAGTGAAAGCTGTGAACGCTCCACAAAGATCACCGGTGATGCTGAAACCAAGGTTCGGGAAACCAAAACTATTATTGAAAATTTGAACGAGTCATCCCGGCAAATCGGTAAAATTGTCAGTGTCATCAATGATATTGCAGACCAGACCAACATGCTGGCTTTAAACGCGGCCATAGAAGCTGCCGGCGCCGGAGAAGCCGGCCGGGGATTTGCTGTGGTAGCCAATGAAGTAAAGGAACTGGCTAAGCAAACAGCGGAAGCTACCGATGAGATCGGCCAGCAGATAGAAGCCATGCAGGCCAGTATGGCAAATGCCGTCAAAGCCATGGAGACTATTACCTTGGTTATTGAGGAGAGCAACACTATTACAGGCACGATCGCCTCCGCGGTAGCTGAACAGTCGGCTACTACCGGAGAAATTTCCAGATCTGTTATCTCTGCTGCGGAAAAAGTCAGCCATATTACCAATGAAATAAGGGAAGTGGCGGCCAGTTCCCAGCAGGCTGCTGATAATATTGCGGAAGTATCCAAAGCTGTTCACGATATTGCCAGAGCGACCGGTGAGCTCGCCCAGGGTGCCAATGAAGTAGCCAAAAATGCCGCCAATGTTGCGGCAAAAGTAGCTATGGTTGCCGAAAAGGCAGCAGATATTTCCGGCGATGCCGGAGAAATTACAAAAAGCATCCTGCAAACCAGCGCTGTTGTGGAAGAAGCCGGAAAATTAAACATTGAACTGGCCGGGCTAATGAAAGATCTGGAGAGCTTCAACTGGAAATTCGAATTTTAATGGTAAAAAAATTATCCGCTAAAAACATCATTTTGGCTTCACCTTCTGGAAATTTACAGTAAAACAGGGAGAAGGCAGTTCTATGTCCTTAAAGATACTTACCTTTTACCTGAACGGTTACCAGCTGGGTGTTGACATTACCTCAGTTAAAGAAATTAACCGGAATATTTCTTATACCCCGGTTCCCGATGCCCCTCCCCACATCGTGGGTTTATTAAACCTGCGCGGGCAGGTGGTAACCCTTTTTGATCTGGCCGGTTTATTAGGATTGGCCCGCACGGGGACAAAACAAGGTCATTACTGCATCATCTTGAAAACTATCCCCGGAAATTCTTCCTATGCCGGCTTTTTGTTCGATGAACCAGGTTCAGTCATCGATGTTACCGATGAGATCAGCGAGCCGCCGCCGGCCAATTTGAACCATCCTGAAAATAATTATATTGAAAGAGTTGTCAAGGTGAACGGGGAAGTAATTATGGTCATTGACAGTAAGTTTGTGATCTCATGAAAAAACTTAATGTACTAATCGCTCAGGAATCGATAGCTTATCGCAAAATTTTGCAGGAGGCCGTGGAAGGCACCGGTTTAGCTCAGGTTGTCTTTACCGCCTCCACCGGACAGATCGCTCTGGAAAGGTTAAAACAGCGTTACATCGATGTTGTCCTGCTTAGCATGAACATTCCGGAAAAGAAAAACCTGGAAACGCTCTTTACGATTAACAAAGAGTACCCGGATGTATACGTGATCATAGTGATCGATACGGACAAAGTCAACACTGCCGCCACCGTCCAGGCATTGCAGATGGGAGCGCTTGATTTTATCTTGATTCAGGCGGAAACAGGGTTGGTTAATAATGTTGCCAGGAGTAAAGGAAAGCTGCAGGGGTTATTTACCCAAATAATGACGAAAAAGTTTACGGCAGGAGCTGCCTTTCTACCGGAGCCGGAAACAAAGCCAGGAAGTGGGGGCGCTGCTTTGCAAAGAAAGCCGAAGGTTAAGAAAAGAGATATGACCGAAGCCGCCTTAATTGTGGTTGCAGCTTCTACCGGAGGCCCGGCAGCATTAAAATACATTTTCCAAAATATTTCAGAAAAAATTGCTGTTCCTATTTTGATCGTTCAGCACATGCCGCGGGAGTTCACCGGTAAGCTGGCTCAGTCGTTGCATAAGAAATCTCCTATTCCTATTGCGGAAGCTGCTGATAACTCCTTGATTAAGCCGGGAGAAGCGCTGCTTGCTCCCGGAGGAGTGCATCTTACCGTAACGGAAAAGAAATCCCATTATCTTGCAAAATTGCAGGACAGCTTACCTGTTAACGGTGTTAAGCCTTCTGCCGACGTCCTTTTTCATTCTGTGGCCCGTGTTTTTGCAGGCAAAAAAATTCTTGCCATAATGCTTACGGGGATGGGAAACGACGGACTGGAGGGAATAAGGGAGCTGAAGCGGCAATGCGACTGTTACTGTCTGGTACAGAGCGAAAGGACATGTGTGGTTTACGGTATGCCGGGAAGCGTTGTCCAGGCAGGGCTGGCCGACGAAATCCGGGATTTGCACCTAATTCCTGAACGCATCAATTCCATGGTGCCGGGCAGATCTTCAAAACAGTAAAAACGGTCAAGAAAGGTAAGCGTTTGTTGCATAAAAGAAGTTCAAACATTAAAGAAGGTGGAAAACATGAATATCCTGACGGTTGACGATATTGTGGTTGCCAGAAAAATGGTGGCCAGGGCGGCTAAATCGCTGGACGCGGATGTTTTTGAAGCGGGTAACGGGGAGGAAGCCCTGGAGGTTTTAAAGGAAACAAGAGGAGCCATTGACTTAATTTTTTTGGATTGGAATATGCCCAAAATGAGCGGGATTGATTTTTTAGCCCATATAAAAAAACACCCGGAATATAAAAACATTCCCGTGATTATGACCACGTCCGTTAATGAACGGGAAAACATTATCAAAGCTATTCAGGCAGGAGCTTCGCAGTACCTGGTAAAGCCCTTCACCAGTGAAGATGTGATCAAGAAAATTTTAGAACACATTGATGTTAGCGCTTCATTAAGGTACTTATTTTTGCTCACCACAAGGAATGTTCTCGCTGAAATAACGGGTTTAGAGGTAGAAGAACAGGATTCTTCAGGTTTATGCAAAGATGACGGTTGTGATTTTATCGGTCAGATGATAATAGCAGGCAAGAAACGGATTCTGCTTTTTTACACCATGACCCGTGAAGCTATTGAAGAATTGATGAGCCTGAAATCCGGAAAAATGGAGGTTAAGTTCGAAGATGAGGCCCTTCTGTCGGAATTTAACAAGTTTATGCGGCAGGTAGCAAAAAACTGTCTCTCACATCCCCAGGGGTACGGTTATACTGTTCCGTTTATGTGCAGCAGTTTTATAAGCGAAAAGAATCCCGTTCTGGAAGAAAGCGAACTTTCTATTATCGCGAAAAGATATACATTCGGAGATGGAAAACTGGTTTTAACGACCTTCCTGGTGTAACAATCCGGCCAAGAGCTGAAATATGGGCATTATCTGCTTAATATGGGTGAACCGCAGTTTCAAGCGCTGTCATACTTGAATAAATTTGCTAATGAAACGGAGGTTTGTATTTATGACGGAGGATTTAAATGTACAATTGGAAAAATTGATTAAAGGGCAGGCGAAGTATCAATCGAAAAATCTTGGCTTAAATTTGATCATCTCGCGGGTGCAAAGGAAATATGCAGCTAATCAGAAGCCGTCGGAATTGCTGAGTTGCCTGGAGGAAATTAAAGCGTTTCTGAAAAAATATAGTGCTATTATGGCAAATGATGTTGAGGCATTGAAAAAATTATAGGAGGTCGAGGAAGATGTTTGTTACATTTGAGGAAGCTAAGAAATTAGTTGAAAAAGGCAATATTTTACATATTGCGGCCGATGAAAATTTATTGGAACAATTGCCGAAAGGCAAATGGATTGGGGGAACCACTCCTTATTTTATCACGGAAGAAGGCGGGATTACTTGCAAAGATAAATTATTTGTCAATGAAATCAGCAGCGCGATTGATTGTAAAACCGTATCTTACGATAAGGATAATATTTTCAATATTACAAAGGATGCCTATGACAACGGCTTGACCCTTCTGGTTATGCCTTTTGCCAGCGATGTTGCCGTATTCTATGCCAAGGAAGCGCCTTACTCGGATGATTTATTATTGACTCCAATTGTAGGCTGGATCTCAGGTTTTGATCTGTCCACAGACGGATGCGCAAAGGTTTATGATGGCATTACCGGCCTGTCTTATACCGATAAAGCCGTTGCATTGCATATTTGCTTGCCCGATGAAATGCTGGCTTCTCTCGGAATTGTGAATATCTTCGGGATCAATCCTGATGACGCAAAAATTGAGTTTGCAGAAGATGCCCTCTCTGTAACAAATTGTATGGTCAATGGGAAAGAAGTTGTCTTTGCAGATTATATTGCGGAAAATAAAATTGATACACGTTTACCGCTGGTGGCAGATTATAACAGCGTACTTATTAATGTGTCCATTAAAGGAGTTTCTCCGGAATCCAAAACAGTGGATTTTTACGCTCCTGTTTTTGCGGGAAAGGAATACCGCTTTGCAAGACCTGTCACCGATTATGCCGCAAGTTTTGCCGCACGCTTGAAAGATTTTGAGAAAACCAAGCCGGTTTTTTCTTGTAATTGTGTTCTTAATTACCTTTATGGCGAACTGGACGGCAAAGCAACCCCACCGTTTGCCGGACCGGTAACATTTGGAGAAATTGCCTACCAATTATTAAACCAGACGCTGGTATTTGCTGAAATTGTTAAGAAATAATTCCCCTGCAGCAATTATGTTTTTACTACATAAAACGAAAGGGAGTTTTTCAAAAGAAATAGGAAAAAAAAATTTTCCGGTTAGTTTATATATTTTTGGCTAAAACTACAGGCGGGCTTGAGCTGCAAGGCCGCTTTCCTTTTTCTTTTTGGCAAACTTCAACAAAAGCATGATATAATGATATACTTTACTTAATATGTAGAATGTAACCAGGACGGGAGTTGTAATATGGAAGCGGAAAAATATGATGTGATTGTTATCGGCGCGGGGCATGCAGGCTGTGAAGCTGCTTTGGCGGCCGCACATATGGGTTGCCGTACCCTTCTTTTGTCAACAAATCTTGACCATCCGGCTTTGATGGCCTGTAATCCCTCTCTGGGCGGGCCCGGCAAGGGGCATTTAATTAAAGAGATCGATGCCTTGGGAGGAGTCATGGGTTTAAACGGGGACAGGAATGCTTTGCAGATGCGCAGGCTTAATACCAGCAAAGGACCGGCGGTTCAGGCCTTGAGGGCGCAGATAGACAAGCAGGCTTACCAGAAGGGTATGAAGGAGATTCTGGAGGGCGAGCCCCTTCTCTTTCTGCGGGAAGGAGCTGCGGTGCAAATCCTGGTTGATGGTGCCGCGGTGCAGGGCGTTATTACCCGCCAGGGAAGCCGCTATCTTTCCAGGGCTGTTGTCCTCGCTGCCGGCGTTTATCTCCGCTCGGAAATTTTTGTGGGCCATGACCACTATCCCGGGGGGCCAGGAAACCAGAACCCTTCGAACGAGCTGGCGGAAAACCTTTTGTCTCTCGGATTTAAGGCGGAACGCTTAAAAACAGGAACCCCCCCGCGGGTTTACAGGCGCAGCATCAATTTTGACGGGCTTACAGCCGTTGAAGGCGAAGAAAATGCGGGAACATTTTCATTTGACACCGAAGGGGCATGTTTTAAACAAATCCCCTGTTACCTGACATATACGACGGAAAAAACCCATAGGCTTATTCTGGATAATATAAATTATGCACCAATTTATTCAGGGTTGATTAAAGGAAAGGGGCCCCGCTACTGTCCTTCCATTGAGGATAAGGTCGTCCGTTTTCGTCACCGGGAAAGGCATCCTGTTTTTATTGAGCCGGAAAGCGAGGGAAGCGAGGAGATGTACCTTCAGGGGATCTCCACCGGACTGCCGGAAGAATTACAGATTGCCTTTTTGCGGACGATCCCGGGGCTGGAGAACGTTGTCATTACCCGTCCGGCTTATGCCATCGAATACGATTACTTCCCGCCGACGCAGCTTAAGGCCACCCTGGAAACCAAGCGAATAAGCGGGCTGTTTTTTGCGGGCCAGATTAACGGCACCACCGGGTACGAAGAGGCTGCTGCCCAGGGGTTGATGGCGGGGATAAATGCTGCTCTTTTTTGCCGGGAAGAGCCCCCTTTCCTTCTGCGGAGAAACGAGGCGTATATCGGAGTTCTCATTGACGATCTTATTCTTAAGGGGGTCAGCGAACCCTACCGGATGTTTACTTCCCGCTGTGAATACCGGCTTCTCCTGCGCCATGACAATGCTGATCTTCGCCTTACGGAAAAGGGTTACCGGCTGGGTCTTATTTCCAAAGAGCGGTACAGCCGCTTCCAGGAGAAAAAAAGACTGATTGAAGAAGAAAAGAGAAAGCTTAATAATTACCGTCTTTTTCCTGCTCCCCTTATTAATGAAGCGTTTGCAAAGGAAGGTCTTGCTCCCCTTTCCAAGCCGCAAACCCTTGCTGAGCTGCTCAAAAGGCCGGAGTTAAATTACCAAAAAATGCGGAAGCTGCTCTGCGAAGCAGAGGGCGGCATAGTTCTTTCCCAGGACGATCGGATCGCCTCAGAAGTGGAAACCCAGGTCAAATATGAAGGGTACATTGAAAAACAGCAATCCCATGTAAATCAAATGGCCAGGCTGGAGGCAAAGTCCATACCCACTGGCTTTAATTATGATCGTCTCGTTAACCTCTCGGCAGAAGCAAAGCAAAAGCTGGGCGAGATCCGGCCGCAGACCCTTGGTCAGGCTGCCCGTATCGAAGGGGTGACCCCTGCGGATATATCTTACCTGGCCCTTTACCTGGAAAAACAAAGGAAAACCAAGGAGCCGGCAGAGAGGAGCCGGGAAGCGGAATAAGAACCGATTTGCATCTTCGAAGGAGGCCAGTCTATGCCCCATGCAGGGTGGTATTATCGTTTAAGCCAATTTTTTCGGGAAAATTTTGGGGAAAAAATCTATAAAATCCCGCTGGATGCCGGTTTCTCCTGTCCGAACAGGGACGGGACCATCTCCACGGGGGGGTGTATATATTGCTATAATCCAGGCTTTAGTCCGGCTTCCATGGTCAGGGAAGCAGAAGGGAAAAGGCACTCTATCGCTCAGCAGGTTCTCCTTTTACAA
Organism: Bacillota bacterium; assembly: GCA_012728375.1. Lineage (GTDB taxonomy): Bacteria > Bacillota > Dethiobacteria > DTU022 > UBA8154 > DUNV01. The sequence continues at coordinate 3,676 of JAAYFF010000055.1, read as the reverse complement.
TGGAAAGCCGAAAAAGGGAAAAAAGAGCGAAAAAATCGAATCACGTCTTTTCCGGACAACTTTCTGCCCCGCAAAAAATATCTGGCTTATTTTCAAGCCTATACCAATACTTATGGAGACGTAGGATCTCTTCAGGAAAGATACGAAGAGGCCCTTTCCCTTCCCGGTATCGTGGGCTTAAGCATCGCCACGAGGCCCGATTGTTTAAGTTCCGAAGTTCTTAACCTTTTAGAATCCTATTCCCGGGATTATCATATCTGGTTGGAAATCGGCCTGCAAAGCTCTCACAACAGGACTCTGGAGCGGATAAACAGGGGGCACACCTTTGAGCAATTCGTCAAAGCCGTAATGTCAATCCAGAAAAGGGGGATCTATACCTGTGTCCATATTATTAACGGGCTTCCGGGGGAGAAGAAAGAGGACATGCTGGAAACCATCCGCCGGCTAAATTCCCTTCCCCTGCAGGGAATAAAATTTCACCAGCTTCAGATAATGGAAAGGACTCCGCTGGCACAGCTCTACCGCCGGGGGGAAATAGAGGTTTTGACTGAGGAAGAATATTTGGGGCTTATTTGTGATCAACTGGAAATTTTACGCGGGGATATCGTTGTCCACCGCCTGCTGAGCGAAGTTACCGACAGGGCACTTTTGATCGCTCCCAGGTGGCATGATTCACGGTCAAATTTTAGCCGGCGCGTTGAAGATGAATTGAAATCCAGGGGTACGTTCCAGGGATATTTTTATTCCACAGGACGTTCAATTGGCCCGTGCGAAAAATTGTAGTCGGGTGGTTGCTGGTTTTAAGCGACCTTTGCAAATGGAGTTTATGCAGTAGAAGCAAGAGATATTACTTCAATTCTTACAGCATGGGGTGAGCCATGATGAAAAAAATCCGTCAGTTTTTTATTAGCGGTCTGCTGGCTTTATTGCCTTTGTTTGCTACTTTTTATATTATTTATTATCTTTTTACGTTTTTAGACAGTTTTTTAGGTCGATACGTGCAATTAATTACCGGGAAAAGTATTCCTGGAATCGGTATCCTTGCCGGAATATTTCTTATTTTTCTTGCCGGGTTTATCGTAACGAATATTATCGGTGCAAAACTTTTGAATCTTGCCGAAGGGATCCTTAAAAGAATACCTCTTGTAACTAAAATTTATTTTGGTGTCAAACAGGTTTTGCAAGCGTTTTCACTGCAGGGAAAAGAAATATTCAGGCAAGTGGTCCTCGTCGAATATCCGAGAAAGGAATCTTATGCAGTGGGTTTTATCACCGGCAAATGCCGGGGAGAAATCCAGGAGAAAACAGCAAAAAATTTGGTTAATGTTTTTATTCCCACAACGCCTAATCCTACCTCGGGTATGTTGATTCTGGTTCCGGAGGAGGAGATTATTTATTTGGATATGACCGTAGAAGAAGGGTTAAAGCTAATTATCAGCGCGGGGGTTGTCGTTCCGGATTGCGATTGAAATTTTCTAAAAAAAAATTACCTTCATGCAGGAAATCGGAACATTTTGGAGAAATAGTTTTTATCAGGGTAGTTTTTCTCTTTTTAAAGTTTATTTTTATTCTTTGTTTTTGCACTTTTCCAATAATTTTTTAAACCATGCCGGTCTAGGAGAGAGAATTTTGCATCATCAAGGAGCACCCAGCGAATATGATCTCTACCTGTTTCACGAAGGGAACCTTTTTAGAAGTTACCGTGTTTTTGGAGCCCACCTGGAGAATCGGGAGGGTGTACAAGGGGTCAGATTTTCACTATGGGCTCCCCGTGCTGCAAAGGTCGGCGTTGCCGGGACTTTTAACGGATGGCAGGGACATCTTCACCCCATGGAGAGGATTAACGATGCGGGAGTCTGGTCTGTCTTTATTCCCGGTGTAAAGGAAGGGGATCTCTATAAATACGAGATTCAGAGCTGCCGGGGTGATATTTTTTTAAAAAGCGACCCCTTTGCTTTTTCCTCGGAAATAAGGCCCGGGACCGCTTCCCGTGTTTGTTTTCTCGAAGGTTATCAGTGGCACGATGACAAGTGGGAAAAGGAAAAAAAGAACCGCAATATTTTTAGTGAGCCCCTCGTAATCTATGAAGTTCACCTCGGTTCCTGGAAGCGCAAGAGCGACGGAAGTTTTTTAACCTACCGGGAATTGGCGGAAGAATTGGTCAACTATGCCCTAGAGATGGGCTATACCCACCTGGAGATTCTTCCCCTTTCGGAACACCCCCTGGACAGCTCCTGGGGCTATCAGGTTACGGGTTACTTTTCCGTAACCAGCCGCTTTGGTAATCCGCATGATTTTATGTATTTTGTTGATTGCTGTCACCAAAAAGGTCTGGGAGTGATTTTGGATTGGGTGCCGGGTCATTTTTGTAAAGACGCACATGGTTTGCGGCAATTTGACGGATACCCCCTCTATGAATATGAGGACAGCCGCAGAAGCGAAAGTGCGGAATGGGATACTTTGCATTTTGATCTGGGAAAGCCGGAAGTTAACAGTTTTCTAATTTCCAATGCTCTGTTCTGGATGGATGTTTATCATGTGGACGGTCTACGGGTGGATGCCGTGGCTGACATGCTTTATCTGGACTACGGGAAAAAAGGAGGGGATTGGGTTCCTAATCAGTATGGAGGGCGGGAAAACCTGGAGGCAGTTTCTTTTCTGAGAAAGTTGAACGAGCAGGTTTTTAAATATTATCCCGGGGCCTTGATGATTGCCGAAGAATCAACGCAGTGGCCACAGGTAAGCGCACCCGTTTACCTGGGAGGCCTTGGTTTTAACTTCAAATGGAATATGGGATGGATGAATGATATTCTGCGCTATATGCAAAAAGATCCGATCCACCGGAAGTGGCATCACGATATCTTAACTTTTTCCCTTTGGTATGCGTACTCTGAAAATTTTATCCTTCCCCTTTCCCATGACGAAGTTGTCCACGGCAAAAAATCACTGCTGAACAAAATGCCGGGGGATTACTGGCAAAAATTTGCCAACCTGAGGCTTCTGTTGGGCTATATGATGGCCCATCCCGGTAAAAAGCTTCTTTTTATGGGAGCTGAGCTGGGACAGTTTGACGAATGGAAAGATTGGGACAAGCTTGCTTGGAACCTTCTGGAATACGAGCTGCACAGTAAATTGCAGTTTTATGTGAGGGAATTAAACTTCTTTTACCGTAAAGAGGCAAGCTTCTGGGAACAGGATTTTGTCCGGGACGGTTTTGAATGGATTGACGCTCATAATTCTGAACAGAGTATCATATCCTTTCTCAGAAGAGGAAAGGACAAGGGCAGAGTTTGCATCGTTTTATGCAATTTTACCCCTGTAGTGTACCATGGGTACAGAATTGGTGTCCCCTATGCCGGGGAGTACAAAGAAATTTTTAACAGCGACCTGGCTGTGTATGGTGGCTCGGGACAAAAAAACGATGCTTTCTTAAAGGCATCAGATGTTAAGTGGCAGAACCGGCCTTTTAGCCTGGAAATTACTGTTCCTCCGCTGGCGATGATTGTCTTAGAGGTGCAAGTTAAGAAGGAATAAGGAGCATTCCTGTAATGAAACAAAATGATGTTTGAAAAAAAGAGTACCTCCTGTTAGCATACGAGGTGTCAGCTTCGCGAAGCGACCCTTAAATAACAGAGGAGGTACCCAAGATGAATTATACTCAGAACGAGAAAATTTT
>JAAYFF010000054.1 GCA_012728375.1 Bacillota bacterium | reverse complement strand
TTATGCGCTATTACAATGAGGTGAGGCTCCACTCCAGCATAGGCTATCGCCCACCGCTGGAATACCATAACTTTATCATGAACAATTCTGAGAAAGCTTTAGTAATGAGGGCGTAATGTTCAAAGTTAAGGGGTCAGCCCGACACTACATCCTCAAAATAGCTCTCTAAGTACCAATTAGGAATATAACCATGGGCCAAAATAGGGGTTATATACCGTGACTTACCCTTAAACTCAAAAAGCTTATGTTTATTTATGGTCTTTAAAAAACACTCTCCCAGAATATTTTGCCATTTTACTTGGCCTGAAGGCAGCCCCAGCTTTTGATAGACCGTACTCCAGTAATCGCCCTCCCGATAATGCAAACAGCCTGTCCAAACTAAAAATACCGCTACGCTTAAGGATTCCTGCAAATCAACAAAGGGTTTATCAAGTTCAGAGGCAATTAAGCCTGATAAATATTCTAATCCACCTTCCCCCGGTTCTATATCTCCCAGCATTTCTATTCCTAATGAAACAAAACCCTCAAAGTATTTGTCACTTTCTTTTAAGCAGCTGCACTGGGTCAAACTCCCAGCTATCCCAAGTAACCAGAAAATAAATTTGCTGGGAACTGCAGTTTCCAGTTCATAAAATACCAATTTAACCTCACCGTAGTAGATAAAAGGATTATGATGTTCATCTCGATAGAAAAGGTATATCCTGTCTCCAGATACTCCGGCATTTACTATTCTCTCATCACTGCTGTGCTTTGATTCGCCTTCCCAGTAGAGCAGATCGCCCTCGATGTAGTCTCGATACTGGGTCAAACTCTGCTGCTTGTTCTTAGTTACAAATAAGATAATGAGATTAGTGTCGATAGGGGTAACAACGCCTCGACTTATAGCATGATAAGATTCATAATCCCAGAGCTTTGCTAAATATGATCGTTCATAATTCTGTCCAATTACCAGCGAGTCCAGGCAAACAGGCATGACATATCCTCCGATATCGCTCTTCATTCGCTGCAGTACATCCTATTTTATTCTTTTTGTTTCCCTGATTTTGGTTGAATACACATAAAATTTCTTTCTACATCATTTACATATTTTACCATAAGAGATTGCCCCTTTTTACATAGGGAAGCCTATCAGGAATTGAAAAGGGTATAAAAGGAAGAAATACCAATAAACATCCAGTTTCCTGTTTTGCCATTTTAATCTCCTTTTTCCGATTCAGACAGGAATCTCTTTCCATCCTCACTGATAGCCCATATTCCCCTGGGTGAATCTGCAGTTAAAAAACCTTCCATAACCATAGAATTTCTACACCACTGTGCAGTATTTTCCCATCGTGGCCGGCCTGTTGAGTGAAGCCCTTGAAGATCATATTCGTTTAACACACTCTCCATTTTTTTATATACTTTATCAAGAACATCCCTCATAGGCGCAGAGCCACCCAATTCAACGAGTGATCCCAGGATTGGCAAACGAAAATAATCTTCAGGCGTTCTAAGCCCTCTTTCAAGACGCTGGCTGATAGACCTTTTTTTGGAGGTTTTTTGCATAGATTCAGCCACTTCTTTAGCAAATAACCGCTCCCATTCTTTTTGAAGATCTTTAACTTTTTCCCGAAATTTTTTGATCTCTTCAATACGATTTATTGTTTCTGCTATACCATCAAGTTCATCTTTACGAAAAGCATCTGCTCCTTCTTCACGAAGAGTTTCAACAACGCTTTCGATTTCTTCCATTACTATTTCAAAAGCATCAAATACCTCATTTTCCTCCATAAGCCTGCACCTCACCCCGCTGTATTTCGGAAAATATAAAAGCATCCTGTGGAAAAAATTACTTTGCAATTGTAATTTCTCTTTTATCAGTATTGTAAAACACTTTTGCACCCAAGTTTTCGCTTACAAAGCGAAGGGGTACAAATGTCCTTCCTGGTGGCAGCATCTCTGCCGGGCAATCCAAAACCTTTTCGTTATTATCAACCAGCACTTTATCTGAAT
>JAAYFF010000053.1 GCA_012728375.1 Bacillota bacterium | reverse complement strand
CCTGGAAATAGCGCAGAAGCACTTTAATAAATTCAGGAATTCTGCGGAGCTGCTGAAGGTTGCGAAGCTCCTCTTCCAATATCTCGTTGCTGCGGATGCACTGTAAACCTTCTCGAATTATTTCTCCCGCCGGTATCTTTTCTCCTGTTTTTGCCTCTATCAAATTGGATAATATTTGCAAACCCCGGGGACTTTCGAGTAGAGCAAAAGAAGTGAAGAGACATAGCCCCAGGTTGGCGGAGACAATCGTGTATGCGAACAGATAGTCCAGGTCGCTGATATCTTCCAAGCCCTCTTCCCTGTAAGGCAGGCGGACGATAAACGAGGAAGCTTCCTTCTCCGAGGGGCGGGTTACCAGGGGCTGCAACGCCGGATCGTCCGCAAAAAGAGCGGCAAGACCTGCTGTAGTGCTGGCCAAAGCCCTTCCCCGCAGCGAAAGTTTTTCCACCTCCTCTGCCAGATGCTCGATCGCGGAGAGCTGTCCAGATGTCCCCTCTGCCTCAAACAACATCTTGCAGCCGGCAAGAAACTCCATAGGATCCAGGCCGAATTCAAAACAGCGCAGAGTGATGCGCCGGGCAAAATGCGGGTCATTTATCCCGAACATCTCCCGGCATGCCGCTTTGACTTCGCTTTCCATGGGCGAGCTTAATATTTCTCCACTGCTGCCGGCATGCCTGTTCAAACACCCCACCACACAACCTATGGTGCAGCTGCGATTCAGACGAATTGTTCCTTTAGCCCGATTAACACACTGTTCTTCCTTTTCTTTCCTTTCTTTTACCGTGAATCCACCTTTGTTGACTCCGGCTTTTTTTCCTTGCGCTTTGCTCTGAAAAGCTTCTTTCGGGTTGTACTCCTGCAGCATTTTCATCAACGTGAGGGAACCGTAAGCGGGAAGCGCGCCCCCGCAAACAGGATGCTGCACGATGAGCCTACTCAGCTGTTTACTGTAGAGCCATAACTTTTCCCGGTCCTGAACATCTGCCAAAAAGTGAGGCTTCGTGGATATAACCACGGCTTTTAATCCCAGGCTCCCAAAAACCTCCCCAACCTTGTCACGGCTTACGGAAAAAACAGGTATACCCCGGGCAGGATAAGTGCTGAAAACCCCGGCGAGAGGAAGCATATGCTCCCCGGCCGGCCCAACTCCCACAATAGCTGAGCCCTCTCCCCATTTTTCCCGCAGATAGCCGATAGTTTCACCGACAGGTTTATCATGCAGCTCCGGGAAAACATGCAGGTCCGCACCTTCGTCCCGGATGTGTATTACTGCCGTCCGGCCGGGGCTGTAGGAACCGGTGACAACAAGGGCGGAGACCCCCTGGGAGGCAAGCTTTTGAGCAAAAGGCCCTGCTGTATTGGCCAGGTGAAGGCCCCTTTCCCGAACTTTTAAACCCGCGATAACCAGCCTTCCTGTGGAGGGGACTTTTGTGCCTGTCAATAGTCCCGGGGCGAGAACCAGACAATTGCCGCGTCTATGGCCTGTTTTAAGGTCGGTCTGTGTTCCGATAAGCTGCACAGCCAGACCTCTTCCTGCTGAAGAGAGATTCTTAAAGACGAAGGCTTCCTCGCTGATTTTGCCTCTATCCAGGTCAACATACATAATTTTAGACAAAGCTTTGTACCTCCCCAAAAAATTTCATATTTTCCACCAGTTGCCGGGTATAGGCATCAGCTGGAGAATTCAGAACGTGTTCAGTTACTCCTTCTTCCACAATACGTCCTTGGTGCAAAACGTAAACATATGTGCATGTTTTTTTAAGAACACTAATCTGATGGGTAATAAATAAGATGCCGAGCGACGTTTCAACGTTAATAGTCTGTAAAAGATCCAGAATTGAGCGGGCGCTCTTTGCATCGAGCATGGAAACACTTTCATCGGCAATCAACAGGCGAGGACGGGGGATCAGAGCCCGGGCGATGGCGACTCTTTGGCGCTGCCCGCCGCTTAGCTCCCCATTTTTTTTAAAGGCCCAGCCCGCATAAGGAAGACCCACCAGATCCAGGGCTTCCTGAGGGCTGAACAAACCCTGCCGTCCCCTTCTCCGGCACAGGCGCAGCGGTTCGCGCAAAGTCTGCTCCACAGTGTAACCTGGTTCCAGCGCCGAATAAGGGTCCTGGAAAATATACTGGATATCCGCAGCAAGGTTAAAAGACCGGCGCTGCAGGGGTAGGAGCGGCTTTCCGTCCAGAAAAAGCTTCCCTCCATTCGGCGTCTCCTGGCCGGTAATTATCCTGGCGATAGTCGTTTTGCCTGCGCCGCTTTCGCCGAGAAGACCGACCATACCCCCCTGTTTTACTTCCAAGCTGACCTTTTTAAGGACTTTTATTGGCACCTCACCCAAAGTCTTATAGCTTTTCTCCACATTCTGCACGCTCAGCAGGGGTTTTGTTTCGCACATAACTGTTCCTCCAAAAACAATACTCTGTCGGAAAAGTTGTTAACCAATCCAACGTCGTGAGAAACCATGAGGAAAGTCACCCCTTCTTCCTTCCTTCTCCGTAAAAAATCCAGAATGATCTTCATAGTAACAGCATCAACTCCTGAAGAAGGCTCATCCAGAATATACAAGGCCGGCCTTTTTAAAAAACCCAGCAGCAGGGCCAAACGCTGTTTCATCCCTCCACTGAGCTGGTAAGGAAAATACTCCAGAACTTGCGGAGAGAGTTTGAGCTCCTCCATCCAGGCATGCCAAATATTTTCCTCCACGATTTGCAGGCTTCTTTGAACATGACGGAAATGATTCCCCGCGGTAAGGGAGGGATTGAAGGCATTCTGGGCATACTGGGGGAGATATGATATGCGGCTGTACAGTTCGTGAGCAGGGATACTGTTTCGATCTCTGCCCAGTATTTCCGCCCGCCGATAGCTAACCTCTCCGGGGAACCGGGGCTGGAATAGGGCATTGAGCAAAGTGGTCTTGCCGCAACCGGTTTGTCCGACGATCCCCAGGCATTCCCCTTTTTCCACCTGAATTAGGGAGTATTGGAAAACAACCTGTGAAGAAGGCTGAGATGAACTCGACAGCCGCGGCAACCGCTCCTTTGCAGACCGATAACGGATTTTTAACCCCTCCACAAATAAAATGGGCGCCATCTTTGCTTAATCACTCCTCTCACCGCTTTCATCAAAATCAAAGGTAAGCAAGGCCAGGGCCAGTACAAAAAGAATCAGACATAAAATGGGAGGCAACAGCCACCAAAGATAGGTATGGCCCCAAAAAATACCTTCATAATCAAGAGCAGCCTTAATGGTACGTCCCCAGGATTTAAGGGCCGGATCTCCAATTCCCAGGAAAGAGAGGGTAGCTTCGTATACCGCCGCCCTGCCGCACTGCTGAATAAAAAGGGTCGCGACTGCCGGATAAAGATACGGCCACATTTTCCTGCCCACATCAAAGAGATTCCCTTTTAATAATAAAGTGTACTGCAGCGTATCCTGATTGATAATTACCATCGCTTTCCCTCTCAAGATACGGGTTATCCGGCTCCAGGAAAAAAAAATCATCACCATAACCACATCAGCCACTCTTGGTCCCGCAAAAGCGGCAAAAAGCATTATGACAATTATCTCCGGTACAATGATAAATATTTCTGTGACGCTCATTATGAAGCGGTCCATCCAGCGGCGGTAAAATGCACAGCTAATTGCCAGCACTGTCCCAATCAAAGTGGAACAAAAAGAAACAATAAGCGCGATGCTGATGGTGACCCTGAAACCAGCCAATAGAGCAGAAAAAATATCCTGCCCCATCTTGTTCGTGCCCAGCAGGTGCTTACCCCCAGGGGGCAGCAGCGCCGGAGAAGAAAAATCATCGGGTTGGAAGGGCGCTAGGGTTGGATATGCTATCCCCATCACCATCATGATGAGAAGAATAAGCAGGGCTGCTTTTTTGACAGTTGCATTTTTCATGTCATCTTTGTCAGTCTCGGGTATAATTTTATGGACAGCAGTTCAAAAAGCATATTAATAGCGATACTATAGATGCTGGTTACCAGAAAAATCCCCTGTATGAGAGGGTAGTCCCTTGCTTCCACCGCAACTTTCATTAAGGTGCCCATCCCGGGGTAGGAAAAAATAATCTCCACAAAGAGAGCCCCCGCAATAGCATAGAGAAAAGTAATATTTAGGCGGCCTAAAATTTCCGGGAAACTGTTCAACAAAATATAATAGAGCCAAATTATTTTTTCTCTGATACCGAAATAATAAGCAGCTTCAACGTAAGGCTCTCTTTTTATTTTCTGTACAACATTTCGGGTCAGAACAGCCACTGGAGGTACTGTATTAAGGATCAGAACAGCGATGGGAAGGATGGCATGCCTCAGAAAATGAAGGGCAAACCCCGCATCTGCCGGGGTCATACCCAGAGGATAAGCTCCAAAAGCAGGGAACCAGCCCAGGTGATGGGCAAATAACATGCGGCAGAGAATAGCCAATAAAAAAACCGGGATCGTTTGCAGGACAAGAAGCAGGGTTAGGAGACCTTTTTCCAGGTATTCGCTCCCCTTCAGGGCAAGATATGTTCCCAGGGAGACGGCGATAAGGGTCGAAATTACAATTGAAGTCAACGATAAAAAGAGGGTAAGGCTTACCCTGCTCATAACAATCTCCCTGACCGCCAGCCCATAATGAAAGGAATACCCCCAGTCCCCCCTCGCAAGATGTCTCAGATAGCCGGCAAACTGCTTGATAAGCGGCTGTTCGGGAGCGTAATAATCCGTGAAACGGTTGAAAGTCTCCTCCGGCAGCATGGCATTGAGAACATCAATTTGATCAGCAGAGAAAGAAAGGGGGCTTCCCGGTATTAAGCGAGGCAGAAGAAACCCCAGAATGACCAAGATACTCAGCAGCATACAGTTTCTGCCCAGAACAGTACACAACCATATAAGACTTGGTCTTGAGCGGAAAAACAAAGGCAAGCCTATCTGCCCCAAGTTCCTCTGATATAAACCAGCTTGTTCTGAACGGTGGGAACTGCCCGGGCAACGCCGTCCTTTGTAAAAAACCAGCCGTTTAACGCTTCCGGATTATAAGCAAAAGTTATCTTCCGGTAATAAAGGGTCAGGGTGGGGAGTTCTTCGGCAATAATCTCCTGTAGGCGGGCAACCTGTTTGTAACGTTTTTCGTAGTCCATCTCCTTCATCTGCCGGGCAAAAAGATCGTTAAACTCCTCATTAACCCACTGTCCGCCCCCCTGAGCCGTCACGCTGGGGGTAGATCCCAGGCTTCTTTCATCGCTGACAAAACGGGCCAATAAGACAGGGTCCCCTCCGAAAGAACCGTGCCCGTTCAGGGCTAAAGTAAATTTACCCTCTTTGATGAGCGAGTCTACACTTTTCTGATCCAGTGCTTTGATCTCCAGCGCCACACCAAGATCTCCCAGGTAGCTTTTCACCATTTCCGCCTCATTTACTCTGTCACTTACCACTAAAAGTTCATACTGCATAGCTTTGCCGTTAAATTCACGGATCCCGTCGCCGTTTTTGTCCACTATCCCGGCCTCATCAAGCAAAGTCCCGGCTAGATCCGGGTCGAAATCGTATTCTTTTACCTGAGGATAGTACCATTCCGAATCGGGATGGATATGTCCCGCGTTGCCGGGATCGGCCCCGCTGCCGACGGCTTTTTCTACAATTTCATCCCTGTTAATGGCATAATAAAAAGCTTTTCTGACGCTCTCCTCCTTAAATTCAGGGAGATCGAAATTGAAATACATGCGATATACCCAGAAGCCGGGACCTTCCATAACGTTGAACCGGCCTTCACTCTTCAGGCGCATCGCCTCACCGTAACCGAGATGCTGTGCGGCATCCAGATCGCCGTCGGCCAAGGCCTGAGCAGGGTCGTTGACTTCTGAAAATATAAGCTTATCGATAACCGGGGCACCCAAAAAGTAGTTCGCATTTGCGGCAAAGATATACGTTCCCGCTGTAGGATCGAAGTGCTCCAAGGTGAACGGACCGGAACCGATGACCGATTCGGGGGTATTAAACTGGCTGGGGTCGGCAACATCCTGCCAGATATGCCGGGGCATTACAGGCACATTTCCGGCGATTTCGCTTAAAAACGGGGCATAAGTATCAAGCAGTTCAACTTTTACCGTATGATCGTCCACAACTTCCACGTTTTTTACCATGTTTAGAGAAACCCAGGGATGTGGATGTTCCTGCATATATTCAAAGGAAAACTTCACATCTTCGGCAGTAACAGGGATTCCATCGCTAAAAAAAGCATCTTTAACAAGATAAAAGGTCCAGGTTTTGGCATCATCCGCCAGCTCCCAGCGCTCTGCAAGCAAGGGTACCAGGCCCTTTTCATCTTTCCAGGTCAGAGTATCGAACAGAAAACTGGTCAACAGATAACCCCGGCCTCGGGATGAGACCGTATAGACGGAGGGAAAACCCAAATTCTGTTCATCGAGACGCAATACCCTTTCTCCCCTTGTGTCATCCCCGGAAGATCCCTCCGCCGGCCCAGGGGCAGTCGTTTTTGGTTCCGCACACCCCCCCAACACCAGCATAAAAAGTAAAAAAAACGAAAATAACAGTAACAATCTTCTTTTTCTCACATCTTCTCCCCCTTGTCAATTTGTTTACCGTGTTTAGTTAAATAACGTAGTCTGCTACAAAATCTATTTTGCCATTTGCTTTCTTTCTTGTCCAATACAATCCATCTATAGTTCTTTAAATAATATTGAAAATAGCTATAAAAAAGAAAAGTAACTGCTCAGTCTAAGAGAAAATCTGTTAAGCTTCACTTATACATTAACTCTGAGCAGTTACAAAAAATTCCTATACAGGGCATGATTAACTGTTGGACAATGACACCAAAAGACGGCCGAAAATAAAAAAGGGCAGACTACGTAGTGCCCTCAAAGGAAATCATGAAAAAGAACTTTTTTCTATTACCCGGGCTGTATTTCCCATGACAATAGACGCATTGAGGATGACAAGTTCGAGGTTCTGTTTATCCAACACCCTCTGCAGATCCTCCAGCGAAAGTTCAAGGGCTCTGAGTTCATTTTCATCCAGGGATTGGGTCAGGACGGGCTTTTGCCCTTTTATATAATCCAGGCTTTCCTGCGCCCCTGAATAGTCGTCAGTTGCTGCTTGCAGAACAATGCTGCGCAGATGAAACTTCAGCTTATATAAAGGGATAACTTTATTATCGGCAAAAGAAGCCATCAAATTTGCCAAATTTCCGGTAAGTTGATTTGCGGCAGTCATGGTAGCAAAATAATTTTGTTCGCTGCTGAAAACCGTTAAATTATCCAGCCCTTCTTCAAACTGAGCAATTTCCGCCTGGGAAACAGACTCACTCTCCTTTAAAAGGGGTTCCAAATCGTTCCACTGGCTATAAAGCCGGGCGATGCTTTTATTAATGCCGTCCCAGATTATATCTGTGCTCTGCGGGAGCTTTTGTTCTTCAACTTCAAAACCTTCCGCCTTCAATAATTCTCCTAAAAGAGTATCCTCATAAGTCAACTCCTTAACCGGCTTTCCCTTTTCTTGATTTCCCTCCTTGCTGCCCGAATTGGTTTGGCTTTGCCCTGAAAGCTTTTCAGTTGCCGGAATTAAGTCAGCTTGCTGCATAATGCTCAATAACACGCCTTCAATTTCCTTGATTGCCGGGGGTACTTCCTTCTGTTCCTGCTTTTCTTCGGATTTCCTTTCTCCTGCGCAGCCTGCCATAATGAGCATCAGGACAAGCAGCAGAAGGATGATGCAATCCTTTCGTAATCCCATAAATTATCACCTTTTATAGTATATCCAAAAAGATCAGCACCTTATTTTAGACTTCTTTTTCCAGCAAGCTGAGCAGGTTTTCGGCAAGGACCTTTCTGCGGTCCTTGCCGTAGAAGATCTTTTCCACTTTATATTTCTCGTAAGCCGGATCGCCAAAAGGGAAATCACTGCCGAACAGGATTCGGTCAACCCCGTAGTCCGACGCAAAATCTTCGATTTCAGCACGGCCGGCCAGAGCCGTATCTACATATACGGCAGGATTCTCAAAAAGGTCTGCTTTTTTTAAACGCATATACCCCCCGTTTAAACCGCCGAAGTGGGGGATAATCGCCGCTGTCCTTTTCTTGAATTTATCCACAAGCTGCAAGGTATGATGAGATTCTTCCTCAATAATTACCGGCAGGCGCAACCGGCAAATATGCTCAATAAACATCCTGCACTTATCGGAATGATAATTATACACGGGTTCATCGGCATGCCTGTGCCATTTTATACCTGCAAAGCCGGACCGGGGGAGCTCAAAATCATTCCAGACGAACCAGTAAGCAAATATCCGCTTAGATATAAGGGATTCCAGGTACGAATGCACTTTTTTCCGGGAATTCAGGTACTCTTCAGTATCTGTAAAATTCGGATCGTAGCGATCATAGATCTCCTCCACCGGCGCAAAAAGAACTCCACCCTCTATATTGCCTTCCTGCCAGCGGGGATGGAGCTGCTCAAAAGGCAGCGTTATCCCGCAGTGTGCATGCGCGTCCAGTACCAGCAAGACAATCAACTCCCTTTATCTTGCTATTAAAGCAAAAGGATTAGAACGTCCTAATGAAAAGCAACCGGCCTCTTAGACGAGTGAAGCAAGAAAACCTCCCTTGCTTCACTCCAGTCCTTCAAGGAATGCCATGAGAGCTTCGCCCAGCGAGCGGGGATTGTACCCCCCTTCCAAAGCGCCAAAAATACGTCCCTGGCAATTATCCCTGGCATAAGTCTTAAGTATTTTCCCTATTTCCAGATAGTCGGACGTGGCCAGCAGCCCCCCCCAGTCATCCTGATGGCGGTCAAAACCCGCCGAAACCGCAACCAGCTCAGCCCTTGCCTCCAGCAGGTATGCCTTCAGATTCTCGATAAACATCTGGCTGCTGTTGCCGTTAACATGATAGTACAAAACGCCCGGCTCTCCGCTAAAAGCGTTTGCCGTTCCATCTCCAAAGTGGAGATCAAAATCAACGATCAGGGCTTTATTAATTTTCTTTTCCGACAACAGCTTGCGAACAGCAATGGCCACATTGTTAAAATAACAAAATCCCCAGGCAGAATCCGGGCTGGCATGGTGTCCCGGCGGCCGGCAGAGGGCAAAGGCCGCCTCCCCTTCCAGGGACGCTTCTGCTGCTCCGATAGCTGCACCTGCCGCCAGAAGGGCCATGGGGTAAACTTTCTCATCCCGGCGGGTATATTCGAGATGAGAAGAAGTATGCACAAGGCGCACATCCTCTTCGCTGCAGGGCATTGGTGCAACCAGGGGGTATCTTTTCTTTACCTCCGATAAAGCATAATCCAGACGCCCTGGTCTTGCCGCGGGATCGCTGGTATAGGTTTGAAGAAATTTCTCATCAAAGAAAACCTTCATTTTTTCTCGCCTCCTCAAATTAAAGCTTTCGAAAAACGGCTTTCTTTTCCCTTTTTCTCCTGCCTTTCATTTCGCCGGAGAGGTGATAATTACCTCTTTGTTGTTAAAGATAACAAAAAAACCTTGCCATAGTTGATCTACTATGGTAGAATATATATGCAAGTCTAGGATAAAGGTGGTCTTGGGAATGAAAAATGTGCAGATCAATATCTCTATTCCTCAGTCCTGGAAAACCGAGCTTGAGAACCTGGCCAGGATTTATTCCGTAGAAGAAGAAAAAACGTTAACCTATCTGGATCTTATCCGCAGGGCTGTCAAAGAAAAATACCGCCTTGAAGAATAAGCAAATGAATAATAATTATTACCGCTATTCGGTAAAATATCATCTAGTCTGGTGCCCCAAACCAAAATTAGGGGGCCTTTTCACTGCAGCGGAGGATCTACTGAAAGATATTCTTTACACTATATGCTCAAAATACCGGTATGAAATACATTCCCTCGAAATAAATGCCGATTTTATTCATATTTTTTTGTCGGTAGACCCCTCGGTTGCTCCTGCAGATATTATGCGGACGCTGAAAAGCCTTTCGGCAGTGCATCTCCTGCGGCGGGTTCCTGAAATGCGTACTTTTTACGGACGGCAGGGATCTCTCTGGGAAAAGGGTTACCTGATCAGCACAAGCGATACCCTGGATAAGGAATTGCTAAGGCAGTTTCTAAAGGATTTACTTTTCTAAGACAAACATGCAAAAAGGAGGTGAAGCTCGGCTCAGCAAAGGCCGAGCAAAAATTATGGATCTCAACAGCTTTACCAATAAAGCCCGGGAAGCTATCGCTGCGGCACAAAGTATTGCAGCCAGGTTTCACCACCAGCAAATCGACAGCGAGCATCTGCTCCTCGCCATCCTGGAGCAGGAAGAGGGATTGGGTTTTCGCCTTTTGCAGCGTGCGGGCATTGACGCAGAAAAGCTAAAAAAAGACCTTCGATTATATCTTTCCAGGCAGCCCAAAGTTTATGCCGGGGAAGGAACTTCCGAGCAGATCTATCTGAGCCCCCGCCTAATCCGAATCCTGGAACAGGCCAAAAAAGAGGCTTTATCCTTTAAGGACGAGTATATTGGCATTGAGCACCTGCTCCTTTCGCTTCTCGAAGGCGAGCCGGGAGAAGGAAAGCGCCTATTAACAAGGAGCGGGCTGAACAGGGATCATTTGCTGCGCGTCCTCCAGTCCATACGCGGGCATCAGCGGGTAACCGGCCCGGATCCTGAAGGAACTTACGAAGCTCTGGCCAGATATGGAAAAGAGCTGACGGAAATGGCTTCCATGGGCAAGCTGGACCCCGTTATTGGCCGTGACGAGGAAATCCGCCGGGTGATTCAGGTCCTTTCCAGGCGCACGAAAAATAACCCCGTTTTAATTGGGGAACCTGGGGTGGGCAAAACCGCTGTTGTCGAAGGACTTGCCCAGCGCATCGCCAGAAACGATGTGCCCGAGGGACTTAAAAACAGAAAAATTTTTGCCCTTGATATGGGTTCCCTTCTGGCAGGCGCCAAATACAGGGGGGAATTTGAAGAAAGGCTCAAGGCGGTGCTTAAAGAAATCCAGGATTCCGGAGGGGAGATTATCCTCTTTATTGACGAGCTTCATACTGTAGTTGGAGCCGGGGCTGCCGAAGGAGCTATAGATGCCGGCAATCTCCTTAAACCCATGCTGGCCAGGGGCGAACTCCACTGTATTGGAGCAACGACGCTGGCCGAATACCGCAAGCACATTGAAAAAGATGCCGCGCTGGAACGGCGCTTTCAGCCGGTCCTCGTCAAGGAACCGGGAATACCCGAATCCATCTCTATCTTGCGGGGCTTAAAAGAGCGCTACGAGGTTCACCACGGAGTCCGGATCAAGGATTCCGCCCTGGTTGCAGCGGTAACCTTAAGCCACAGGTATATTTCCGACCGTTTCCTGCCTGACAAAGCTATCGACCTCGTTGATGAAGCCGCAGCTTTAATCAGGGCTGAGATTGACAGCATGCCCTCCGAGCTGGACGAGGTTACCAGGCGCATACTGCAACTGGAAATTGAACGGGAAGCGCTAAAAAAGGAAACTGATGAAGCCTCAAAGAGGCGGCTGGCAAAAGTGGAAGAAGAGCTTGCCAATCAGAAGGAGGAAGCCGCGGGGCTTAAAGCGCGCTGGGAAGAAGAAAAAGAGTTTATCTCTAGGCTGCGCAGCATTAGAGAAGAGCTGGAACAGACAAAGCTGGAAATGGATAAGGCGGAACAAGCTTATGATTTAAACAAACTGGCTGAGCTGAAATACGGCAAGATGTCCCGCCTGGAGCGGCAGCTGCGGGAGGAAGAAGAAAAGTTGCAGCAAAAAAAGAACGCGCGCCTTTTAAAAGAAGAAGTGGATGAAGAAGATATTGCCCTGATTGTCAGCCGCTGGACGGGAATACCCGTCAGCAAGCTGATGGAGGGCGAACGGCAGAAGATTTTACAGCTTAAAGATCGCCTCCATGAGAGGGTCGTCGGACAGGAGGAGGCGGTCCAGGCGGTCAGCGAAGCAGTACTTCGGGCACGCTCCGGTATTAAAGACCCTGCACGGCCCATTGGTTCCTTTATTTTCCTGGGGCCGACAGGGGTTGGAAAAACCGAACTGGCAAAATCCCTGGCCTTTATCCTCTTCGACGACGAAAACGCCCATATCCGTCTGGATATGTCCGAATATATGGAAAAACACTCCGTCTCACGCCTGATCGGTGCGCCTCCCGGCTATGTCGGTTATGAAGAGGGCGGCCAGTTGACCAACGCCGTCCGCCGCCGGCCATTTTCCGTCATTCTTTTTGACGAAATCGAAAAGGCCCATCAAGATGTCTTTAATACCCTCCTGCAGATATTAGACGACGGAAGATTGACCGATTCACAGGGAAGGACGGTGGATTTTCGCAATACCGTCATCATTATGACTTCCAATTTGGGCAGTGATCTTATCATGGAAGACGGCATCGCCGGCAAAGAAGATTTTGAAAGGACCAAAAACCGGGTTCTAAACTATCTTAAATCCTTTTTTAAACCGGAGTTTTTAAACCGTGTCGATGAAATCGTTGTCTTCCAGCCCTTAACCAAGGAAGATTTGCGGCAGATCGTCAAGATTCAAGCTGCGCGCCTGGTAAATCGCCTCCTTGAGCAACATCTCAAGCTGGAGATTACTCCTGAAGCTGAAGAATACCTGGCGGAAAAAGGGTACGATCCCGTTTACGGAGCCAGACCGTTAAAAAGGGCCATTCAAAAAGAACTGGAAACCCCTCTGGCCAAGCGAATACTGGAAGATGCTTTTAAACCCGGCGATACCATTACCGTCACCAGGGGGGAAAGTGGCCTGCTCTTTCAGCAGCGCAAGGAAGTACCGGTGTTATAAGAAACATGGCCCCTTAATCCTGTTAAAAAGCCGGAATAGGCCTTTTGGCCATCCGGCTTTTCCATTTAAAAATATACTAAATTTTAAATTTTTACGAAAGCGTACTTTTTTCCAGAGAGACATTCTTGTTGTAGATAACCCTAAGTCCCGCCAGAGTAAGAAAGGGGTTGACCTCGTCAATAGTTTCCGATTCCTTGGCAATCAATCCTGCCAGCCCGCCCGTGGCCACGACAAAGGGCTTTACAGGAAACTCCCTGATCATGCGCTTAACAATACCGTCAACCTGTCCTACAAACCCGTAATAAATACCAATTTGAATACTGGTTATTGTGTCTTTGCCAATAATTTTATTTGGTTTAACCACCTCAACCCTGGGCAACTTGGCAGCCTTTTCAAAAAGCGCTTCCGTCGAGATGGCGATACCGGGAGCAATTGAGCCGCCCAGATAATCGCCTGTTTCCGACAGCGCGCAGAAAGTCGTTGCTGTCCCAAAATCTACAATAATCAGAGGACCTCCGTATAAATCAAGACCCCCAACTGCGTTGACCACCCTGTCGGCGCCTATTTCCCGGGGATTGTCATAAAGAATATTAAGTCCCGTTTTAATACCCGGCCCAACGATGAGCGGTGTAACTTTAAAATACTTTTCCGCCATCTTCACCAGGGGAAACCTGAGCGGCGGGACAACTGAAGAAATGATCATACCGTCGATGCACTCTGCGTTGAGACCGCTTTGCTGGAACAAGCTCCGGATAATTATACCATATTCATCCTCGGTTTGGTTTCTGTTAGTAGAGATGCGCCAGCACATTTCCAGTTTCTCAGAGCTATAAACACCCAACATAATATTGGTATTTCCCACGTCTATTACAAGGAGCAAGTAAGGCACCTCCCTCAATAAGTCCAGGATTACCACATCAAGTTTACTACATTTTTTCTAAAGAATAAATGGCTTATTTATTTTTTCTCTCCCCAAAAAAAAGGATTATTGCCTAAAAAGAAAGAAAAAAAACGGTAAAATAATACATCAAAAATCTCAAGTTACTTTTTAAGGAAAAATGCAAAGGTTAAAACAACATATGATAAACATTCATAAAGCCAATGCAGTAACCCGTTTTTTTTCCATTTTAACTGCCGTTACCTTTTTGTGTTTTACCGCATTTTTTCTTTTTTTTTCAGAACCAAAAGAAACAAGCCTGGGTATCATCGCGCCGCGCCTTGACATTACCCGGGTCTACCAAACCGAACCTTTTTCCTTTTCTCTCGAAGAATACAGAATCTTTCTCCCCCGGGGAAGCGCCGTGATGGCTGTCCCGCTTAATAGTACATTTACCGGCCTGGTGTTCCTTGGAGAAGGGAAAGCAATTCAAAAAGGAAAAAATTTGCCCGAGAAAATTACAGGAGGTTACCTGGTTGTGGATAAGAAAACGTATCTCCAACTAAAAGGGGATACTCTTTTCCTGCCCCTGGAGGATCATATCCTTAAAAATAAGCTTTCCCTTTTTCTGGAGCAAGAGATCAAAAAACAGTCGGTTAATTCTTTCGGCTTTGAACGCATCTTTCTTCCCCCGGAGGGAAAAAGCTATCTTTACCTGGAGGATAATGGAGTCCCCCTGGAACAAACCCCGTCTGCAGTTCACGGCAGGCATCTGCTTGGCCTGATCCTTTATTTTAGCCTTGTAATCGCTGCTGTTCTCCTCGTTGCCCAACTTTTAACCCTTGATTTAAGACCATCGTACAGCCTTGCCGGTTTCCTGAAAAATCCCCCTGACTTTTCAGAAAAGCTTTTAAGCGCGGCCATCCTTTTTACCCTCTTTCTTTTCCACGGAGTGTGGCCGGCAACTCAAACTGCCAACCCTTTCTGCGGAGAAATCGCTCCGGCTTTCCTCTTACTTTATCTTGGGCTATTTCTGCTCATCAGGGTGTTGGCATCTAGAGGTAAAATTTCCCGGCAATATGGTCTTTTCCAGTGGAGACAGTTTCCGCGGGATCTTGGACTGGCTCTGGCTATTACTTTAATTATTACTGTTTTCTCCACTGTGCAGATTCCCTCGGATCTGCCAGGTTCAACCAATACTCGGCAGCTTTTTTTACAATTTCTCTACTTCTTTTCCCGGGCGGCAGTGTTTGAGCTGATCTGGAGAAATTTTTTACAGACCACCATGGAAAGGCTCTGGGGTATGCGGCCGGGCCTTTTGCTCGCCACCCTTATCTTTACGGGCGTCTTTTTTGCCTCCGCCTGCAGTGCTATTTCGGAACCAAACAGGAATATTACCTTCTTTTGTGAACTCCTCTTTTTTGTTCCGGCAACAGCTCTTATTCTCGGCTACATCTACCAGAAAACAAGAAGTATCCTGGGAAACGCCCTCATTCTGGCTCTAATCATGTTTCTGCCCAAGCTGCTCATCTTTTGAGGTAAGGAAGACGAAGGAACCGTCCCACCACAAAGTTAAAGGTCAGGCCTGACTTTAAAGTTCAAGCCTGACCTTCTCCTACCATATTTTACCAGATAGGTGCAACGCCTCTTTGCCCAGCCCTGGGGCAAATACTTTTTCCATCGCGCGGCCCAAAGTAAAAAGCAGAACTGTATAGGCAGGTATAGAAATAGCATTTTGAATAATCCGCGGCGGGACAGTAACAACCCTGCTCAAACCAAAAAGCGTTTCGAAAAAAAACGGAAGCAGAAAAACATCGGTAATAATCAATGTGCTGCAAACGGCCAGAAAAAGAGGAAAGATTCCAATCTGCCGCCTTCCTCTGCTGAGCAGCAGGATAACAAGGCCGGGAATAACTCCCCTCAGGGCTGCATTAAGGGTGAAATGAGGCATATACGCGCCTATCGGGCTAATAAAAAAACCAATCAAATCGCCGATTGCTCCCACGATCCCCCCTGCCAGGGGCCCCATAAAAATGCCGGCAAAAATTACAGGCACTGAGCTGAAGCCGATACGCAGCCCCTCGACTCCGCCGAGAGGAATCCTGACACTTAACACTCTGGCCAGAATAACATTCAGTGCAATCAGTAAAGCCATGCGGGTCAGCGTTTGTGCTGCAATCTTTTTCATGATAAAAACACCTCCTTTCTCCCAGGATGGGCCAAACTGCCATCCAAGAGAAAAAGAGATGTTTGCTTTTGCTCTTGCCTGGCAGCGGATGCGGGGACATATCGCAGGCACTCCTTCTTTAAAAAAGGGTGCCTTTCGTCTAAGGGCAACTTCCCATCCCTTAGCACTTGACGCATGACACCTACTCTGCCGGAAACATCATTTGAATTAAAATAAACCTTTTACCCTTCCTGTTTCCACATCCACATCAATACGACGAAAAGCCGGGTTTGAGCCTGTCCCGGGCATCAGGCTAATCGGACCGCAAACAGGAACCACGAACCCTGCCCCTTTGTAAATTAAAATATCGCGGACAAAAAGCGTCCATCCTTTGGGCACGCCCTTCAAATTAGGGTCATCGGAAAGGCTGAGATGCGTTTTTACCATACAGGTGCCCATCTGCCGGATTTCCGGGTCTTTCTCCATTCTTCTTGCTTTTTCCATGGCTTCAGGCGAATATTCAACTCCATCAGCACCGTACACTTCTTTGGCAATCATTTCGATACGGCTGCGAAGCGGAGTCTCAAGGTCATAAAGGATTTTAAACTCCGTCTTTTCTTCGCACGCCTCAATAACAGCGTCAGCCAGCTCAAGAGCTCCTTCCCCTCCGAGTTCCCAGTGCCTGGAAAGGGCAACCCTTGCCCCTGTCTCTCCGGCCAGGCGGCGGACCACTTCGATTTCTTTATCGGTATCCGTGTAAAAGGCATTAATACAGACAACCGGGATCATACCGGACTTTTTAATGACATTGATGAGGTGAATAAGATTTTCGCAACCTTTTTCCACCCACGCTACATTCTCCTGGCTATAACTGGGATGAAGAGGCTGCCCGGGAACGGGAATAGGAGCGCCGCCGTGACATTTCAGCGCGCGAATGGTCGCCACAAGAACGGCACAGTTTGGAACGAGGCCGGACATACGCGTCTTAAGGTTCCAAAACTTTTCAAAGCCGATGTCTGCCGCAAAACCGGATTCCGTAGCCACGTAATCTCCGAGTTTAAGAGCTACGCGGTCGGCAATAATAGAATTTTGGCCAATGGCAATATTGGCAAAGGGACCGGCATGGACAAAGCACGGCTGGCCTTCAAGGGTTTGCATGAGGTTGGGATTCAAGGCTTTGACCATCCAGGCGGTCATGGCGCCGTCAACTTCCAAATCGGCAGTGGTAATAGGGTTGCCTTTTTTATCATAAGCAACAACAATTTTGGCCATCCGCTCCCTCATATCCCTGAGATCTTTGGAAACGGCAAGAATGGCCATAACTTCCGAAGAAACAGCAATTGAAAAACCGGAATTCATCATAAAGCCGTCTTTTTTTCCGCCTATTCCGATAATAATATTGCGCAGCGCCTGGGCACAGAAATCAATCACCCACTTCATCTCCACATTCCTGGGATCAATGTTCAAACGCCTTAAACCCAGTTTTTTCAAAAAGCTGTCGCTGTAGTTAAATTCGTGCTGCAGGCGCGCGGTTAAGGCAACCATAGCCAGATTATGCGCATTCATTACCGCATTAATATCGCCCGTCAGTCCCAGAGAAAACTCTGTCAGAGGGATACACTGGGCAAGCCCTCCGCCCGCAGCGGAACCTTTGACATTCATGGTCGGGCCGCCTGAAGGCTGACGTATGGCGGCAATGACTTTTTTGCCCCTTTTGCCCATTCCCTGGACAAGACCGATCAGGGAAGTAGTTTTCCCCTCGCCCAGAGGGGTGGGGGTAATGGCTGTAACATTAATATATTTGCCGTTAGGCTTGTCCGCTAGACGATCCAGGACCTTTTTATAATCCACCTTGGCAATATAATGGCCGTAAGGGAGGAGTTCCTCCTTTTCCAAGCCCAGCTCTTCCCCCAGCTGGTACACTGTTTTCATCCTTGATTCTGCTTCTTCTGCAATTTCCCAATCAGCATATTTTTTTGGATCCAGCACCATTTATACCTCTTCCCCGGGTTTCGGATATATTTCGCCTTTTTCCGGCCGAAAAACAACTTTTACCTTTTCCCCCATATCCCTTCTCTTTTCCCGTATCCTCTGGTTTTTTGCATCTTCCTGCGTTTCTTGCGAAGTTTCTTCCTCAGGTTGTACATTGCTTAGAGTTTTGCCTTCCATTAAGTTTTCGATCTCCTCAGCATCCAGGGTTTCCTTTTCCAGCAAAGCTGTTGCCAGCATCTCCAGCTTATCCCTGTTCTTAATGATGAGATCTTCGGCCATACGATAAGCCTTATCCACTGTTCTGCGAATTTCCTTGTCAATAGATTTGGCAATCTCCTCGCTAAAATCACGATCCCTGGCCAGATCGCGGCCCAGGAAGATCTGGTCGTGTTTGCGCCCGAGGGTAATAGGTCCGAGCTCATCGCTCATGCCATATTCCATAATCATCTGCCGGACGATTGAAGTGGCCCTTTCCAGATCATTTTGAGCTCCTGTGCTGATCTCGTTAAAGACGACCTGCTCCGCCACCCTTCCGGCTAAAAGGGTCGCTACCCGTGCGAGCAACTCGGAACGGGTCATATAGTAGCGATCCTCCTCGGGCAGCATAAGGGTATACCCGCCTGCTCTTCCCCGGGGAATGATGGACACTTTGTGCACCGGGTCGGTATGCGGAAGCAGGTACCCCACCAGAGCATGCCCGGACTCGTGAAAAGCGACAATTTTTTTCTCAAATTCGCTGATAACCTTGCTCCTCTTCTCGGTCCCGGCAATAACCCGGTCAATAGCCTCTTCCATCTCGTTCATACTAATACTTTTTTTGTTCCGCCGCGCCGCGAGCAACGCAGCCTCGTTGACAAGGTTTTCCAGGTCAGCACCGGTAAAACCTGGGGTACGCCTGGCCAGAACTTTTAAATCGACCTCGCTGTCAAGGGGTTTTCCCCTGGAATGCACCTGTAAAATTTCCTCCCGTCCTTTCACATCCGGAAAGTTAACGGTAATCTGCCGGTCAAAACGTCCCGGACGGAGCAAAGCGGGATCTAAAATATCGGGCCTGTTTGTTGCCGCAAGTATGATAATTCCCTCATTAACATCAAAACCGTCCATTTCTACCAGAAGCTGGTTGAGCGTTTGTTCCCGCTCGTCATGGCCGCCCCCCAGGCCGGCACCCCTTTGGCGGCCTACTGCATCGATCTCATCGATAAAAACAATGCAGGGGGAATTTCTTTTGGCATTATCGAATAAATCCCGCACGCGGGATGCTCCTACCCCAACGAACATTTCGACAAAATCCGAGCCACTGATGCTAAAAAAGGGAACCCCTGCTTCGCCTGCAACGGCGCGGGCAAGAAGTGTTTTGCCGGTTCCCGGAGGCCCGACAAGCAGCACGCCTTTGGGAATGCGGGCGCCAAGTTCAAGAAACTTCTTGGGCTCTTTTAAGAACTCTACGATTTCCCGGAGTTCCTCTTTCTCTTCATCAGCGCCGGCGACGTGATCAAAAGTCACTTTTCTCCGTTCGCCGTCGTGCAGCCTGGCCCTGCTTTTACCGAAGTTCATTACCCTGTTCCCGCCGCCCTGCGACTGCTGCATAAAGAAAAAAAACAACCCAATAATGAGAATAAAAGGGATCAGGTAAGTCAGCAGGGTGGACCACCACGGCGGTGACGGTTCGGGTCCGGGGTCATAGGGAATTTTGTTCTCAATCAGTCTGGCGGTCAGGTCATCATCCGGGGGTCTAAAAGTCCTTACTTTCTCGCCGTTTGCCAGCAGGCCTTCCACATTATCACCCGTTAAAGTCACTTTCTTGAGCTGGCCTGTTTCAATCAAATTAATAAAATCGGGGTAATAGTTAATATCATGGATAACTTCCTGCGGCTTGCTGAATGTTTGAATTAAAGCCACGGCAATCATAAAAATAAGCAAATAAAAGGTTGCCTGGCGTAAAAATCGACCGTTCAAAATCCCGTAACCCCCTTTTTTGCACCTGTTTTTCAATTGTATCATAATCAAGAATCAAACTCAAGCAAAACACAAACATCGGGATAATTCCGGTACTTTTCGTTGAAATCCAGACCGTATCCCACGACAAACTCATCCGGAATTTGAAATCCGCAATAATCCGGTTCAATACTAACTTTTCTGCGCTCCGGTTTATCCAGCAGAGTTACAATTTTAAGGGACCTGGGATTGCGGGAAAGAAGATTTTCACGTAAATAGCTAAGTGTCAGCCCCGAATCAATAATATCCTCCACAATCAACACGTCCTTATTTTCAATGCTTGTATCCAGATCTTTTATAATACGGACGATACCGGAGCTGACCGTAGAGCTTCCGTAGCTGGAAACGGCCATAAAATCTATTTCCAGGGGGATCTTCAGCTCGCGCATCAGATCGCAGAGGAAGATAACCGCTCCTTTTAAAATACAGACCAGCAGCAGGTCTTTTCCTTCATAATCCCGGGAAATAACGCCGGCAAGCTCCCTGACCTTCTCGCGGATTTCTTCGCTGGAAAGCAAGACTCGAATTTTATCTCCATCCATTCCCCTTCCTCCTTATGCTGTTATTAATTTTCTCGGTCCTAACGGGACTCTAAAGATAAGATTAATATTTTTTTTGTTTCTCCTGTAATCCTGCAAAGGTGGGAAATCTGCCTTCCTGCAACCCAGATTATCTCATCGCCGGCAACCACCAGGGGAATAGCGTCCCTTTCCTTCCAAGAAATTTTCCGGTCAATAAAATAGTCCTTTAATTTCTTTTTTCCCGGCGCCCCCAGGGGATAAAAGCGATCTCCGGGCATCCTCGTCCGTACTTGTAGGGCTATATCTTTTTCTTCGGCAGCCAAGGGGCCTTTTCCGGAGGACAGCTCCACCACTCTGTCAAAATCCAAGTATGCCTCCTTCTTTTCATCGGGAGGCCAAGCAAGATTGCCCGGCCGGGAAAGCCTCGCCCTAAGAACAATGCTCTGCGCACCAATGGACACCTCTCCGGGGACAGGTAATAAAACCGGGAAGAACCGCTCCAAATGGCAATTCTCCCCGGAAAAGTCCGTTTGCAGAATTACTTTTTCATAATCCCTGATTAGCGCCATCCCCCCCGGGAAAAAAACAGCTCCCCGGGGCTTATTCTTGTTGACTAGGTCCAGTGCGGCGCGTATCCGGCGGTAATCCACACCTCTGGGAACGCTTTCCAGAAGCCGGCTGACAGCCAGTCTTAGCATTCTCCCCTGCAACGCTTCGTGCTCCCGGGCAAAAAGCCTCCGATCGAGCAACAGGCAACCGGGCTTTTCCTCCAGAACGACGGTTTTGAAACGATCTTCAACAAAATGATCCCAAAAATCTTTATCCAGGGTAAGTAGCCGGGATAATCTGAGAAGCCCTTCCTTTAATTTGGGATTGACATTCTTTTCCAGGTATGGTATGACATCCTTCCTGATCTTGTTGCGCAGATAACGAGGGTCCAGATTCGTCTCGTCTAAGCGGGGGTTAAACCCGCTCTCACGGCAAAAATTTTCAATCTCCCGGCGGCTGAAATTCAAAAGGGGCCGGATCAGAATTACACCGCTTTTTTTCATATCCCGCCGCAGTTTCATTCCAGTCAGACCATCAGGCCCTGTTCCCCGCAATATATTCAGCAAAACCGTTTCTACCTGGTCATCCCTGTTATGCCCTACCGCAATAGAATCTGCCCTTATTTTTAAAGCCACCTGCTGCAGGAACCTGTAGCGAAGGCGACGGGCCGCGTCTTCCGGCGAAAGGCCCCACCTTTTTTTGTATTCCCCTGCCTTGACTCTCCCCACCGTACAGGGCAAGCCGAACCTTTTTGCCGTAAGACGGACAAACTGAGCATCCCGGGCCGCGCTTTCACCCCTTAAACCGTGATTAAGGTGCGCAACATGGATATTAAACGAAAAGCCCGGTTCCGATCTTAACCGGTTCAGCAAAATCAATAAAGAAAGGGAGTCTGCACCCCCTGAAACAGCAACAACGACCTTGTCGTCTTTTTTAATAAGTTGTTCGTTAATAATTACTTTTTTAACGGACTCATAAAATGGTGAAATAAAGGACATCCTTTTGCGAAAAAACAGCCACCTTTCCTTCCTCAATACCCGTAAAACACAGACAATCTAACATAGTTCTTCGCTAAACGCAAATAAAATCCTTCCCGTTAATAAAAATATTTTGTAACTGCTAAAATCTGTTCTACCGCGAAGCAGGGGGACGATTGCATCGTCTTCCTTCGCTTCGCTACGGAGACGCTCGAACCGTCCCCGCAGCTTCACTCATGCAATAACCTTTGAGCAGTTACAATATTTTAAGAAAGCGAACCGCCAAACCCGGTTCAGTTTTTTCCTCTTTTGCCGTTTTTACCCAGTGGTCTCAGGGATCCTACCAGCACAGTCAGATCATCCTTTACTCCCCGGGGAAAACGATTGCAGGCTTCCTCAATAAGGCGATCGGCAATGAGCTGGGGATGGCCATGCTTGATTTCCTTTAAGGCTGTAACCAACCAGTTTTCCCCGGTTTCACCCGAGTCATCCCATAAGCCGTCTGTAATCATCACAAATGTCGCGCCGTCCCGGCTAATAGGACAGAATTTTTTTTCAGGGGCAATCTCTTCAAGGATACCCATGGGCAGCGAGCCCGAACCTAAAACTTTTACCGAAGCTCCGCTTTTGATCAGGCTGGGCGGCGCCCCCAACTTGTAAAGTTCGATCTCGCCCTGAATAAGGTCCAGCAAAGCAAGATCCATGGTCGCAAACCTCTCTACCGGGTAGCGCAAGCGCAGAAGCGTATTAATTGTATTGATAATAATTTCCTGCTGGAAGCCGGCGACCAGGAGACGTTCCATCAAGCGCACAGCCGAAAAGCTGGCCTGTCGTGCTTCCTTCCCGCTTCCCATTCCATCGCTGAGCAGAAGTGCCTGTCTTCCTCCCTTCATGGGCAGGACAGCGTAACTATCTCCGGAAACGCTTTGCCCTTCCTTGGCCACCTGGGCGATACCCACCTCCAGGGAAAAAGATACTCTTTTATTGTTTCCCCCTTCCGGCGGGTATTCCCCTTTAATCTTCAGCTCCTGCCACAAATCGTGCATCATAAAGGAAATTCCTTGTAACTGTTCCGAAACCATTATCCGCCCGTCGCGTATCTTCTTCTGCCAGTAACAGTTCAACTTATAGATTTCCCGCATATTTCCCACCGTTTTCACAATTTCCATCTGCCTGGGGCAGTAGCGTTTAAGCTTCAGCGGGATCATTTTTTCTGTAAAAACGCCTTTTTCTTCCACTAAAGAGAGCATCGTCAGCACCCTGCGGTATTGATTGGCTTGGTCCCCTTTCCAACATCGCTGATAATGGCCGCAAGTCCGGCAAACCTTGCGGCTGAAGTAGTCCACCATTGGAGAAAGATCCCTTTTGGAAACAACTGTCTCCTCATGACTGAGGGGTTTAAAGGTTGCCGCCAACTCACCGAAAACCTCGGCAAATTCTTTTATCCGGGAGGCCGCGATGGATCTCTGACCGATTTCATCAGCCAAATTCAGTGGAAGCAAAAAACTGAACTCCTGCATTCTTTTCCAAAAGGATAGGGGTATAATTAAAAAAAATGCCGCTACGATCAAGTCTTCCCAAATGTTCGTCAAGCGGTACCCCCCTTCAAGCCCAAAGTAAGAAAAAAAGCGCAACATGGCAAAATATCCGGCCCCAATCCAGAACCGGCGGTAAGGTTTTAATACCCCTGCCAGAAAACCGGAAATCCCCAGGGCTCCGGTAAAGGGAAAAAGCGCCGGATTGCTTAAACTGAGAGAAAAACCCGCTATCGTTCCTCCCAGCATGCCCGGGACAGGTCCAAAGAGGTAAGCTCCCATGAGAACAAGAAGAGGTACCAGAATGTTGACCGGCATAATTTGTTCAAACAGGATGATTTCGTTCATCCCCAAAAAAACAAGGATAAGGAGCAGTACTCCGCCCACAGCCCCTTCCGGCGTCAACCCGTTTTTTCTTCGGCGCGTTTTCATTTCCCGTAGAAGCGGCTGGATAAGGGGCGGAAGAAATGCACCCATGGCTGCCTCCAGGACCACTACAGCCGTTTCATAAACAGGAAAGTTCACCGTCCAGAGGAGAGGAAAACGCAGGGCAAAAATGATAAGAGGCAAAGTGAAAAATAAAGCCAGGCGCTTTTTTAACAGTTTTTCAAATAGATAATCTATTGTTTTCCAAAGAAGCATTGATGCCGGAAGGAGCCATGGCGGGAACAGGCCGCCGGACAGGGTGAGCCAGCCTAAAAGAACTGCAGCGGTGACCAGGATTTTTTTTTCCGGATGGACCCGCATCATCAGCGCCCAGTAGATAAAGTTAAAAGTCGCAATTTCCCCCATTAAAGAGGCGCGGGCAATAAAAAAAGAAATAATAAATAAAATTACCAAAGGCCAGTTAATACTAATACCTGCTTGTCCACGTACAAGGGAAGTAAACCAATTTTCTTGAATTCTTTTTTTCCAGGCAGGATTATAATAAAACCCTTTTTTTGTATCAACCTTACTCATTTTCCTTAACCCCCCTTTTTTTCTTCAGGAGTAGCGCTTTGCCCGAATAACGCCATTATAGCTTTCCGGGCAGGAAAAGTCTGTCAAAAAAGGGATGTTAAAGAAATTCTATTTATGACAAAGATATTGTTTAAGTTTAGCGTAAAGAAAAGATCGCACAAATTTCTTTTTCGTCCTGCGACCCTTGCGGAGACGATTTGGGCTTTCTGTCGGATTAACCAGGATAACCGCTGCCAGTTCATCGTCTAAAAAAAGGCTTGCATAAGGCAAGCGCAGGGCCAGGGCAGGAAAAGTTCTTTCAATAAGAAACGGAGCCCCGGGAATTAAACCAAAAGCCCTGAGCTTGTCAAAATCTATTTCCCGGCCGGGTTTGACGGATACAACAACTCCCCGTTGCCCTGCCCGTAAACGGGAAAGGGGAAGAGCCTTTTCGCTGCTTTTGCTTTTCTTGCAACTTTCCACAATAAACTCCTTCTCAAAAATTTACCGCTGAAATAAACCCGTTGAGCAGGTATCCCGCTCCGTAAGAGATAAAAGCAATAAGGATCAGGATGACCAAACTCTCTTTAAATCCCCTTTCCCTGAATGTTATTACCAGTTGGGCAATGCAGGGGAAAAAGAGAGTCAGGACAAGCGCACAAACCGGAAGGGAGGCGGGCTCCAGCACCCCGCGGCGGACAAGATCATACAGGCCTGCAGCAGCGTAATCCCTGCGCAAAAAGCCGAAGAGAAAAACTTCCGCAACCTGTGCCGGCAAACCCAGGTGCTGTAAAAATGGAGCCAAAAATTGTTCTAGTAACTGCAAATAATTGCCAAGATACATTAATTGGAAGGCAAGGCTGATAACGATAAAAAAAGGGAGGATTTCTTTAATGTACCAGATAGCGCGGGCCGCTGTCTTGCGTAGAACTGCTGCGCATTGGGGAAGGCGCAGAGGAGGGAATTCAATGCAGGCATATTTTTTCCTCCCCGGGAGGATGCGGTTCAAAAACATCCCGGCAAGGAAAAAGATACATCCCCAGGAGAAACCCCATAGAAAAAGCACTTTGGGGTATGGTGCCAGCACGCCGACAATTAGCCCAATCTGTGCCGAACAGGGAATGCCCAGGGAGAGTAAAAAAGTCGCCAGAAACCTTTCCCGCCCGGTCTCCAGAAGCCTTGTAACCAGAACTCCCATTGTCCCGCAGCCGAAACCCAAAACAAGGGGAATGGCGCCGCGGCCATCAAGGCCTAAATGGCGAAGAGGCCTGTGCAGAAGATAAGCAAGGCGGGGAAGGTAGCCGCAATCCTCCAGCAGGGCAAAAAAAAGAAAATACATGGTCACCAGCGGAAGAACAATAGCCAGGGAATAACGCAACCCCATGGAAATTAAACCGAACTGTCCCAAAATAAGCTCTCTGAAAAAATCGACGGATATATATTTAAAAGCGAGATAATCACAAAATGGAAGAAAAATTTCCCCGAAAAATTTTTCTTCCAAAAGCCTAACCGCTGTTCCGGCCCCCAAAATGCCCATAATAAAGTAAAAAAAGAAGAATAAAATAAAAAATGCCAGCGGATAACCGATCCAGGGGTTGATTAAAAGTAGATGCAGTTTTTCCTGTCTGCTCTCTGTCCTAACAGGAAGTGCGCCGGAAAGCCACCCTGCCGGCACTCCTCGACTTCCTGCGCTTTTTTGCCCCTTTTTTTTGCCGGCAGGTTCAGGGGAGGACAGAAGCTTTGCCATCTTTTTTTTAAGGTTTTCCAGCCCTGTACGCCTCGTCGCAGATGTGGCAACAACAGGAACTCCCAACTCTTTTTCCAGCGACGGCAGGTGAAAGCGGATTCCTTTTTGCTCGGCTTCATCGATCATGTTTAAGACCAGAATGAGGGAAAAAGAACGGCAGCGAATTTCCTCAAACAAATTCATAACCCGGGGTAAAACGGCTGCTTCGGCAACAAAAAGAACGAGGCCGGGCTTTTCTTTTTCCAAAAGCTCCAGGGTTATTACCTTATCACGGCTGCTCCCATGCAAACTGTAGATACCAGGAGTATCAATAATTTCTACAATTTGGCCGCCTAGCCGACCCTGTCCCCTTGTGAAATCCACCGTTGTTCCCGGATAATTAGAAACAACCGCGTGCCTGCCGGTAAGGTGTTGGAAAAGAAGGCTTTTCCCAACATTGGGAAATCCTATCAACATTACCTTCCTGTTGTTAACTTCACGTTTTTGCGAACTTTTTGCTAAAGGCTTCTTGTGCAAAAAATGCATTTTTATTTTCCCTTATCCTAAAGCCGGGTTTGCACTGCTACTATCCCAAATATATGCCCGGGAAAGGGAAAATACGCTAGGATTGCCTTTCTTGCTCCTGACTTCTGACTGCCCAAAATAACCTGGTTTTCAGCCTGGTCGGCCAGCGCAGAGGGCTGGCCAACCTGAGCCAGGCCAGCTTTATTTCCCTTTCCTGCGCGTAGCTTAGCTTTAACTCTCCATAAACCTCGTCATGATAACCTTTTATAATCGAGGAGATCTCTTCCCTAAAAAGAGGAAAATATTTTCCCAGGCGAATCCCGTATTCCCTTGGCGTTTCAGTTGGCCGGCGGGGAAAGCCGCTGCTTTTTCCCCAGAGTAAAAGTTTTTTATACGCCCGGCTTCCTTCCCCCCGTTCAACAGACGGAGAAAAAAGCCCGGTAATACAAAAGAATGCAGACCGGCATTTTTCCCAAATGATAACAAAAGGGGAAAGCAGGTCTTGCCAAAAGAATTTTTTCCTATGGCCCGGAGTCCGGGAAAAAAGCCACAGATAAAGCTGATAAAAAAACCAGCCGGCTGCAATAATAACCACAAGGCCCAGCAGCACACACATCCCCAGGGAGAATAATTTTTCCCACAATTGAACCTCGTGCTCTACCGCGGCTTCTTTCATGAAAAAGTCACGGCTGCTTTCCCCGGCGACTGCGGGTTCCTGACGCAGGGAGCGGCGCCTGAAAAGGAAGAAAAGGACTTTCAGAAGGAAATTTGACAGGGGGGAAAAAACCTGCTTGCCGAACCCATAACCGGTTTCCGCCAGCAAAGACATGCCCGGCAGGAACAATAAAACAGCTCCTGCAGCAAACAGCAGCATGGCAAGGGAAAGCAAAAAAACAAAAATTAATCTTCCAAAATTAAGGGGGTATTCTTTTTTTCCGCTGCCCCGGCTGCGGGCCAGAGCGATAGAAATCATACTGCAAAGAAAAAACAAAAAAAGAAAAAACGGCATTGCCGGCACTTGTCCCCCCAGCCCGCCTTCCAGGAGAAACAAGAAAAAGAACATCCCAACTCCCAGATCAAAACGGGAGGTAATAGCTGAATAAGTAGTCCTGCGCCCGGCAAAACTTACCCCGCCAAGCCAGAACAAAGCGGCAAATAAGGCGGTGAAAACGAAAGGCAGCCCCCACGCATAATCTTGAAATGCCGCGCCTGCTTCCTTCAGCCATTTTATGCTGAAAAAAGGAACGGACCAGTTGCCGCATGAATATGCCACTCCCCATAAAGTTAAGGCAAAGCCGGCCAGGTGCAGCATCAGGATGTGGATAATTCTCCATCCCCTATCGCGGGTGCAAAAACCCAGCATCGCCGCAATCCAGAAAGCAAAAAAGCCTCCTGCAGGGGGAAATTGCCCGGCAGCAAGCAGGTAAAAGAAAAAGAAAGCGAGGCCATAAAGCCAGCATAGCTCCATACCGCCTGCGAAAAGCAATACTAATGCTTCCTTCAACCTAGGCACCGGCTTCACTCCCGCAAATTTCGCATAATTGGAAAATGCGGTGCCCCGTCTTTTCCAGCACCCCGCCCGCGGAATTAGTAAATATAAAAACCGCAGGAATTTTATAGAACGCCAATATCTCAGCCGACTCCTCGACTTCCTTGCCGTTTTGGCGGGCAAAGTAAAGGCACAGGCTCCCCCGGAAGAGATCATGGGATTGCCGCAGTACTTCTGCAAGGGGTTTTTCCGCCTCCATGCGCAGGGCTGCCAATGCTTCCCAAAAGGATTGCAGGTGCTCCTCCCCCCTTGAAAGAGGCAACAAAGAAGGCCTTTCCAAAAACGTCGCGGCATTGGAGACCAGCCCGATGGAGCTGCCCCGAGTGCTCAACTGAACCGCAAGGCTTGCCGCCACTTCAAGAACAGCTTCAAAGCTTTCTTCATCTTCATCTTTTTGAAACTGCCGGGCATCTATTGCCAGCAAAATTTTTTTGCGCGCGGTATGCTCAAACACTTTTTCCTGCAGGCAATTATGGCGCAGGCTGGCTTTCCAGTGGATATGCCGGGCAGGCCGTCCTGCTTGGTACTCCCTGGTCGCAACGGGATAAACCGGATCTTCAACGGGATTGTTCCCTCTCTGCTCGCCGAAAAATTCTTCCAGGGAAAGGGGCAGCGGATTTAAGGCAACAAGGCGCGGGAAGACTGTTATCCATGACACAGGCTGCAGCTCTTTTTTTTGCTGAAAAAAACCCATCGGATCGCCGGTTATTAAGCCAAGAGGACCTACCGGATAACAGCCGCGCTTTGGAGCTGTTAACTCCCATTTCCAGGTTGCCTTTTCCCGCCACAACAGCCCGCCGTCGCCGCTTAAAAAGTCGACCCCGGAAGAAAGGAGAAAGCCCTGGGCAAGAGGTACTTCAATCTGCAGCCAAATGGGAAGCAAACTGTTGTTTTGCATCTGCCCGCAAAGGGAAATTTTTTCTCCGGGAAACACTTTTACCCTGTCTATTTGGAAGAAGACTTTTACTCCCCGGGCACTCATCCTGCAGCACAACTTGGCCCCGTTGATCATAATCAAAATAAGAAGCGACAGATAGACAAGATGGGTTTGCTCCCACAAAAGCGCAACGAAGAAAAGTAAAAAGGTCAGGAATTGAAAAAATTTTTCGACAAAAATGGTGGGCAAAGCCCTTTCCCCGTGTTTGCTTCCGGTATTTACCATAGCTATTCATTACCCTTCCGCGGCGGGAACAGCCACTCCGTGAACGAGGTCTTCGAGGATTTCCCGGGCTGTTATACCGCGTATTTTTTCTTCATTCCTCAGAATGAGGCGGTGGGCTAAAACAGGGGTAACAAGGAATTTCACATCATCGGGAAGCACGTACTCCCTCCCGGCAAGCGCGGCATAAGCCTGTGCGGCGCGCATAAGGTGCAGCGAACTGCGGGGACTGGCTCCGAAACGAAGAAAGCGGGATTGCCGGGTTGCCCCGACAATACTCACAATATAGTCCTTAATAACTGAAGATACGCGAATGCTCCTTCTTTCCCGCTGCATCCTCAGCACTTCTTCCGGGGTTGTCACAGCCTGCAGATCTTTAAGCGGGTCCGTTTCCCGGAAGCGCTCTAAAATCAGGCGCTCCTCCTTCCTGGAGGGGTAACCGAGATCTATACGGAGAAGGAAACGGTCCATCTGCGCTTCAGGAAGGGGGAAAGTCCCTTCCTGTTCGATAGGATTCTGAGTGGCGATAACAAAAAAAGGACGGGGAAGGGGCATGGTTGTCCCATCAACTGTCACCTGTCCTTCTTCCATGCTTTCCAGCAAACTGGACTGCGTTCGGGGAATCGTCCTGTTGATCTCGTCCGCGAGGAGCACATTAGCCATGACCGGACCTGGTTGAAAGGTAAAGCGACCGGCCTTTTGATCATAAACATTAAAACCGGTGATATCAGAGGGCAGCAGGTCCGGCGTGAACTGAACCCGCTTAAAGGATCCCCCCATAGACCGGGCCAGCGACTTGGCCAGCAGTGTTTTGCCGACTCCCGGGACATCTTCCAGCAAGACATGCCCCTCCGCTAAAAGTCCCACCAGCAAAAGCTCCAGGGAACCGGACTTTCCCACAACTACGGTTGAAATATTCTTCAGTATTTAGGAATCGCTTAAATTTAGATTCGCTACCGTTCATTCTAATTATTAAAATCAAATGAATGCTCATGTAAAAATAAACACTGGGAATTTATAACATCCCAGTGCTTTTAAGCTCATCCTCAGACAGTTCCAGTTTACATACTAAACACCTGCCTACAGTTAAAAATTGCCCGCTCAGGTCGTCTTCCGATTCTGTATAGAGCTTAAGAACGCAAAAAGAAGCATTACCACACGCTGGACATTCCATACTGTCGCGTACAATCTCCCTTTCATCATAGGAAGAACGAATGTTGATTTTTTTCCTTTCCTCAATTAATTCAGGATTTAGTTCGCTATATTCTTCCTTCTTTTCCCTTATTTTTTGGCTTAGGGTATCAGATTGCTGTCTTGTGAGTTCTTCTTCCTTTGCCTTAAGTTTCTCAAAAACAGTCTCATTAAAAATG
>JAAYFF010000052.1 GCA_012728375.1 Bacillota bacterium | reverse complement strand
TTTTTCTGTGATACTTTCATGCAGAAACCGCTGGAGCCCTTTGGCGATCTTCGCATAGTGTGAAAGAGCGCGGTACACATCTGCCAGTGAAAAATTGAAGCGCTCAAAATAGCGGCCCTTCTCCTCGAAGGCCTTCTTTTTGGAGCCGGGCGATAGCAGCCTGGAGATGACAAGCAGTATCATAATGGAATTGGTGTTGAACTTGAAGCTTTCATTGCGCGCCCGGTTGTTGAAAAAGCGATGCAATCCAAGTTCATGGTAGATCTTCAAGATCGCGGCATAGCCGAAGTTTTTCCTGTCATCTGTTTCTGGGGAAAGCTTTTCGTCCATATTGATGGACAAGGTTACCTTTCGTTTTAAGTTTTCATCTTCGGTCATCTTGCGCGCAACTTCTTTAAAATGGGCAATAGGGTCATCGTATTTCTTCTCCAAAACATCTAGATAACCTAACGATTGAACAGTTTTAGCCCTGGGCTTACCTGCCTTATCACGATAACTTTTTTCAATAGAAAGATAAACTCTGCCATTTTTCCTGACAGATTGTTTTAGATTCAAATTTAGTCACCTCCGTAATTGTAGTTATATTATACCATAAAATCCTATACTTTCCTATACATTTTTAAGATAAAAAATTAAAAAAAATATGCCCTTGAAGCATTGTGCTGCAAGGGTTTGTAAGTTTTCGTTTTTTATTCAGTTGTCAAACTAACGCAAAAAAAGTAGTGTAAAAATGTTGTTGAAGAATAAATTAAATGATAGAATAAAGGATAATTATGGAGGAAAAGGATTTTTCTCCGGAATGAGGGACGCAAATGCCTGCTTCCACTTTTTACCGGTCAACGGTAAAGGGCGTATTAAAAAACATGGACGTTCTTGTGGCCATTGTTTTTGTCTTTCTGGTGGGAATCATTATTATTCCGATCGAGCCCGCCATTTTGGATATTTTGCTGGTTGTTAATATTTCCCTTGCTCTGATCATCATTCTGGTTACCCTTTTTATTACAGAAATCCTTCAGCTTTCTACTTTCCCCTCGGTTCTTCTGCTGACGACGCTTTTTCGCCTGGCCCTGAATATTTCTTCAACCCGTCTCATCCTGACCCGGGCCGAAGCAGGGGATGTGATCGAGGCTTTCGGGCAATTCGTTGTCGGCGGCAATTATGTGGTCGGGTTGATTATCTTTATTATTATCACGGTTGTGCAATTTGTGGTTATTACCAACGGTGCCGGACGGATTGCCGAGGTGGCTGCCCGTTTCACCCTGGATGCCATGCCCGGCAAGCAGATGAGTATTGATGCGGACTTGAACGCGGGCCTGATCGATGAGGCCGAGGCGCGGGAGAGAAGGAAAAAGCTACAGCGGGAAGCGGATTTCTATGGCGCAATGGATGGTGCCAGCAAATTCGTCCGCGGGGATGCTATCGCGGGGATTGTGATCGTGCTGATTAATATTTTCGGCGGTCTGGCCGTCGGCATGGTGCAAATGTCGATGGATTTTGCCACGGCTGCCCAGACTTATATCATTCTTACCGTCGGCGACGGGCTGGTTGCCCAGATCCCCGCCCTGCTTGTCTCTACTGCCGCGGGTTTGCTGGTGACCCGCTCAACTGCCGAGGAGGGCTTTGGCGCAGATTTTACCTCCCAGTTTTTCCATTTCCCCAAGGTCCTGGGCGTTGCCGCGCTGATCCTGCTCATACTGGGTATTGTGCCGGGTTTGCCCTTTTGGCCGTTTTTTGTTCTTGCCTCTGCCTGCGGTTTTGGTGCCTACCTCCTCCAAAAAGAAGACAGGGTGATAAGAAGGGAGGAAGAGGCCGTAGAGCCGGAAGATGAGGAAGTTCCCCCGCCTGAGGAGGATATAAGGGGCCTGGTCAGAGCGGATATGGTGGAGATCGAAATCGGTTATAATCTCGTCTCTCTTACGGAAAAGGGAGAAGAGGGTGATTTGCTGCGCCGTATTACAGCGGCACGGCGGCGCCTGGCCGCGGAGTTGGGGATGATTATCAGGCCGATCCGCATACGGGATAACCTGCAAATGCCTCCCAATTCGTATGTCATAAAATTAAAGGGGAGCGAGATCTCCCAAGGAGACTTGCGGCCCGGGTACCTCTTGGCCCTCAATCCGGAGGGGGTTCTCCCCGAGGAGCTGGGAGGAATTCCCACAAAAGAACCTACCTTTAATTTGCCGGCTGTGTGGATATCCCCGGCGCAGAGGGAAGAAGCAGAGATGAAAGGATGTACCGTTGTTGACGTAGCTACGGTGTTGATTACGCACCTTTCAGAGGTCATACGCTCACATGCCCATGAACTTTTAGGGCGTCAGGAGGTCAAGGAAATGGTTGATCTGGTCAAGGAGAGCAGGCCTGCCGTAGTGGACGAGCTGATCCCCGAGCTGATGAGCATTGGGGAAATCCAGAAAGTTTTACAAAACCTCCTGAGGGAGAATGTTCCCTTGCAGGATCTTCTCACTATCCTGGAAACCCTGGCCGACTATGCCCAGACGACAAAAGATACCGATATGCTGACGGAATATGTCAGAAGGGCCTTGGCACGTTCCATTAGTACCCGTTATGCGGAAAACAACAAACTTTCCGTTATTACCATTGATCCCGGCCTGGAAAAACGTATCAGTGAGTCCCTGCAGCAGACGCTCTACGGTACTTACCCTGTTTTGCCGCCGGAAGTTTCACAGCGGATAGTGCACGGTGTTTCAAATCTGGTGGAGAATCTTCGCCGGCGGGGTCTTTCACCGGTTGTCCTGGCTTCGCCGCGAATTCGCATGCCTTTCCGCCGGATGGTGGAACGTATTCTGCCGGACCTTCCGGTTCTTTCTCTCCACGAAATACTACCTCAAATTGAAGTGGAATCAGTGGGGGTGTTAAAAGAAAGTGCTGATTAAGAAGTATTATGTTCAGGACATGAAGGAGGGTATGCACCGCATCAGGGAAGAGCTGGGGCCTGAAGCGGTTATTCTACAAAGCCGGAAAGTGCGCGCAGGGCGGGGCCTCTTTGGTTTTTTCCAGCCGCGCCGGCTGGAAATTACCGTTGCTGTGGACAGGGTAAAAAACGGCAACAGCAGGAAGGAGGCACCTGTCCGCTCGGATTTTGAGGTAAAGGTCCAGGAAATGCTGGGAGAACTGCGCAGCAATATCAATCAGCTGGTATCACGGCAAGCCGTTTTACCCGGAGCGGAGAAAATCAGGCCGGAATTGGAACGCTGGCGTCTACACCTGGAAAAACAGGACGTTTATCCCCCGCTTGTGGAGGAGTTGGTGCAGGAGATTGCCGGTAAGCTGCAGGAAGAGGTCCAGCTTTCCGATGAAATTGCCGCTCTGATATTGCGGAAAAAACTTCGCAAGAGGCTGAAGACCGCCCCGGAAAAAGGAGCGCAGATTCAAGTTTTTGTAGGCCCCACAGGCGTGGGCAAAACAACGACCCTGGCCAAACTGGCGGCGCGCTATGCCCTTTACCAGGGTGAGAGGGTAGGGATCATCACTGTTGACCACTACCGCATCGGGGCTGTGGAGCAGATGCGCACTTATTCCGATATTACGGGCCTTCCCCTGGAGGTCGTCATAACCCCGAAGGAGCTGCGCACAGCCGTGGAAAAGTTTAGCGGTTGCCAGCGAATCCTGATCGATACTGCCGGCAGAAGTACCCTTAACCCGGCCCATATCCAGGAGCTGGCCGGATATATTCAAAAGCTGCCCTCCTGTGAAATATTTTTGGTTATGAGCGCCACGACCAAATGGCAGGATTTGCAGTTGATCAGCGAAAATTTTAAGAGTTTGGCTTTCAACCGCCTTATTTTTACCAAACTTGACGAAACCAATTCCTACGGAGCGCTTCTCAACGGCACCTTTTTAACGAATATGCCGGTAATTTACCTGACCACCGGACAAAGTGTTCCCGATGACATTTGTCTAGCTGATGTGGAGATGATGAGCTCGTTAATCCTGGGGGAGGAAGACTGATGGCTGATCAAGCTGAGCGGTTGCGGGCAATAATCCGGAAGCGCAACTCAACAAAGGTTGCCGCAAAAGGAAAGGGTTCACGAGTTATCACCGTTGCTAGCGGCAAAGGCGGCGTCGGGAAAACCAATCTCGTTGTCAATATGGCGATCATCATGGGTCAGCTCGGCCATAAGATTGTCATCCTCGATACGGATTTGGGGATGGCAAATACAGATATTCTTTTGAATTTAAAACCGGTTTATACTCTGATTGATGTTATTCAGGGGCAAAAAGATTTGCAGGACGTCCTGCTGCAGGGTCCGCACAACGTCGAAGTGCTGCCCGGGGGGTCATGTCTGCCTGATATCGTCAATCTGGATAGCCAGCAGCGGGAAAAGCTCATTTCCAGGCTTTCATACCTGGACCGGGAGGAAAACATACTCCTTGTGGATTGTGCTGCCGGTCTTTCCCGGGATGTTCTTAGCTTTGTGGCTTCTGCAGATGATCTGGTCCTGGTAACTACTCCTGAACCGACAGCGATAACTAATGCTTACGGGATTATTAAGGTTGTGAACAATTACCGCCTCAAACCTAAGGTCAACATAGTGATCAATATGGTTCGCCATGCCAGGGACGGGGAGGCTATTTACCGGCGCATCAGCAATGTTTGCCGCAATTTTTTAAGTATTGATATTAACTACCTGGGGAGTATTGAATTTGATCAATATGTGCATAGAGCTGTTCTGAACTGTTATCCTTATGCTCTTCAATTTCCCCGTTCCCGCGCAACTATGTTGACCAGGGAAATTGCCCGCCGCCTTCTTTATGGAGAGGAAGGGCCCGCCGCGAAAAAAGGAGAGAGATTTTTACGCCGTCTTTTTACCATTTGGAATACAGGCAGCGGGGGCTAAGGGGTCAAGGGAGAAAAATGTGTTAGGAGGAGCTAGATTGACGGAGGAACTCTGGCAAAAATATCTCCAAACCAGGGATAAAGAGGCGAGGGATATTCTTATTCAGGAGCACCTTCCACTGGTGAAACAGGTGGCGGGGCGGCTTTCCTTGGGCCTGCCGCCTCAGGTGGATGAAGACGACCTTATTGCCAGCGGAGTGATCGGCTTGCTGGAAGCCCTGGAGAGGTATAATCCCACCTTTGAAGCAGGATTTAAGACTTTTGCCACCTGGCGTATCCGCGGAGCTATGCTGGATGAGCTGAGAAAACTGAGCTGGTCTCCCCGTTCACTTTACAAAAGGCTTCGGGATCTCCAGGAGACCGAACAGAAATTAAGCCACCGTTTGGGCCGGGAGCCGTCCATTGCGGAAGTGGCAGCTGAACTGCAGTGGTCCGCGGAAGCTGTTGAACAGGTATATTCCCAGCTGAACAGCTATTCTCTGGTTTCTCTGGAGTCTCTTCTTTTCCCTCCCTCAGGCCATTCCGGAGAACAACGGGAAGACATTATCCCCGCCGACGGGGGGCCGTTTATAGGCCCGGAGGAAAAGATTGAAAAACAGGAGTGGAGAGATGCTCTGGCGCGGGCTATTGAAGAGTTGCCCGAAAGGGAGAAGCTGGTTCTGGCCCTTTATTATAAAGAAGAGCTGACTCTCAAAGAGATAGGCCGGGTTTTAAAGGTATCTACAGCCCGTGTTTCGCAGATCCATGCCCGGACTTTGCGCCTTTTGAGGGATAACTTGCAAAAAAGCGGGTTTTTAAATTCATAATTGCATTAAGAAAAGCAAAGGTGAAGCAGTGATGGGATACAATCTGGTATGGCTCGGTTTTATTTTGGGGTGTGTGGCAGGTTTTTTCATCGCGGGATGGTTTTCCAGGAAACATCCCCCCCTGGAAACTTTTTTCCTGCGCCTTCTTAATCTGGAAAACCGTTCCATGCGTACTGATACCCGCGTTATGCTTCATGAACTGCACCAAAAAGTGGAAAATCTCAGCGCAAAAATGCAGCGCATGGACGCGCAATTGCAGGATTTGCTGGCAGCTAAAAGGGAAAAAGCAATTTCCGCGTCTTCTTTTCTTGTCAATCCGGAACAGAAGGAAGGCTTTAATACCTCTGACCGCTTTGCGGAAATCGCCAGCCTCACCAAGGAGGGGTTTTCCGCGGACGAGATTGCCCAGCGCTTAAACTTGGGGCGCGGGGAGGTGGAGCTTATTCTTTCTCTGGGAAAAAAACCTTCTTGGGTTGCGGGCAGTAATCTCGATTCTTGAAAGGATATTCCTATGTGTTTAACTTCAATAAATAGTGCCGATAAATAAGAAGACGACTAGTTTATGGGAAGACAGGTGAGTTTATGAGAGGGCTTTATAACGCGGCCGGTTCCATGCTGGTAAACCAGGTGCGCTTAGAAAACATCGGCAATAATCTTTCTAATCTTAATACGCCAGGCTATAAAAGGAGCGAAGTTGTGCTCAGAACTTTTCCCGAGGTGCTCCTTTACAGGACGGAAAAAACGGGGGGGAAAGGGGCGGCCCTTTACGGACCTATCGGTATTGCCGCAGAAAATATCGCTGTTGAAGAAACGGTTGTTATTCATCTTCCCGGCGCGCTTAGGCTTACCGGGAGGCCTCTGGATATCGCTCTTCAGGAACGGGGTTTTTTTGTTGTGGATACCCCTCAGGGTCCTGCTTATACCAGGGATGGGCACCTGCAATTAAGCGCGGACGGAACTCTGGTTAATGCCCAAGGCTTTCCGGTCCTCGGGGAAGGGGGAGCAATAACGCTCGGTATGGAAGATCCACAGATCGACAGGTCGGGGAATATTTACCAGGATGGTCAGCTGGTGGACCGGATTTTGGTTGTGGTTTTTGACAATGAGGAACTGCTGTGGAAAGACGGTTACAACCTTTTTAGAGCCCCCGAGGATGCGGCTTACCAGGTCGCTGATGCCGGGACGATTTTTCAGGGCGCCCTTGAAGAATCCAATGCTGATTTGACCAGGCAGATGACCGACCTGGTAAAGGTGCGGCGTTGTTATGAAGCAG
Source organism: Bacillota bacterium (assembly GCA_012728375.1). Classification (GTDB taxonomy): domain Bacteria; phylum Bacillota; class Dethiobacteria; order DTU022; family UBA8154; genus DUNV01. Next base: position 26,333 of record JAAYFF010000052.1, on the reverse strand, counting down.
CCCAGAAAATTGCCCAGGTTTATGATCGGATGCTTTCCAGAGCGGCAAATGATCTGGGTACTCTCAGTTAACTCTCAATTAAATGAAAAAACAGGAGGCAGGCAAAGATGCTGAAAGCCATTGGCCAGTGCTATTCGGGGATACGAGCTCATCAGCAGTTGCTGGATGTAACCGCCCACAATATTGCCAATGTCAATACCGTTGCCTTTAAAGGGAAACAGGTTTCCTTTCAGGAACTTACCTACAGGGAGATTGCCCAAAGGCGTCTTCCCAGGGCGGGCAACCCCGCGGTACCTCCCCGGAGCGGAAGGGGCACTGCTGTAGTTAGTACTGCACATCTTCTGGAACAGGGCAGCCCGGCTTATACGGGGAGGTCCCTGGACCTGGCGATCATGGGGGAAGGTTTTTTCCGCGTTATTCGCCCGGATGGAAGTTATGCCTATACAAGGGGCGGGAATTTTTCCCTGGATGCAGAGGGCAATCTGACCCTTCCCGGAGGAATTCGCCTTGACCCGGTTTTAAATTTGCGGGAGCGAGAAAATGAAATTGATTTATCTACCTTGAGCATATCTCCTGACGGGGCTGTCCTTGCCCGCCCTTATCCGGAGGGAGGGGGAGAAATCCTCTTCAGGGATGAAGAAGAGCTTGCCGGCGGAATGATTAAGCTGGGGGAAATTCAACTTTACCGCTTTATTAATCCTGAGAGCCTTTTAAACGCAGGCGAAAACCTTTTTGTTCCGTCGGAAACAAGCGGACCGCCTGCAGCAGGTATACCCGGGGAAAACGGTTTTGGCACTTTGCAGCAATATTATCTGGAAAATTCCAACGTGGATCTTGCACAGGAAATAACTGGGCTTATTAGGGGACAAAGGGCGCTGCAGTCTTCTTCCCGCACGTTGACTACGGCAGATGAACTATGGGCTCTCACCCTGAATATGCAGTCGTAAAGTGTAAAGTAGAAAGTAGGTAGTAGGTAGTAGATAGTGGATAGTAGGTAGTAGATAGTGGATAGTAGGTAGTAGGTAGTAGATAGTGGATAGTAGGTAGTAGGTAGTAGAAAAAGGTATAAATATGATCAACAGGGGGTGGAAGAATTGGGCAAAGATGTTCTTACTCAATCTGAAATTGATTCTTTGATTAGCGCTCTCAGCAGCGGGGGAATTACTGCAGAAGAGAAAGAAGAAGAAGAACTTTCCGAGTATCGAACTTATGACTTTCGCCGCCCCAGCAAATTTTCCAAGGAGCAGATCCGCACCCTGCAGTTTCTTCATGAAAACTATGCCAGGAGCCTGGCTAGTTTTCTTTCCGCATATCTCAGGGTTCCGGTTCAAATCCAGCTGGCTTCCGTAAGTCAGGTTACGTACGAAGAGTTTGTTTTTTCACTTCCTGTTCCCACTCTGGTCACAGTCTTTAAAATGGGCGACGATATGGGAAGCTCCCTGCTGGAAACCAATTCTTCCTTTGTTTTTCCAATTATAGATATTATTTTTGGCGGCACCGGACAGGTTCCCAAATATATCCGGGAATTTACGGATATTGAAATTAGTGTTATGAAACAGATCAATAGCCACCTGCTGGACAACCTCCGCTATTCCTGGGAGGATGTGGTTACATTAAATCCCCGGGTGGAAGCCATGGATGTTAACCCGCAGTTTAACCAGATGTTTGCCTCCACGGAAACAGTGATCCTTCTTACTTTCACTACTCACATCAAAGAGAATGAAGGATTGATTAATCTTTGTTTCCCCTATATTACCTTGGAAAAAATTATTCCCAGGCTGACTTCCCAGTACTGGTTTAAACAGGCAACACGGCAGTCTTCCCAGTTTTATGAAAAGGCCGTTCTGGAGCAGGTGGGGGAGATCGAGGTCGAACTGAGCGCAATTCTTGGCCGTACTACCGTTACACTGGATGATTTTCTGCACTTCCGGGAGGGAGATATTATTCAATTTTCCCAATCCGAGGGCGAAGACCTGGATATCCTCGTTGAAAATCAGCTTTTATTTAAAGGACAGCCGGGTGCAGTGGGCCAGCATCTGGCTATACAAATAACGGATTGGGTGAGAAAGGAGGAAGCGGAAAGTGGCGGATAATTTTTTAACACAGGATGAGATTAACGCTCTTCTGGGTATTAAAGATGAAGCTTTCTCAAGCCCTCAGGGTGAAAAAAATGTCCAGGGAAAGAGAAGCGACCCCGATCTTGCCGCGGATTTTTCGCCAAATCTGGAGCTGATTATGGATTTTCCCCTGACGCTTTCCGTCCAACTGGGGAAAAGCGTGAAAAATTTGAAAGAGACCAGGAAGATCGGCCCGGGAACTGTTCTCGAACTGGACCGGTTTATCAACGAGCCGGTCGATGTTCTCATTAATAATAAGCTTATCGCCCAGGGAGAAGTTGTTATCGTCGATGAGAATTTCGGCATTAAGATTACGCATATTATTAATCCAATCGAGCGGGTTCGCAAACTAGGATAAGAACTGAAGTTTTTATTTTATATTCTTATTGCGACATTTTACGCGGTTTTGCAGGATTTTATTTTTTTATGCCGAATTTTTCCTCAGATGCTGGTTTTTTGGTTTTATAGTTGAAATAGTAAAGACCATACGATTTCAGTAAAAGATGAAAACAATAACGCCGTGGAGGAATAGACAATGGAATTAAAGCCCGTGGAAAAAGATGTCTTATTGGAACTTAGCAATGTCTCCATGGGCTCTGCTGTAACGGCTCTTTTCAGTTTGCTGAAGAGGGTTGCCCGCCTCTCCCCTCCGGAAATTGAGGAAATGACAACTGCGGCTTTGCAGGAACGCTACAATAGTGGTGCGGTTCTGACGCGTGTCGATTTCAAGAACAGCCTTGAAGGGACCTGCTTCCTTTTGCTTAAGGAGCGGGATGCTGCCTTTCTGGCCGGTTTAATGCCGGAGGAAAGGGAAAGTACAGCTCAAGATGCGGGTGTTCCAGGGATGGAAGCCGTTGGCGAAGCCATGAGCATTCTCATGGGCTCTTATGCGGCTTCTCTGGCAACCTTTCTTGGTATTGCCCAGGTACCGGACACGTCAGTAGAACTCCTTGCTACAGCGGACAGGGATTTCGGTGCCCTTGGGTTTGCGGAGGAGGAGCGCTGGGTAATTTTTACTTTTCTTCTGGAGATTGAACCGGATGAGAGCATAAATCTAATACAGCTTTTTCCCCGCTTTTTTCTTCAGAATATTTTAACGCCGTTGATGAAAGGGTTGGGGATAGATATAGACGATGAGGAGTCCACTGTTCAAAATGATTCAGCGAAAGAGGGCCCGCCTCCGGAATTGGAAGCACTTTTAAATCCGGAGGGAGACTTTGCCGCTCCGGCGGCAAATTTACCTTCACTGGATGATTTTTTAAACGAACTGGAAAAAGATACCCTGGCTGAAATCGGAAACATATCCCTGGGATCATCAGCAACAGCTCTATCCCAGCTGGTCGATCAGCGGGTGCAGATTACAACTCCAAAGCTTTCCCTGACGACGATGGAAAAACTTGGGGAACAGTACCCGCTTTCCAGCGTTATTGCCAGGATTAATTACCAGGAGGGGCTGCAGGGAGAAAGTATTCTTATCCTCAAAGAAGAAGATGCAGCGCTGATTGCCGGTTTAATGCTCGGGCTTCCCGCTGAGGATGCCCCCCGGACAGTTGGGGAGATGGAAATGAGCGCGGTCAGCGAGGCCATGAACCAGATGATGGGTTCTGCTGCTACGGCTATGTCCCAATTTTTAGACCGCAAGATCGATATTTCCCCGCCCCGTTTACTTCGTGCCGATCTTGACAAAGAAATAATACAGGTTAACCAAATAGATCCTTCGGAACCGGTTTTGCAAATATCTTTTCAGCTAACTATAGGCGATCTTCTGCAGAGCCGGCTGATTCAAATAATTCCTTTCCCATTTGCCAAGGAAATTTCCTCCTTTCTTTTACAGAATATGGCAGGGGACGACGGGGAGATCCAGGACTTTGGCTTGCCTGCCTATGACGCTGCTCCAGTTGCTCCCGCACCGGAAGGTTCCGGAGAAAGCTTAAGCGAAATGCAAAAAGATGCCCTGGCGGAAGTGGGAAATATTTCCCTCGGCGCTTCCGCTACGGCTCTATCCGAGTTAATCAACAAAAAAGTTAATATCACCGCGCCGCAGGTAACCCTGACAACCATGAAGGAGGTCAGCTTAAGCTATCCGGTTCCCTGCCTTGTTGTTATGGTCAATTATGTTAAGGGATTGGACGGAAATAATATCCTCATTATTAATCAAGAGGATGCACTGGTCATCATCGGTTTGATGATGGGGATGGAACCCCCCGAGCGGCCGCAGGAACTCAATGAACTGGAAATTTCCGCGATCAGTGAGGCCATGAACCAGATGATGGGTTCTGCTGCTACGGCTATGTCCGATTTTTTGGACCGCATGATCGATATTTCCCCACCGGAGATCCTTTATACGAAGCTTAACGATGAATCACAACTGGGCACTTTGCACTTTGATGAGAATATGCCCCTGGTACAGGTTGCTTTCCGGATGGAGGTGGAAGGCCTCATTGACAGCACTCTTTTGCAGCTGATACCTCTGGATTTTGCCAGTGAGATTACCTCTTTTCTTCTTTCTGCCTTTACCGGTCAAGAGGTGCCGGAGCATCCGGAGCCGGTCCAAGACCATGAAGTAAGCGAGGTTGACGAAACACCTGCGCCTCCTGATGAACCTGCCCGCGAAGAAGAGGAAGTTCCTATTTTTGCCGGGGAAGAACAGGCGGCGGTTGTGTCATTTCCCGGAGGGGCAGCAGCCAAACAGCTATCGGATGAGGAGTACGCCAAGCTAAACCTTATTAAAGATATTCCCCTGGAGATCCGGGCAGTACTGGGCAAGGCCAGAATGCCGTTGAAAAGAGTATTTTCCCTGCTGCCGGGAGAAATTATCGGCCTAAACCGGTTTTTAGGCGAACCTGTGGAGCTGTTTGCCCATGAACGGCTGGTAGCCACGGGAGAGGTGGTTCTGGTGAACGGTCAGTTCGGGGTTAAAATTACGGAGATAGTCCGTCCCAAGTATTAAAGTTTAGGAGTGAAAAAAATTGGCCAGTAATAATGAAGCTGTAGCGGAAGTTCAGATGGTAGCATTCAAGCTCGAAAAAGAAGAGTTTGCAGTGGATATTCATCAGGTGAGGGAAGTTTTGAAGATGACCCGGGTTACTCCCCTTCCCCAATCAGCCCATTATATTGAAGGGTTAATTAACCTACGGGGTGAGGTAATACCCGTTGTCGACCTTAGAAAGCGCTTTGAGCTTCCCGAGGGAGAAAGAAGCGAGCAGACGCGGATTATTATTGTGGAGATCCAGGACAGCAACGTGGGCTTGATTGTCGATTCGGTAACAGAAGTTTTGCGTTTTTCCTCTTCGGCGATCCAGCCTCCTCCGGCCAGAATTGCCGGTACCCGTACAGATCTTATTAAGGGAGTCGGCAAAGTGGAGGAGCGGCTGCTGATCATTCTCAATCTGGAGAGGATTCTGACGACAGAAGAAATTATATCTCTGGAAGAGGTCACGCTCAGCAAATAATCGAGCAATTGTTGGTTGTGCAAACAATCCGGCCCGGCAAGAAAGGGGGAGGGGTATGGAAGAGTATAGAGATCTTTTTCTGGCAGAAGCGCAGGAATATTTACAAAATATGACGGACTGCATGTTGGAGTTGGAGAAGGACCCAACTGCAACGGAAAACCTCACAGAGATGTTCAGGGCTGCCCACAGCTTAAAAGGAATGTCCGGTACCATGGGGTATGAGTTAATTATGAAGCTGACTCATGAGATGGAAAATCTTCTGGACAAGCTTCGCTCCGGAGAAATTTCCGTGGGGACAGACCTTGTAAACTTGCTGTTTGAGGCGGTTGATCTGGTCCAGGTAATGATTAACGACCTGGATAATCAGAAAAATTTTTCCTCCGATGTTCAGGCTCTGGAAAAGAAACTCCAGGGATGGTATGAAAGTGCCGGCAAGGAAGAATCCCGCCCTCTGGAAAAAGGGATTGACGGGGAAAACAGTCCGGAAGATCAGGAAACCGAACGGGATGCCGCGGCCAAAGATGCGTTTATTAAAGCTGAACTCAACGAATTTGAAAAGGAAATGCTTAAGGATGCTGCTTCCAGGGGCGAGAATTCCTATCACATTAATGTGTGGTTGCGGGAAGGTTCATTATTAAAATCCGTTCGCTCTTATATGGTCTATAAAGTGATCGAGAAGCATGGAGAGATCGTTAAAACATACCCGTCCATGCAGGCTATGGAGGAAGAAAAATTTGACCGGGATTTTTCTTTTTTGTTATTGGGAAAACCGGATCTTGATATTAATGAGCTGGAAAAAAGTATTAAAGGAATTGCAGAGGTTGAAAAAGTAATAATATCTTCCCTCTTCCTGGAAGACGGGAGCGAAAAAGCCGCACCCCCACTACAAGAAGCGCAAGGTACGGCCGGGGCAAATGCCCGGGAAAAAAGAAACGGCGACCAAGGCGGCGCGGTTTCATCGCAGGTTGCCAAAAAGGTGCAGCCTTCTTTAAACCGCTCCTCTGAAAAAACGGTCCGGGTAGAGACAGCGAAACTCGATGCCCTTGTCAATCTTGTGGGAGAATTGATTATTAACCGTACCAGAGTGCTGGAACTGGGAAAGCAATTTAAAAATGAAAATTTGGAAGCTTCGCTGGAGCAGCTGGAGCGGGTAACAACGGAACTTCAGAGCGCAGTTATGACCTTGCGCATGGTTCCCATCAAGCAGGTGTTTGATCGTTTCCCGCGGATGGTGCGGGATCTGAGCCAGGAGAGGGGAAAGGAAATAGAATTAATTATTTCCGGAGAGGAAACAGAACTGGATCGCACCATCGTGAACCAGATCGGGGATCCTCTGGTCCACTTGTTGCGGAATGCTGTTGACCACGGGATCGAGGATGAGGAAGAAAGAAAAAGAAAAGGGAAAAGACCGGTCGGGACAATACATCTGGAGGCGCATCACGAGGGGAGCCATGTTGTGGTGAGCGTGGAAGATGACGGCTCTGGTATTGACCCTGAAAAGGTGAAAGAAAAGGCTGTCCAGAAAAATATAATTACACGCGAAGAGGCCGAAGTAATGGAAGCCGATGAAGCAATCCGCTTGATTTTTCGCAGCGGCTTCAGCACATCTGCGGAAGTGACGGATATTTCAGGGCGGGGTGTGGGCATGGATGTGGTGAAAACATCCATAGAAGCTTTAAACGGTACTGTGGAAGTTAAAAGTGAGCAGGGAAAGGGATCTAAGTTTATTCTAAGATTGCCTTTGACCCTGGCGATTATCAGGACATTAATGGTGAGAGCCGGAGAAGAAGTATTTGCTATTCCTATTGAGGCGATCCGGGAGAATCTTTTTGTCGAACCTCACGAGATAAGAACCATACAGCAGGGCAAGGTTATTACGTTAAGGGAAGAGGTCCTGCCGCTTTACTGTTTAAAAGAAGAACTCGGCATGGGTTTTTTTGAGGAACAGGAGGTGTATCCCGTAGTGGTTGTTCAGGCAGGGGAGAAAAAAGCCGGCTTCATAGTCGATGAACTTATGGGGCAGCAGGAGGTTGTCATCAAATCCCTGAGCAGTTTTATTAATGATATCAAAGGGGTTGCCGGAGCAACAGTACTGGGAGACGGGAGGGTGACTCTTATTTTAGATATTGCCGGATTGCTTGAAGATGGGAGGGTTAATGTTGGGAAAGAGAATTTTAATCACTGATGATATTGCCTTTATGCGGATGACTTTACGCAATATTTTGGTAAAGAACGGGTATGAAATAGCCGGTGAAGCCGAGGATGGGGTGCAGGCCGTAGAACAGTATATGATCATCAAGCCCGATCTTGTGACCATGGATATTACCATGCCCAATATGGATGGTATTACGGCCATAAAAAAGATTATGGAAAAAGATCCGGACGCCAAAATTGTTGTGGTCAGCGCAATGGGCCAGAAAGCCTTGGTCATTGAAGCATTGAATTCAGGAGCAAAGGATTTTATCGTCAAACCGTTCCAGCCCGATCGAATTGTCGAAGCTCTGCAAAAAGTTATTGGTTAGCAAAAAAGAGCTTCAGGATTCGAGGTGACACTTTTTGCATGCATTTAAAATTGATGACAACATGCTTGATGCTTTAAAAGAGCTGGCCAATATTGGTATTGGGAACGCGGTGACTTCTCTTTCCCAGTTGTTAGGAGAAGAGAAGATTAATATGGATATTCCCGTGGCTACACTGGTTCCTCTCCAGGATGCCCCGGAGTCGCTGGGGGAAGAGGAGATCCCCGTGGCAGGAGTATATATTAAAGCTGCGGGGGATGTTGATTTGACCGTTCTTTTTGTTCTCTCCCTGGACAGCGCGGCCAACCTTATTACAAATTTGATACCGGGGACAAAAGGGGGATTGGACCAGATGGGCATTTCGGTGCTTATCGAGGTTGGGAATATTCTGACGGGATCTTATTTAAATGCGGTTTCTCTGATGACGGGACTTAACCTTCTCCCGTCCCCTCCGCAAATTGCCGTGGATATGTCCGGTGCAATCATATCTACCGTAATGGCTGAAAATCAGCTCATTGACGATGAAGTGGTTCTCCTGCGGACGACGATCAGAACCATGGAAAGCCGGATAGATGGAAATATTCTCATTCTCCCCGATGGCGGTGCCTTGGAGAAAATATTTTCGATTTTAGGGCTCAGGTAATCATATGGAAGATAACACCATCAAAGTAAAAATTGCCGATCTGGCTGTTAAAAAAAATGAAGGAGTTATTGTGACAGTCGGCTTGGGTTCATGCGTGGGGATTGCCTTGTATGATTCTGTAAATAAGGTAGGTGGGCTGGCGCATATTCTTCTTGCCGACAGTAAGCTGCAAAACAAGAATGAGTCCTTTAATAAAGCAAAATTTGCAGATACAGCCATTCCCCTTTTGATCGGTAAAATGGAAAGTTTGGGTGCTGAAAGAAAAAACCTCCGGGCAAAGATTGCCGGAGGCAGCCAGCTTTTCAATTTTCAAAAAAAAGGTATCAGCATTGGAGAAAAAATATTGCTGCAGTCATCAGTAAGCTAAAAGAATTGGGAATACCAATTCTTGGACAGGATGTGGGAGGAAATTGCTGAAGGAATGGCGCAGATAAAAAGAAATGGCGGTAGAACAATCGTTCAGGACCCCTCCACTGCAGTTATCAGCAGTATGCCCCTGGCGGCAATAAAAAAAGGTGCCGCCGATAAAATTGCTCCGCTGGATAAAATTGCCAGCAGCGTTATGCACCTGCTCAGCCGGGAACACGGGAAGGAGAGATAGCTTTGCCTCCGAATACTTGGGATTATGGTCTCTTTAAAGCTGCTTTTTACAAAAAAACCGGCCTGGACCTGGACAGGTACAAGGATAAACAGATGGAGCGGCGTATCAAGCAGTTTATGCAGAGGAAAAATAAGCCTGATTTTAGGCTTTTTTTCGACTATCTGTCCGGCTCGCCGCCGGCCATGAAGGCTTTTTTAAATTACCTGACCATCAATACTTCTGAATTCTTTCGCGACGAAAAAGTATATAAACATCTGCAGGAGGAAATCTTTGTCGAACTATTAAAAAAGGAACAAGGTGCGCTCAAGATTTGGAGTGCCGGCTGCTCCATCGGTGCGGAGCCTTATAGCGTGGCTATAGCAATGGACATGTTAAAAGCCCTTGACAGGGTTAAGATTATTGCCAGCGACATAGATGAACAGGCCTTACAGATAGCTGAAAAAGGGAGCTATTTCCTCAAGCAGCTTGGTAAAACCCGGAAAGAAATTATCCATAAATATTTTTTAGTTGAAGGGGAAGATTATCACATAATTCCTGAAATCAAAAGAACCGTTACTTTTAAACACCATAATCTTCTTACTGACCCTCCCTATCCGGATTGTCACATGATCCTTTGCCGCAATGTTTTTATTTATTTTAAACAGGAGACACAGGAGTTTCTCCTTGGGCGTTTTTCCGAAGTCCTGAAAAGGGGCGGTTTCCTGGTGATCGGTTCTGCGGAATATATCAACAACCCGGCCAGATTTGGGCTGACCAAGAGCTATAATACCATTTATCAAAAAGAATGACCTTTCTATTCCTTTTTTATGCCGGATGAAGATAAAAATAACATCTATATTTCTGACATTTTCACATAAAATATTAAAGCCTTCGCGAATACTGTTAAGGGAGTTGAGGGTTTATGCCTCGTCGTAGACGTCCCGGTGTAATGTCCGAAGCTCTCAAATACGAGCTGGCAGAAGAACTGGGTATTGGCGAAACAGTCCGCAGGGAAGGATTTGGAGAAGTTACCTCCCGAAATTGCGGAAACTTGGTAAGAAAGGCCATCGAAAGGGCGGAACGGACAGTCTCCTCTCCAAGACGTTAGCGGAGGCAGGGTATACCTTTAAAGGTATACCCTTTACTATACTTAAGTCAGTTTAATTTATTCGCAAAAAGGATTTTATAAAATGATGCAGAATACTTCAAGGAAGCCTTACTCCGGTCTGGAACAGCTTGAAACTTTCGGATTTTTAACGGGCCGGTGATCTATGGTATTGGGTTCGGAGGGAAAAAATATATGGAAGAGCTGAAGACTGTCAGAGATGTTAAAAACTTTAAGGTACAAGAGGGACGAGTATTTAACAGCGCAACCCATGAAGAAATAATTAAGGGGGCAACTTCCGACCTTTATTTTGTACGCACCCGGGAACTTTTATCTCATGCCGGCCGAGAAAATACTCCCGTGGTGGCGGAAATTTTTACCACCAGGTCCGGTATACTCTGCGGAACCGAAGAGGCTGTTCGTTTGCTGCAGGGGAAGAAGGTTTCCCTCTGGGCCGTGCCCGAAGGAGAGGAAATAAAGGCCAAGGAAGTTGTTATGCGCATTGACGGCCCCTATGATGAATTTGCCATGTACGAGACAGCGCTCCTTGGAATACTGGCCAGTTCAAGCGGGTGGGCTACGGCAGCTTGGGAGTGTAAAAAAGCCGCCGGGCAAAAACCCGTTTATTGTTTTGGGGCGCGCCATCTCCATCCGGCTGTTGCGCCCGTGATGGAGAGGGCGTCTATTATCGGGGGTGCGGATAATTGCAGTTGTATTCTTGGAGCTAAACTTCTCGGCAGGGAGCCGATCGGGACCGTTCCCCATGCTGCGGTTCTTATCATGGGAGATACGGTAAAGACGGCTCTTCTTTATGACCAGGTGATGCCTGAAGGTTCGCCGCGCATAATTTTAGTGGATACGTTTAAGGATGAAGCTGAGGAAACCCTCAGGGTAGCGGAAGCCTTAGGGGACCGGCTGGATGGCGTGAGGCTGGATACTCCCGGGGAAAGGGGCGGCGTTACCCAGGGCCTGGTTCAGGAAATCAGGGCTCGCCTTGATCAAAAAGGTTTTCACAAGGTGAAAATTTTTGTTTCGGGAGGTGTAAACCCGGAACGAATTGCCGCTTTGTCCGCAGCCGGTGCTGATGCCTTTGGTGTCGGCAGTTATATTTCTTCAGCCCATCCTATTGATATGACAATGGATTTGAAAGTAATAGACGGCCGTCCTTTGGCCAAGAGAGGCCGTATACCCGGGATTACCCCCAACCCGCGGCTGGTGCGTTATTATTAAAATGGGTCTTGAATTATTGTCTCATGCTAAAATCAACCTGACCCTGGAGGTCCTTTACCGGCGACCCGACGGTTTTCACCAGATAGAAACCGTTTTGCAGGAACTTGAGCTTGCCGACAGCCTTTACCTTGAGGAGCTGCCGGACGGGAGAATCGAGCTTTTTTGTGATCATCCCCTCCTGCCTGCGGATCAGGGAAACCTTGCCTTTAAAGCTGCTGTCTGCTTTCAGGAATATGCCCCCGGGCGAGGAGTTCAAATAAGACTCCATAAAAGGATCCCCATAGCCGCCGGACTTGGCGGCGGAAGCAGCAATGCGGCCGCTGTTTTAAAGGGTCTGCAAATTCTCTGGGGCGTACCCTTGAAGAAAGAATTGCTTTTCAAGATGGCCGCGGATTTGGGCTCTGATGTTTCATTTTTTTTGTGCGGCGGGACAGCCCTGGCCACGGGCCGGGGTGAACAAATAAGGCCTCTGCCTCCGCTTCCGCGGGCAAAGGTTTTGCTGGTATCTCCGGCAAATCTTATGCTTTCCGCGGGCCGGGTTTACGGCGCTCTGGTTCCGGGTAAACAAGCTGGGAAGAATAAAACAAGGGAACTTGTCAAGGCTTTGGAAGAGGAAAGGGAGGAAAGCCTGCTTTCTCGATTGCCGGATTTGCTGATCAATGACCTGGAAGAAGCAGCTTTTTCTCTTGATCATAAAATTTTGCTTTTAAAAGAGAAATTAAGAAAAAATTATGGTTTCACTGCCCTGCTGTCAGGAAGCGGGCCGACCGTTTTCGCCCTTTCATACGATGAAGAGAAGCTTGCAGAGGCTTGCCGGGAGCTGGCGGACAAAGGTTACAGTACCATTTTAACGGAGACTAAAGGAACTTCTTAGATGTTGAAAGCATATAATGCACGGCAACAAAAAAGGCGTGATGCAAATGTTTGATTGTGTGATTCTGGCCGGTGGGGAAAAAAATGAACTGGCCCGTCAGGAAGGGGTTGCCAATAAGGCACTTTTAAAAATAGGCGGGAAGGAAATGGTCCGTACCGTTCTGGATGTTTTCCGGCAGATAGACGAGATCAACAAGATCGTTCTGGTGGGGCCGGAAAAAGAATTATCGTTTTTAAAGGGGGAGTACCCCGTGGAGATCCTTCCCGAGAGCAATTCGCTGATGGGCAACCTGGTCCTGGCCGCCAGGTTTTTGGGGACGAAAAATTACCTGCTGATCAGCTCCTCAGATACTCCCCTGTTATCTACCGCTTCAGTCACGGATTTTATCCGGCAGTGCCTTCCTTTAGATTATGATTTTTATTATCCTATTGTTGCCAAGGAAGAAAGCGAGAAGATGTTTCCGGGGGAAAAACGGACATTTATTATTCTGAAGGAGGGCACTTTTACAGGAGGAAACCTTTTTCTGGTTAACCCCGCTCATATCGAGCCTTTAGCTCCCAGTGTAGAAAAATTTTTAGAATGCAGGAAAAACCCTGTTAAGATGGCTTCCCTTCTGGGGACAGGGTTTGTTTTCGGCTTGCTGATGAAGCGTTTATCTCTTTCCCAACTGGAAGAACGGGCTTCAAACCTATTGCAGATCAAAGCCAAGGCGGTGATCAGCTCCTACCCGGAAATAGGTTTTGATGTGGATAAGCCTTCGGATTTGGAAATAATTCGCCGAAAAATGTATGCTTTAAACAAGGGGGGAGGAGAATAAGATGGAAAAACCCTGGGCTGTAATTTTAGCCGCAGGGGCGGGAACGCGCATGAACTCTTCGTTGCCTAAAGTCCTGCACCGCTTATGCGGCAAACCTCTTTTATGGCATGTTTTGGCAGCCGCGCAGGAGGTAACGGACAAACAGGTTATTGTTACCGGTTTTGGTGAAGAACAGGTAAGGGACTATTTTGGGGAAAAATATCTTTATGTCCGACAGGATCGGCAGTTGGGAACGGGACATGCCCTGCAAAAAGCATTGCCTTACCTTCCGGACCAGGGGGAAGTTCTGGTGCTTTGCGGCGATACTCCCCTGCTGGAAGGAACAACTTTAGGCGGGCTCATTACCCATCACCGTAAGAACAAGGCCGCGGCGACAGTTCTTACCGCGGTTTTGGAAGACCCTGCAGGATACGGCCGGGTTATCCGGGATCCCTCCGGCAGGGTAGAAAAAATTGTCGAAGAGCTGGATGCGGACGAGAAACAAAAGGCTGTGCGGGAAATAAATACGGGCAGCTATTGTTTTGATCTGGGCCCGTTAAAAAAGCTGCTTCCCAATTTGCCCATTAATTCTCAAAAAGGGGAATACTACCTGACAGACTTGATCCCCATGCTGCTGGGAGCGGGGTTGCAGGTAGAAGGCTACCGAGCCGGGGAGCCAAGCTTTGCCCTGGGAATAAATGATCATGTCCAGCTGTCCGAGGCAGCAGCGGTGATGCGGAGGAGGATTAATGAAAAACTGATGCGCTCCGGCGTGGCCATGATTGATCCGGCTTCCGTGTATATTGATGCAGGCGTGGAAGTGGCCAGGGACACAGTTATATACCCGCAGACAATTCTTGAAGGGGAGACGAAAGTTGGAGAAGGATGCCGTCTCGGGCCGGGCTCACATCTGGTGGACACCGTGGTGGAATCCGGTGTGGTCTGCAGACAGTCCGTTGTCATGGAAAGCCGGCTTTCTGAGGGCGCTCAGGTCGGCCCCTTCGCCAATATCCGCCCGGGGAGCCTAATTGGTCCCGGGGTAAAAATCGGGGATTTTGTCGAAGTAAAAAACAGCAGTATCGGCCGGGGAAGCAAGGTTCCCCATCTCAGTTATGTGGGGGACGCAAATATAGGATCAGGTGTAAACATGGGTGCCGGTTGTATTGTCGTCAATTACGACGGGAAAAAGAAACACCGGACTGTGATTGAAGAAGGGGCATTTATCGGTTGTAACAGTAACCTGGTGGCTCCCCTGACGGTTGGCAAGGGCGCTTTTATCGGTGCCGGGTCAACTATCACCAGAAATGTGCCGGCTGATGCTCTTTCTATTTCCCGCAGCAGGCAGGAGAACAGGGACGGCCTTGCCAGGAAATTCCTTGGAAATAAAGAAGAGAAATAGCAGGAAAAAATGAACTTTGTAGAGAAATCAAACCTTTTGGTGATCTTCTCCAAAAAAGATGTGGGAGAACCATTATTAGGAGGATAAGCCTTGGCGTCGAAAAAAGGAATAAAAATTTTTACAGGAACCTCAAACAGAGATCTTGCTGAGAATGTTGCTGCATTTATCGGTATTCCCCTGGGACTTTCCGAAATAACCCGGTTCAGCGATGGAGAAACCGCTGTTTCTATCGGGGAAAGCGTTCGGGGAAAGGATGTTTTTGTTATACAGTCCCTCTGTAATCCTGTTAATGATCATCTTTTGGAGCTGCTTATTTTTATTGATGCCCTTAAGAGGGCATCTGCCGGGAGAATTAACGCGGTTATCCCTTATTACGGTTATGCCCGCCAAGATCGGAAAATGAAAGCCCGCGACCCTATTACGGCTAAGCTGGTTGCTGATTTAATTTCCCGGGCCGGAGCGGAAAGGGTCATGTGCATGGATCTTCACGCAGGGCAGATCCAGGGGTTTTTTGACATCCCGGTGGATCACCTCCTGGGTATCCCTATACTGGCCCGTTACATGAAAAAAAAGGAGATCCAGAAGGGCGTGGTCGTTGCTCCGGATCTGGGAGGAGTAACCAGGGCCCGGGATCTGGCAGCCCGGCTCGGTATGCCTCTGGCAATTATCGATAAAAGGCGACCCGCACCCAATGAGGCTGAAGTGATGAATATTATCGGCGATGTGGAGGGAAGGGAAGCGATCATGATCGACGATCTGATCGACACCGGGGGAACTATTGTCCAGGGGGCGGAAGAACTGCTGAAAAGGGGTGCCATCTCAGTCTATGCCTGCTGTACACACCCTGTCCTTTCCGGACCGGCGAAAACGCGGATTCAAAATTCTGAGATCCGGGAGCTGGTTGTCACCGATACCATCCCTTTGCGAAATTCTCTTAAAATGGAAAAGATTACCGTGCTGTCCGTGGCAGGCCTGATCGGCGATGCTATCAAGCGCGTACATGGAGAAATGTCGGTAAGCGAACTGTTTGAATAGGTAGTGGGTAGTGGGTAGTAGGTAGTGGGTAGTGGGTAGTAGGTAGTGGGTAGTGGGTAGTAGGTAGGCGGCGGAATCGTCTCGCGTAACTGCTCGGAAGATGAAGCGCCGGATCTGCCAATTTAGAGGAGGTGTTTTACCCGGCCCGGAGCCGGGCGTCTATGGAACGAGTAAAAATTGAAGCATTGCCTAGAATTAAAGAGTCGAAGGGAAGTAAAAAAAAGCTGAGGGAAAAGGGGTATGTCCCCGCTGTAATCTACGGCCGTAAAGCTGATGCTGTATCAGTATTCTTAAGTGGGCAATCTCTGAGGAAGGTTCTTGCTGCTTCAGCTGGTAGCAACGTTATCCTGGACCTTCAGATAAAGGGAGGAAATGGGTCATCCGTTGAGACGGTGATGATCAAAGATTTGCACAGGCATCCGGTGCAGAAAGATTTACTTCTGCATGTTGACTTCCTCCGTATTTCTCTGGATGAAAAGCTGGAGGTGTCAGTGCCGCTGAATTTTATCGGAGAGCCGGAAGGTATTAAAGACGGCGGGGTTTTCCAAATCCAGCTCAGGGAGATTGCGGTCAAATGTCTTCCAAGCGATATTCCCAATTTTATTGATGTCCCTGTTGAAGAAATGAAAGTTGGCGATGTCCTTACAGTTGCTTCTTTAAATCTGCCTGAAGGGGTGGAGCTGGTAGAAGAAGCCGATATGATTATTGCCTCGGTGATAACTTCCCAAGTGGAAGAAGTGCCCGCGGAAGCGGAAGATGCCGGTGAAGCAGCTGAACAGCCGGAAAAAGAAGGAGAAGAATAATCTTACAGTCACTGCCAGGGCAGAGGCCGCCGGTCGGAAAAAACGGCAATGGAGGTTTATCCATGTTTTTATTGGTCGGTCTGGGGAATCCGGGTCCAGAATATGTGTATACCCGGCACAATGCCGGTTTTCTGGTTATTGATGAGCTGGCCTCCCGGTGCGGAAGCAGCCTGAATAACGTTGGGTTTGAAGCCTGTTATGTCCGGACTGCCCTGGCAGGGACGAGCTTGATACTGGCCAAGCCCCTGACATTTATGAATAGAAGCGGCGTCGCAGTAGCCGGACTCCTTCGCTATTTTTCCATTGCCCGGGAAAATTTGCTCATCATTTACGATGATATGGATCTTCCCACGGGGAAAATACGCCTACGCCCCGCCGGCGGAAGCGGAGGGCACAAGGGGGTTAGCTCGATTATTGCCCATCTCGGAAGTGAACGATTTCCCCGCCTGCGTCTTGGTATCGGAAGGAACGAAGGGCAGGAAAGCACGGAAGTCAGGGAGCAGCAGGTTATTTCTTATGTTCTTTCTCCCTTTAAACCGGATGAAAAGCCTTTAATTCTGAAGGCCGTGCGCGCTGCGGCAGATGCTGCGGAGATTTTTATCCATAAAGGTATTGGGGAAGCCATGAACAGATTTAATGGCAAAAATCCCTGAAAAGAAGGGGCTGCAAAGGAGCCTCTTTTTTTTGTCTTTTCGGCGACCAACCGGTATAATTTTCTTCAGCCGCTGCCAGAATATATTATACAGGTGCCGCACGAATGCTTTCCAAGCCGGGTACGCATAAGGGGTGCAAAGATTGAAAGTTACTTATATCTGTGATATTTGCGGGCTTCCCCAGGAAACTGTGGAGATTAAGGAAGTTGACCCTGAAAAATTGGGGCTAAATGCGTTGACGCTCCAGGAGAAGGAAGATATAATTAAGTATAATGAGAAACAGGGTTTGCTTCTGTATACAATTTGCTCTCATTGCTTTTCCGATAAAATTTTTCCGGAAGGGGAAGAGAGTTCTGTTTTTTGATTGTGAAAAAAAACACATATTGCAGGAAATTTAACCTCGTCCACCAGTTTGTTTCGCTGGAGGATTTATTTTTACAGGGGAGGTTTTTTGAATATTGCCTCATTACTTGCTAAAAAAATGGCATGACGATCCTTCTTTCCTCGCTTTGCAAAAATCCCTTTCCGGCCCCAGCGTTCGATTGGTAACGGGGATGGAAGGATCGCAGCGAAGTTTTTTTATTGCTGCCCTCTACGCTTCCTCGCCTTCTGCCTCGCTGGTGCTCACTGCAGATATGTCCCGTGCTGAAAAAATTTATGAGGAAATCAGCGGCTTTCTTCCCGCAGGGGAAACTTTTCTTTTTCCGGCAAGGGATTTTTTTTATGCCGGAGAAATTCTGACCACAAGCAAGGAGATTCCCCAACAGCGGATTAAAGTTCTGGAAAGGTTGGCTTTGGGGAAAAAAATTCTTGTTGTCGCGCCTGTTGCTGCTTTGCTCGGCAAACTGCTTCCGGCCAAGATCTGGAAGGCAAGCTTTATTAAACTTCAGCCGGATATTAGGATAGAGCGGGAAGCTTTCTTACAAAAATTAGTTGAAATGGGCTATGAAAGATGCGACCTGGTGGAAACTGAAGGTTCTTTTGGGGTCAGGGGAGATATTGTAGATATTTTCCCTTACCACACACCATGGCCGGTACGCATCTCCTTTTTTGATGAGGAAGTGGAATCCCTGCGCTATTTTGATCCTGAGAGCCAGCGGTCCCTGGAGCTTATTTCCGGATTAACCGTTTTCCCCGCACAGGAAGTTATTTTAACTTCCGAGGCGATAAATAGAGGGAAAGCGGCTTTGTTGAAAGAGTTTGGGGAAATTGCCGCGCAATTGCAGGGAAAGGGGCAGGAAGAAGCTGCCGACAGGCTGAGGGCCAGGGTGGAGGAACGGTTTGTAAAACTGGAAAATGAAGGGCAGTGCGAGGGACTGGAACAATATATTTCTTATTTTTATCCTGAGACTGCCGGACTTTTAGATTATTTTCCCGAGGAAGGGACGCTTTTCTGGGACGAGCCGGACAGTACCCTTGCCGCGGCGGAGTCGCTGCAGAAAGAAATTCACGAATACCGGGCCGGGCTGCTCCTCCAGGGGGAAATATTGCCCGGACAGGTGGAAGTGTCCCTGGATATAAAAGAGATTTTTGAAAACGCGGCTTTAAATATTCTGGCTTTAACTACTTTTTCCCGCAGACTTCCGCTGGTAAGGGTTACAGGTACTGTCAATATTCCGGCGCGGCCGGTACCTTCCTTTATGGGGCGCCTGGAGCTGTTCAAGGAAGAGGTCAGGGGCTGGTGGGACGAAGGATACGAAATATTTATCATGTGCGAAGGGGAAGAACGGGCGAAAGAGATAGAGAGGCTGCTGAAAGATCACGATTTTCCCGTGTGTTTTGCCGGAAAGCGCGGGGAGGACCTGCTTAAACTGGCGACAACGGAAATGGAGGCCGCGCTGGAGCAAAATCCGGAACAAAAGCAGAAGGAGAAGAAAAAACGCTTATCTGTAGTTTTACCCCGGGAAAGGGCTAGGTTGCAGCGCCGGGTGGACAAACGCCTGATGATCATTAAAGGAAACCTGGAAAGGGGGTTTCTCTTCCCTTCTCTGAACCTGGTCGTCCTGGTAGACAAGGAGATCATTCCCGGCCGCAGAAAGCAGAAAACCTGGACCAGAACCAGGGGGAAGGGCGCGCTGAGGGATTTTCAGGAACTGAAGACAGGGGACCTGGTTGTCCATGAGCAGCACGGGATAGGGCGTTATATGGGCATGCGCACCCTGGATGTGGATGGAGTAACCAGGGATTACCTTTATATCAAATATGCCGGGGAAGACAGGCTTTACCTTCCCGTTGAGCAGATGGATCTCCTCCAGCGCTATACCGGAGGAGAGGGAAGCGCGCCGCGGATTCATTCCCTGGGAGGCCAGGAATGGGCCAGGGTAAAAAACAGAGTCAAGGCGTCGGTGCAGGAACTGGCCAGAGAACTTCTTTCCCTTTATGCTGCCCGGGAAGCAACAAAGGGTTTTGCTTTTTCCCCTGATCATGTCTGGCAAAAAGATTTCGAAGACCGCTTTCCTTATGAAGAAACGCCGGATCAGCTGCGCGCTATCGAAGAAGTAAAGCGGGATATGGAAAAACCCATCCCCATGGACCGGCTTCTCTGCGGCGATGTGGGGTACGGGAAAACGGAGGTGGCCTTGCGCGCGGCTTTTAAAGCGGTCATGGACGGGAAGCAGGTGGCTTTTCTCGTCCCGACGACAATACTTGCCCAACAGCATTACGAGAATTTTATGGAGCGTTTCAAGGGGTTCCCCGTCAAGATTGACCTGCTGAGCCGGTTTCGCAGCCCCAAAGAGCAAAGGGAGGTTATTAAAGCCTTAAAAGCAGGCGTTGTCGACATAGTTATCGGGACTCACCGCCTCATCTCCAAAGATATCTCCTTCCATGATCTGGGCCTTCTCATTATTGACGAAGAGCACCGTTTCGGCGTTCGTCAAAAGGAAAAATTGAAGATGATGCGCCAGGATGTGGATGTTCTCAGCATGACCGCCACTCCAATCCCCAGGACTATGCATATGGCTCTTTCCGGAGCCAGGGATCTCAGCGTTATCGATACCCCGCCGGAAAACCGCTATCCGGTGCAAACATACGTTGTAGAATACTCTCACAATATGATTAAAGAAGCGATTCAGCGGGAGCTTAACCGGGGAGGGCAGGTCTATTTTATTTACAACCGTATCCAGACCATTGAGAAATGGGCCCAGAAACTTCAGGAACTTCTTCCTGAAGCCCGCATCGCCGTTGGACACGGACAGATGCCCGAGCATAAGCTGGAAAAGATCATGCACGAATTTATGCAGGGAAAATACGATATCCTGCTCTGTACGACCATTGTGGAAGCCGGGTTGGATATACCCAATGTAAATACCATGGTGGTCTATGACGCCGACTTTTTCGGACTGGCCCAATTGTACCAGCTGCGCGGGCGGGTAGGGCGTTCCAACAGGCTGGCATATTGCTACCTTACCTACCGCAAAGATAAAGTTATGACCGAGGACGCGGTTAAAAGGCTGCAGGCTATCAAGGAGTTTACCCAGCTGGGATCCGGTTTTAAGATTGCCCTGCGGGATATGGAGATAAGGGGCGCGGGAAATATCCTCGGGCCGGAGCAGCACGGGTTTATGATGGCTGTGGGTTATGAACTGTATTGTTCTCTTCTGGAACAGGCTATTGAAACCATGAAGGGGAAAAGCGAGCCCGTGACAGTCAAGGAGGCGGCACCGCGCATCGATCTTCAGGTCAATGCATTCCTGCCTTCATCCTATGTGCCCAATCAACAGCAAAAAATCGAGCTTTACCGGCGTATTGCCACGCTGGAAAGTAAAGAAGAATTAAAAGATATGATCAGCGAGTTAAGGGATCGCTACGGCCGTCTGCAGCCTCCGGTGGAAAACCTGATCCTGGTTATGCGCCTCAAGCAGCTTGCCCGGGAAAAAGGCATTGACAGCATTGAGCAGCAAAAGGAGCAGATCCTCGTCCGCTTTCGAGCAGATAAAAACATCGAGACCAAACAGCTCTGGGGGCTGGTCAGCCGCTACCGCCGCAATATTTCTCTCCATGCAGGAAAACAAATCTCGCTGCGCTTGAAATCTCTTCCCCGGGAGGAAAAGCAATACCTCAAGTTTATCATCAAGGTTTTGGAGGAAGTAAGTTGAAACTTAAATCAAGTTTTCCGGTATAATTTCCGCTGCTGTGGATTAGTTTTTTCCCGCTCCCTTATTTCGTTCTTAAACGGGTATGGTTAATAAATATTTTAAAATTTCTGTCTACCCGCAAATGTTATGAAATTGAGACAATTTAGAAAGGAGCGCTTTGCGTGCCTTTTTTTGCGCTTCCGGGCTTTACCAGCCTTACAATCAGCCGATAAATATTTTAGGGAAATGCTGCCGCATGCTTTAAAAATGCGGAAGAAGTTAAGGTCTTTCATGAACGGTGCGTAGAAGGAGGTGAGTAAATGGCTGAAACACTGCACCGCAGGACATTGCAAATTATTCTTTTCATCCTGGCACTTTTTTTTCTTCAGGGATTTTTGCTTCCCCGGGCAGTTCAAGCCCAGGCAACTGTCAGCATTGACTCTATCAGCGATGCCAAAGTCAACAGCACGGTGGAGGTAGCTGTGAGCATTACAAATCCCTCCGGGGCAGCCGGGTTTCAGTTTGACCTCGAATACGATCCGCAGATTGTGGAGGCCATCGATGTGACTGCCGGGAACGTGCTGCCGCCAGGGATATTTACGAAAAACTTGAAAGATGCTGCAAACGGCAGGATCAGGGTTGTAGGGGGCAGTTTTGATGAAATTAAGGAAAACGGTGTCCTGTGCCGCATTGCTTTTCAGGTCAAATCGTCCGGGAGCACAACCCTTGAGCTGAAAGATCTGGTGCTCGTTAATACTTTTGCCGATAAAATTAGCAGCAATAATGTTTCCGGAACAATTTCTACGGGCGGAAGCGGCTCTCCCTCAGGAGGGTCTTCATCTCCTTCGGGTGGAAACGGCTCTCCCTCAGGAGGGTCTTCATCGGGCAATGTGAGCATCAGCACAGCATCTACCCTTCCTTATGCCTATAGGGGCACCTATTACAGCTGTTCACTTGCAGCAACCGGCGGAACGGGCAACAACTATACCTGGGAAAGAAAAAGCGGAAGCCTGCCGCCGGGGTTGACCCTGGGCAGCAGCGGGAACATTTCCGGCACGCCGGGAAGCGTCGGGAAATATGATTTTACCCTCAGGGTGACCAATAATGGCGAGTGGGCGGAAAAAGCCTTTACCCTTTGGGTTATTGATGAGAATTACCAGGTGCCCTATCTTTACGATGGCTCCGGGAGCGCTTACGGGTACTACGACCGGGTTACATTTAAAAGTTTGAGGATAACCCAGGGAAGCATGGAAGTGATTCTTGGCCCTGAGAATATGCCCTATACGATGGTTATAGACAGCAGTATCAACTCGATAAATTTACTGGTCAGTTTAAATGCCTCGGGGGATACCCTTTATATCAACAATACCAGGCATTCCCCCTCTATTGTAAAATCAATTCCCCTGACTTCCGGTACAAATGAGATCTCATTTTATGTGAACTCCTCCGGGAAGTCTTCAGATAAATATTTTCTTACTGTTTATAAAATGCCGGGACGGAGGTGAGCTGGATGCAGGCAAAAAAAATAAAAGGTGTGCGCAGCAGCAGGATGCTTCGCCTAATTTTGGCCTTCGTATTATTCTTTCCCGCGGCAGCATTTCCGGAGGCCGGGAATTGTGCTGAAAATCCTGTGGAGATCGAAACAGCGGTTTTAGAGGAAAGGGGGCACAATTCGGTTACAGCCGGAATATTCCTTTACAACAATCCGGGAGACCTGGCTGCGGGGCATCTGGAGCTTGCTTATGACCCCGCGCTTTTTAATGCCAAGGACGTCTCTGCGGAGGAGCTGCCGGAAGGTGTTTTGTTAGAGTCGAACCTGAAGGAAGCGGGGGTTATTAAAATTGCCTGGGTTGATCCTGTTGGAGCAGGCAAAAAGGGCGCGGACGGACTTTTACTTAAGATAACCTTTCTGGGGGAAAAGGAGCAGCCCCTGACGTTACATTTTACTAAAGTAGAGCTGATAAGGGCTGACGGAAGTTTTCTTCCCTTCAGGGTTAAGGGAGAGGAGTCGGCAAGCGGAGATCTTGCAGGTAAAATACATCTGCAGATCGGCAGCGCCGAAGCACTGGTGAACGGAAGCCAGGTGACCCTTAACGCCGCACCTTTTCTTAAGGAAGGGCGGACCATGGTCCCGGTCCGGTTTGTCGGCGAGCACTTCGGGGCAAAGGTATCCTGGCTGCAGGAGACAAATCAGGTCAGGATCGAAGATAACCGGCAGGTTATTTTGCTTACTATCAATACTCCTTCCGCGCTGGTGAACGGGGTTGAAGAAGAGCTTGACTGTGCCGCGGTTATAGTAAAGGGCACGACCTTTGTACCCCTACGCTTTATCAGCGCTATCCTGGGAGCTGATACTTTGTGGGATGAGGCAAGCAGGAGCATTGATATAATACGCTTTTAAATATTTTCAACTTTTTATTTGGGAATTTTCGTAAAGGAAAGTTCAGTATTTTAGGAGGATCCCTATGAAAAAGTATTTCAGAGTGCTGCTCATTTTTTCAATGGTGCTGCTGATAACGAGCGCGCTGATTTTTCCTGCTGCAGCCTTGGCGGGAGCGGGCATCAGGGTGAAGATCAACGAGAAATTTCTTTCCTTGCCGCAGCCGCCGGTCCGCGTTGGTGAAACCACTTTCCTTCCTTTCCGGCCCATCTATGAATTTCTGGGCGCATCCATTTACTGGGATAAAAAAACTAACACGGTTTCCGCTTCCAGGGGCAGCATTAAAGTTGAGCTGCAGTTGGAAAACGGAATGGCCATAGTCAACGATGAGAAGGTTATTTTAAACGTGGCGCCCCGCCTCATTAACGGAACGACCATGGTTCCCGCGTGGTTTTTTGCCGAAAGCCTGGGCTCGCAGGTTGATTGGGATGCCCGGCAGCAGGTGATCAGTATATCCCTGGCTTCGGTCAGCGGGATTGCCCTGGAGACGAGGGAGCTGATTTTGGAACAGGGTGAAGCAGAGACGATTGCCGCTGAAGTGTTTCCGGAAAATGCCGTTAATAAGAATATTGTATGGAGTTCCACTTTTCCTTCCGTTGCCGGAGTGTCCAAATCAAGCGATACTGAAGCAGTTGTCTCCGCCGTTAACCCGGGGACTGCCATTATTATTGCCGCCACAGAGGAGGGCAATTTTGTGGATACCTGCAAGGTAACGGTAAAACAGGCCCATATTCCTGTAACGGGGATTTCCTTTAATACCTCTACCTTGACGCTGGTGGCAGGGGGGAGGCCTGCGGTTTTAACCGCGTATATAAGCCCGGAAACAGCCACAAACAAAAATATTACCTGGAAATCCAGCAACGCGGGCGTTGCATCGGTGCATAAAAATGCCGTCGGGCGGGGGGTTGTGGCTCCCCTGAAGGAAGGAAACACAGTCATTACCGCCACTACGGAGGAAGGTGAATATGTTGCCGTGTGTACTGTAACTGTTCTGCCTAACTGAAAAGAATTTTGCAACGAGCTGATTATGAAATTACTTGAGCTTCAGCTTTAAATATTTTATTGAGGAGGATGTTGTAGCTGTATGGATAAAAAGAAGTGCAGAACTTTCTTTCAGAAAAAAGGACTGTTGTTGACGTTAATGCTGGCGTTTTTTGCCTGTTCGGTCATTTTTCCGGCAACAGCAGACGCCGCAATTATTACTGTTGGCAGAGACAGGAGACTGAACCAAGAAGTTACCCTGCCCATTACTGTCAGCGGTTTTCCGAATAATATGGCAGCACTGCGACTGAATATTAAAGTTAATTCTAGTGATCCAACCAAACAAGTCACAATAACTGATTTATCAATAGGCAAGGATTTTCCTTCCGGAGCCACGTGGCATAAGCAAATTGCAGACGATAAAAAAGAAGCCAATGTCGGTGTCATTAACTGTGCGAACCTGAAAGACGGGCAATTATTTAACATTACTGTTGAGCATACAGCAGAAGAAAAAACCGTCCCAGTAACATTGGATTTTCACGTAACAGTAGAAGAAGCTGCAACCGTTGCGGGGGATGATGTAACAGGGTCGATACTAGTGGAAGATGCTAATATGTCTTATGCCGATATCGGTAATAAACCTTATTACGGCATAATCACAGTGCATCGTGCGTATGGCGATATTAACGGGGACGATAAAGTAGACATCAGCGATGTTATGTATGTTTTACGTGCAGCAGTCGGTAAATTTTCAATTGTCGATGATTTTGTCCTCGCAGCCGGAAAGGTTTCGGGTTCTGCCGGCTCAATTTTAACGGCATATGACGCCTTTCTCATCGCCGAGTTTGTGGCCGGGAACAGAACTTTTTTTCCGGTAGATCCTCCACCCAATGCCGGTCAGCCGCCGGTTCCGGTTGCACCGGGTGGTAAGCCGGAAACGCCCGCTTTAATAGAAGTTGAAGGTGTAGACATTACTCCAGCAGGGATAACAGAAGTTTCTATTCCTGATTCCAGTGAGGTTGATGTAAAAATTACATTTGCAGAGACATTTACAGGCTGGGTCAAGTTGGTGATCAAAGATCATTTAGGAGAAACTGAAAGTTTCGGGGCTTTTGTAGCATCAGAAGATGAGTATACCTTTATTGATCTTGATTTACAAGGCTTAGGCTTGGATCTTTCCACTGATGTAACGGTAACAGCCTCATTAATTGCTGATGAAGAAAGCGATAAATTAATAGCTAACTTCAAGAATCAGTAGCAGCAGCCATAGCAAAAATGTAAACCGATACATTCCCAAGGTTGAGATTAAACGGGAAGGCCGGGCGGCTTTCCCGTTTAAGTTTTTAGACAAAACGTGTATCATGGCATCAAAGGCAAAGGGAGGATAAACCAGGCATTTTGTCGAAGAATAATTGACTGGTATATACCATTTTATAAAATTACCGGCGGTTCTGGTATGATTATTTTTTTGATTTGATTGGGAGACATCAGCTATGGGCATTGCAGGAAGAATAGCCATCGTCACTGGAGCAGGCAATGGAATAGGGGCAGGAATTGCGGCTAAACTTGCCCAAAACGGAGCCGCGGTTGTTATTAATGACATCAATGAAGCGGACGCCTTAAAGGTGGC
>JAAYFF010000051.1 GCA_012728375.1 Bacillota bacterium | reverse complement strand
TCCACGGCATTTTTTTACTTCTTAAAATACAAACCGGAATAAAGTGATTATGTGCAAAATCAGTTATTTTTTCCTTAAATAATGTGCAAAAAGTGCCGTAAAAACCTGAAAATCGATTCCTTATAATTTGAAATTTAAAGCTGGGTTTAATTTGAAAAATGACAGTTGAAGTAGGCGTGCAAAAAGTGGATCTTGAGTATCATCGACGGGGCATAGGCGTGTTGTCCCAGATGTGAATAAAAAGGTTCACAGATGGTATCGGCAAAAATAAAATCAATGTTTTTATCTACGGCATCCAAGAATGTATCCGGCGGCATCTCTTTAAAGATCTGCTCGCTCCAAAAATCAAGTTGGCCAAAGTCTTTGAATCGAATTTTGCCCATGCTAAGACCTCCCGCTGGTGTGGTATGGCTTAATTATAGCATAAACATGGAGGCTTTACAAGGAATTACAAGAATATGAACTAATTGCTTAATATTTCAAGGTGCTATCCCCTTATACAGTCTTTATATGCTGAATATAGGGTATTACCATATATTAGGAGGCTATTCTCCGACAGTCTCTTTCTCGCATGGTAAACCCGATCAACAGACAGGCTACCAGCCCAATAACAACTGCGACCATCCCCCCCCGGTGTGGCTCCTGCAGCAGAGCTGGCCAGCCCAAAATTGTGGGCAAAGGCCGCGCCCGCAATCATTCCAATTACAAATACTGCTGCGTCGCCGTCACCTTCGCCGGATAAGAAAAGTTGGCGACCGGGACAGCCACCGGCCAGGGAGAATGCCAAGCCGGCAAGGGCCATACCGGCAAAGTTCCAGAAATGCATGCTATGGGCTACAGGCTGTCCGGCAAAACTGGGGTTAAACTGATTGATTGCCAGGTTCGTAACAAATGCGGCGACGGCCAGGCTGATGATTCCTGTAAATAGATGGGTCTGTTTGAATAGAATTAAGTCACGGATGGCACCCATGGTGCAAAATCGGCTCCTCTGTGCCAGAAAACCTATTATAAGACCTATAATCAGGGAAATGATGAGAGGGGCGTACATGGAGCCCGGGCCTTCTACACTGTAGAAAAGAATACCGCTCTGGGGTTTACCCGGAATCTTCGGATTAAGGAGCATTAAGATTAGCAAACCTGCCATAATAATGGGAAAAATCCATCCCACCGACGTATAGGTCTTATGAGTGGCTCCCAAATTGTATCCACTCATAAGAAATCTCGTTCCGATCCAGATTCCTGCAGCAAGGCCAAGCAGGCCCAGCACAGCGTTCCAGTCACCCCCGGCGAGGCGAAGCAACGCTCGCCACGGGCAGCCGAGGAATATAAGGGCCCCAATCATGGCGAAGGCGCCCAGGATAAACCTAACAATAGGAGCGGAACCCAGCCGTGGCCTGAATTCCTTGAACAGATATGCCGCAGCAAAAGATCCCAGAACAAAGCCAATAATTTCCGGGCGCAGATACTGTACCACAGGGGCCCTGTGCAGGCCGAGCGCACCTGTAATATCACGTACAAAGCAAGCCACGCAAATACCCATATTCGCAGGGTTGCCCCATAGCTGCAGCAATGGAGCTAAAATACCGATTACAATACCAACGATGACAATACCTCACTTGGTTGCTAATATGTTTTTCATCATTAACTACCACCACCTAAAAGTAATTTGGAAATCATAAAAATATGGAACTACTCAGAGCAAAACATAAACAGGCATAGGAAACGGCAGGTGTGTAAAAAAACCACAGTATGAAAAATGACTTGTCACTCTGAAAGCAGAGAAGAGCCAAGATCCTTCGCTAACGCTCAGGGTGACAATCCTGCACATAGCTGAGCAGTTACAAAATATGTTACATTAATAGTATAGTGCCATTTATTGAATGGGGGAAATAGATATTCTTAATGAGAGCGTATGCTTTTATAGATAATTACAATAATTTTAGCCACAAAGCATTAAAAGATATAATGCATTAGAAAATGCTTTGAAAAATTCTTTACTAAAAAGAGAAGAATACAAGCAAAGCATATACTATGAAAAAACGGAGAAAAAATTACTTGACATTCTCCATTAATGATAATAAAAGGACAACCCTTAAAACATCCATTAACATCCATTATTGAGCCGTACTGGAAGCTAAACCGGGGTTGTCCTATAACGGGATTGATTTATATAAATTTCTATGTTATAGTAATTAAGAGAATTAAAAATATTTTCAATTGAGCTCATTATCCCTATAGTGGTAAAATATCTACATAAATGCTTCTGCAAGTTTAGCTTATAATTTAATTATATATAATGCAATTATATAAATATCTATTAATTAATTGATTGCTGAGGTGGGGTGGAGAAACCTATGGAAATTAAAGGAGCCGTTAATTTAACTGGCTTACTGGATGTATCTAACGATGGTTTCTTTATCTCTGATGCCAAAGGGAAGCTTCTCTATTGTAATCCGGCAACCGATCCCTTGATAGGCTTCAATATGGTCAAGTATAAAAGCCTGGATAACTTGTTAAAGAAGAATTTAATTAATAGATCTACGGCCTTGGAGGCTATTCAAAAAAAGAGCATGGTGACTGGGGAAGTAAAAAGCGCTGTTGGCAACAGTGTAATTGCAACCTCAGCGCCTGTTTTTGATTATGAAGGGGCTTTGGAATGTGTTATCTGTAATATTAGAGACAACTCAAGCTTATCACGCGATAAAAGGAGATACTATTCTTTATACCAAAACAGAAATAATAGATTAGAAAGTGCTTATAAAATTATAAAAATAAAAGGTGAGAACTACAATTATGAACTTGCATATTGCAGTAATGTCATGGAGGAAATAATAAATCTGACGATTAATTTAAGCAAAGTTGAATCCACGGTGTTGCTTCAGGGTGAAACAGGCGTAGGAAAGGAACTGTTCGCTCATCTTATCCACGATCGCAGTGAAAGAAAAGGAGGTCCTTTTGTTGAAATAAACTGTGCCGCCATACCCGCAAATCTATTTGAATCTGAACTTTTCGGTTATGAACCGGGTTCATTTACCGGTGCATTAAAAAAAGGCAAGACAGGTTATTTTGAGCTTGCACACAAGGGAACCCTTTTCCTCGATGAGGTAGCTGAATTATCCCTGGAAATACAACCTAAATTATTAAGTGTATTGCAGGATAAAAAAATATTTAGGGTTGGAAGTACAGAGGCCAGGCCTGTAGATGTACGCATTGTTGCTGCAACGAACAGGGATCTCAAGAAAATGGTGGACGAAGGAAAATTTCGTGAAGATTTATACTACCGCCTTAATGTTATTCCCGTAGCAATCCCCCCCCTGCGAAATCGTATGGTTGAAATACCAATGTTTTTTTCGTACTTTAAAAATAAATTTCAACAAAGGTATGCTTTAAAAAATAAAGAGTTTAGCCAGGAGCTGATTAAACATTTATATTGGTATCCTTGGCCGGGGAATGTAAGGGAGTTGGCCAATTTAGTTGAGCGGTTATTAATTGTATCCAAGGATAATATTATCAAAATAACGGATCTTCCTTTTCAGTATCTTTATTTTTCTGAGCACAAAGAGCTGTTTACAGTTCATGAAATTGCTCCCTTGAAAGAGATGACCAGGGAATTTGAAATGGCTGTAATCAATAAGGCGATGGAACAGAGCAAAAACCAAAAACAAGCGGCAGAAATGCTTGGTATTAGCTTTTCTAGCCTTTCAAGAAAATTGAAAGAACAAAACCTCAGTGTATTTTGTTGAACTTATTTACCGCCGGAACTGATTTAGTATGGCCGGGGGATTATCTTTTTGCAGAGTTTCGATAATACAGCAAAAGCTTGGTAGTAGAACTTTACAAATCGCGGGGTTTGCTCCGTGAGTTTTTTAATGGGCAGCGGTGCGCGGGATTCGGGAAGGTTTGCTGCGGTTTTCAAACGTGGCAGTCAGAATTTGCTCCAGGCAAGTGATTAAAAATTATTAAGCGTACTTAAGGCTGTATCTTTTTGCTATCAGTCATAAATAACGCTAAGGCAAGCATTGAAAAAATGGTAACATTTATCTAAAGTATTCAGTTATGCAATTAATTTACTGGAAAATTTCAGAAATGAATACTTTATACTTTGTGGCAGTTAATTCGCTGTCTGTTTGTATTGTAGCAGGCATCGGTGTTCTTAAGAGGTACATTGTAATTGGCATTAATTTTGTAATAAATAATAAGATAATTGGAACTATTCAAGTTGGCGGGTTAGGGCAATTATTAAAATATTTTTACCGAGAGGGAATTTTAAAACAAATATTATTGCAAAAGAAGGTGAAAACTGATGTTGGGAATCAGCTAAATTTGGTTATTGTTTTTGTCCAGGGTTAAAAATCAGAGAGGTCAATTTGCGGGCATCGCAAAAAAATGCCAAAATATTTACGTTGATGAGGAGGGCTATTACTGGTGTGCTGGTAGAAGTGACGACATGATTAAGGTAGGGGGAATCTGGGTTTCGCCGGTAGAAGTTGAGGGTTGTTTGCTTCAGCATCCAGCTGTATTGGAATGCGCGGTAGTAGGACACCCTGATGAAAAAGAGTTAATTAAACCCAAAGCTTTTGTTGTGCCGAAAAGTGATTATGCGGGTTCAGAGGATTTGATTGAGGAGCTTAAGAAATGGACACTGGAGAGGCTGGCAAAATATAAATATCCCCGTTGGATTGAGATAGTATCTGAGCTGCCAAAGAGCGCAACCGGAAAAATTCAGCGGTTTAAACTTCGCCAAACAAATTAGTAAAGAACCTAGCATGGCTCTTTCAGGCAAAAAAAATTTTTAAAGGAGGATGAATGATATGGAGGAATTTATTGTAAAAAAAACCTTTAAATCCCAACTTGCTACTGGTTTTATGTCATGTGTTCTTTGCTTTGTTTTAGCATGTATTTTTTGGCCTTTATGGTCCATGTTTTTTAGTTCTGTTTTTAGCGTTTTAGCAGAGCCCGGGCTGGCTGCTTCGGATCCAGCGCAGGCAAGCAAGTTGATTACTGTCATGGTGGAAGGCAGCTTTTTTTGGATGGGAATTAATTCCTGGATTTGGATGAGTATAATTATGGGTAACTATGGCAAAACTGCGTTTACCTCGAAACAGCCATATGCAGGTATTTGGTACACGATTGTAGCTTTGATCGCTGGTGCATTAGCTTATTTTATAATAATCGGTTTTATTGGCATCTGGTGGAAGCCGTTTAATTTAGCCTTAATGCTTACACCTAAGACAGCCGAAGAAGTATCATTGGCCATTATAGGATGGGAAGCTGCCAATTTTCTTGCCTTGCCGGTTATTATGGCCCAAATACCTTTTGCTGCGTTGCTTCAAAAATGGCCTTTTGCCGGTACTTCCAAGCAGCCTTTTGAAAGCTGGGGTGTTTTCTTCTTTAGCTTTTTGGCTGTTGTGATAGTTTGGATAGCCACGATTATACCCAGTTTTATGCCACTAACGATTGAAGGACAACAAATTATTAATGTACCAAGAGGCTCCTGGGCTAGCTGGGTAGCATTTTGCCAGGCGTATATTTTCTTCTTTCTTATCCCGGCTGAAGGCGGTGAAGGTTATCCAATGAAACTATTTGCCCAAAAACAACCTTTCATGGGGATTGTCGGTTTTATAATTGCTCTGGCTGCTGGCTTCATTGTACCGCCAATTGTACGGGGAATTATTGCACCATTAAATCTTCTTCCGGATGCCCCCATTGATTTAGTAGTAGCTTCTTTTATCCTTTCATGGGTAGTCACCATTCTGTGCTGGCATCACTTGTTTGAAGACTATCCAAGCGCTGAAATTGTTCCTAATACGGCAGCAAGAATTCTTATTAGGTTTTTAATATGGGTTATTCTTGGTAGCGTTATGGGAATTATTTGGCAAAAAACCTTTACCCTAATTCCTTTTGGAGCCAATAATTTAGGATTAGGCTATCCAACAATGGGTGTTTTAGCTGGACAGTTTGCTTTTTTGATGACTTTTCTTTTCTTCAATACTTTTTATGATAAATGGCCGTTGGTACGCAAGATTCCGTTGGTACGCAAGATTCCTTTATAAAATGAAACTGGGAAACGGCAGGTTAAGCTTCTCCATATCAAGAAGGGCGAATATGGTTCTTTCAGGGAAAATATAGATTATCAGTGATCAGTTGCTTAAAAAACTCGCCCTTTTTTGTTCTGATAACTTCAGTGGGATTTTCAAAAACCAGTATACCCCGGCCCTAGTTCTGTAAACCAGGACCGGGGTTCTTTTTCCTAAGGCTTTTAAACATTTCTGCCTTACTTTCCTATCTCAGTTTCATTTCTTATGGTAATTCTATAGCCATCGCCTTCCGGTTGAATTTCGGTGACTTTCCATCCTTGAGACTTAGCGGCGCGGCTTACATTCTCCTTGGATGTGTCCGTATCCACTAAAATTACGATATCGCCTTTTCATAAGGCACGGTTTTTACTGGAGATATGCCGTGTTTTTTCATCAGTATTTCCGCATACCCATCCTAAGATTTCGATGTCTATCCTGTGACAAAACATTTTCCATATTACCTGACTTCCTACTCCCATATTTTCAGCATTCCCTGGAGTTTGTCCTGGAGTGCCTGAGGGAGTACTTTCTCAAATGCACAAGCAAGGTCTACCATCAGCTGCTACAGTTTTACCGGAGAAGGTTCTTAAGAAATTTAAACCTGATTAGTGCCTTCTTCCGAGATAAGGGTTACAGGGGAATAGTGCCGGAAAAAAATAAGGCCATAAAACTGCTGGAGATGATCGGCGCTTTTCCCAAAGCTAAAACCCTCGCCAAAAGGTTCTATGATCATTTCAACCGCAATTTTATGGCAAATTAATTCTACCATAAAAATTGGCTTGGGGGAAGTAAAATACATACCACATAACCTTTGCATGGATAAGCCCTATCCGGTGCTGTAAAATGGTTTTAAGTTAACTGGTTAACCTACAAATCAAGTATCGGGAGTGAAATCCATGCAGGAAAAAGACAGAGAGAACATTGCTTTGTTCCGCTATGGCCTCATTGCACCCCTTTTGAACAACCAGTCCGGTTCAAAGAGCGATTATTTAGCCGAGATCTGCAGCCGGGTACATCAGGTACCTTATTGGGGTGCCAAGGAGTACAGTAGAAACACGGTCGATGAGTGGCTGAGAATCTACAAAAAAGAAGGCTTTGACGGTTTAAAACCCAAGCAACGTTCAGACAAGGGCCGAAGCCGTATCATCCCTTTAGAACTTCAGGAACCCATTTTAGATTTGAGACGGGAAAGAAGAGACCTGCCGGTTTCCATGTTTTACAATTTGCTGGTAGAAAAGGGCATGATTATGAAAACTGACTTCTCCTACTCCACTATCTACCGCCTGCTGAAAAAGCATGAACTGTTGGGCAAAGAAAAGCGCAAGGAGCCGGAGAGAAAAAGATTCGCTTATGATACTGTCAATATCCTCTGGCAGACCGACAGCTCTCATGGACCTTACCTGAAAGATGGCGGTAAAAAAAGGCCTACGTACCTTTTAGCCTTCATAGACGACTGCAGCCGCATTGTCCCGGCGGCCAGGTTCTCATTTACGGAGAAAAGCGAAGATCTGATGCGCGTTTTTGAAGAAGCGCTTTTAAGAAGGGGTTACCCCAGGATGGTCTACGCCGATAATGGAAAAATATTTCGTTCAGATCAATTCCACCTGGCCTGTGCTTCTTTAGGGATAACTTTAGTGCACACCCGTCCTTATGATCCTGCTGCGAAAGGGAAAATAGAGCGCTTGTTTGCTAATATAAAGCTCCGCTTCATGCCTCTTTTCCGGGAAAAAGGAATAACAGGTCTTGATGAGCTAAATGCCTTCTTCTGGGAATGGCTGGAGAAAGAATACCATCGTAAGATGCACTTAGGAATTAATATGACACCGCTTGATAAATATCTCTCCCAGGTAAGCCAGGTGAAGATGGTAGAAGATCCCGGCTCTTTGAAGCTGCTCTTTTTAAAGCGGGAGTATCGGAAAGTCCGACATGACGGTACAGTTTCCCTTAAAAACAGTCTTTTCGAGGTGCCCCCGGTCTACATCGGGCAAAAAATCGAGCTGCGCCATGATGAGGAGCTTCAAAAGGTCTACGTTTTCTCTGATGGTAAACAGGTAGCTGAAGCCAAAGCTGTGAATATGGCCGATAATGCCCGGGTTAAAAGGGAGAAACCGCCCCTTTGTTTTGCTGAACTGTTTAAAGGGGGGGATGACTGATGTACAGGGCTTTTTATTCCCTGAGCCGTATCCCTTTTTCTAAGGAAAACGCTAATTATTTTGTCTCCAAGAGCTTTGGTGAAGCCAGGGCCAGGCTGGAATATCTGCAGAAGACCCGGGGCATGGGACTTCTAGTCGGAGAGCCCGGTGCAGGTAAAACTTTTGTGCTTAAATCCTTCGCCTCCAGCCTGAACAGTGCTTTGTTTAAGGTGATTTATTTTCCGCTGTCCACGGGAACAGTGATGGATTTTTACCGGGGGCTGGTCCTGGGTTTAGGAGAAGAGCCCCGGTTTAGGAAAATCGATCTTTTTGAACAGCTTCAGAAAAGGGTGCTTTCTCTGTTTAAGGATAAAAGAATTACGCCTGTTTTCATTATGGATGAGATGCACCTGGCAAATGCAAAAATGTTGACGGATTTGGGGCTGCTTTTTAATTTTATGATGGATTCTTTAAATCCTTTTGTGCTGGTGTTATCCGGCCTGCCATCTCTTAAGCAAAGGCTTGATGTCGTACAATCACAGCCCTTAAATCAGCGTATTATTATGCGCTACGTCATGGAGCCCCTGGAAAAAGAGGAGGTTAAAGAATATATTGAGCATAATCTTAAAGGCG
>JAAYFF010000006.1 GCA_012728375.1 Bacillota bacterium | reverse complement strand
TATTACCATACAACATATGGGAGGAAAGTACAAGGTAAAATATGGTAAATAACACTATTTTTGAAAATATTTTTCATATATTCAAGTTTCTAGTTTAAACTAGCGTAATTGGTAATATTTAGGTTGTTGAAAGCGGGTTTATAGTTTTTCTATTGATCTTTACCAATATTTACTTTAGCGCGACATTCTTGTCAGGGAATGGGAAGATAGGGGTTGTAGGAGATTTACCAGAAGATCTTAGAATAAAACTTTTGGAAACAGTCTGCAAAAGAAAAAGCTTTGAACTACAGAATTCTGTCAAGAAGAAAGAACCCGGGAAGCGGCAGGAGCCGGTGGGGGCAGGCGATATTGTTGAAGTAGACCTTAACGATAGTTGTCATTCGTGCGGAAGCACAACATTTCAAGCAGTTGTTATTTTCGAGACTGGATGTGGAATGTTTAAATGCATACACTGCCAACAAGCACGCTGGATAACAGGGCTTAGTAATCATTCCATAGTAAAATAAAATGGCAGCTATTTAATTGTTTGTTCAACTTGGTAGTGGCAATTTGTCACTACCAAATTTGTCTAGAGCAGCCGTCCAAGTCACCGGCTGATGAACATGCTCGTTAATTCTTGGACAGATTATGGAGGTGTCTGATTATAGTAAAGGTTGCGGGCAAGTACATTAATCATGTTTCCCGGAGCCGCCCCCCCGTCGGTGTAGTTAAATGACCACGCGCAGGGTGTCTCTCAAGGCCGCAATCTTTTATTTTGTTTTGCGGGTCATGGCTGCTATGGCGCGGGATATTTTCTCTTTGTTTAAGCTATTGGAAAACCCCACCATCCAAACAGCTGCAGAAATCTGTCCATACATGCCCATAATAGGGACACAAACAGCGTTAACTCCTTGCATGTATTCTTCAAAATCCGTAGCATAACCCTGCTCTCTTACCTTTTTAAGTTCTTCAATGTATTTCGCTTTGTCGGTAATAGACTTTTCAGTATATTTTGGCAGTCTATCCCTTAGAAAGCTTTCCAATTCCTGGTCTGAGAGGGCAGATAAAAAAACTTTTCCTGTAGCTCCCGCCAGAAGGGATAATCTGCTGCCGACCGGCGCTGAAATCTTTAGACCGGAGGGACTGTCAACTTTATCAATTATGGTTACTATTTTCCCGTCAGAAGTGCCCAAAAAAACGGTTTCTTCAAACTCAGCATATAATTCTTCCAAAAATGGGCGTAGCAAAAACCTTAAATCATCGCCGGCAAGGGCTTTTTTACCCAGCTCAATAAGAGTCGGGCCCAGTCTAAATTTTTTATTGGGTTCCTGCGTTATAACTCCCAGATCAAGGAAAGCCTGGACAATTCCGTGCACTGTACTTTTGGACATATTTAACTTACGGGCAAGATCACTAATTCCCAGTTTTTGCTGGTCAGCGGCAATTGCTTCAAGTATGGCGAAGGCTTTATATAACATTGGGGCGCCGCAATTGTTTACAGTTTTTTTTGCTGTCATTCATTCCAACTCCATCGTCCTTTTTGCTTTATAATACGATTTTCTATTTGTTTGGACCTGCTCCGGAAATTGCAAATGCGCGCTTTTTCCCTTAAAACCGGAACCTGTTGCCATCATGTCAAAGATGGCAACAGGTTCCAAAAAAGCAAGCTCTTTTTAAATAGTCCCTTTACCATTAATAAAACCGCACTTAATAATTAAAAGCCTTTAGACGGTCTGCTATTTCCCGCCTTTTTCCTTTGCTCCCTCGGCTTCCTTCAAGGCACGCCATATTTTCTCAGGGGTAAGTGGCAGCTCTGAAATCCGGACTCCAATGGCATCGTAAACAGCGTTGGCGACGCAGCCCAATGTGGGAGTAGTTGCTCCTTCCCCGACTTCTTTTACGCCCCATGGCCCATTGGGTTCAAAAGTATCAACAACCAATGACTCAACATATGGCATATCCAGCGCAGTCGGCAGCCGGTATTCAGCAAAGTTTCCGTTCAGAACTCTTCCTTTCTCGTCGAAGATCACTTTTTCCCAGATAGTCTCCCCGATACCCATAGAAAATGCGCCGTGCACCTGGCCGTGCAGCAATTGCGGGTTAACCACGAAGCCGCTGTCATGCACATCCCACGTGCCGACAACTTTTGTCAAGCCGGTTTCCATATCGACTTCTACTTCGGCAATCTGGGTCGCACTGCTATAAGCCGGTGACGTACCAACTGCCGCGCCTTTATGGGTGCCGCCCAGTTTACCCGGATGGTAATAGCCCCTTCCGATCAATACGCCGTGTTTCACGAAATAAGCACGGGCTACCTCAGCAAAAGTAATATTAACAGCCGGTTCTTGTTTCACATAAACGATGCCTTCCTCGCATTCCAATTCTTCCGGAGTCAACTTACCAAAACGGTAGCCCCCGTCTTCCTTAACTTTCAGCATTTCTGCCGCCTGTGCGAGAATTTTCCTCTTGACATCTTCTCCTGCTCTCTTTACAGCCCAGCCTGCCATTAAAGTCTGCCGGCTGGCATACGCGCCGAAGTCAAGGGTGGACAGGTCGGTGTCTCTGGTGCAGATCGTAATATCTTCGTAAGGATAGCCCATCGCCTGTGCAGCCATCTGGGTTAGCACCGTATCGCTACCCTGGCCGATATCTACCGCATTCGTATAGACAACCGCGTGGGTGCCGTCATCGTATACTTTGATCATGGCAATCGAGTGCGGCAGGTCGGTGCGGTACATGCAGTAACCTGCACCGGTAACAAAGCCTCCGTTACCGACGCCGATTCCCCTGCCTTTGGGCAATTTGCCTTTCTTTTCCTTCCACCCGGAGACATCCCGCGCCATTTCATTGGCTTCTTTTAAGTAATATGCTTTTACTTCGTACCCGTTTGGAGTAACGGTATTGGCTCTGCGCGCGTTGAGGAGACGGATGTCGATGGGGTCTATACCTAGGTCTTCGGCAATATGATCCAGATGGCTTTCAAAGGCATATCTCGGGTGCGGTTGCCCGTGTCCTCTCTGTGCACCGCAGGGAGGCAGGTTGGTCACGTAGCGGTAAGCATCAAATCTGTAGTTGTCAAAATCGTACAGCACGGTCAGCAAAGCACCGGCATAATAAGACGAAGCCACGCCCAGACCTGTGTATGCTCCGCCGTCCAGGATTATTTCGCTTTCTACGAAGAGAATTTTGCCTTCTTTTGTAACACCGGTGGTATATTTCATATCCATGCCATGGCGAGCACGGCCGTTATACCAGACCTCTTCCAGGTCAAAGAACATCTTGACAGGCTGTCCGGTTATTTTGGAAAGGGCAACGGCTGCAACATCCAGTCCGCTGACATCAAGTTTGCCTCCAAAACCCGCGCCGATGTAGGGGAGAATAACGCGCACATCGCCTTCTTTCATGTTAAAAATACGGGCGATATGGTGTTGCAGATAGTGAGCCGACTGGTGGGCGGAATGAATGGTTACCCTTTTTCCTTCCCAGTAGGCGATTGAACAATGAGGTTCGATGAACCCGTGCACAGTACGCTGACCCTGTAAGCGGTCAGTGCGGATATAATAAGCCTCTTTCTTGGCCTTCTCAACATCTCCGAATTCCAGGTGGATCTCCGTATTAATATTGCCCGGGTATTCCTCAAAGATTTGCGGCGCGCCTTCTTTGGCTGCTTCTGCAGGAGTAAAGACCGCGGGCAGCACTTCGTATTCTACTTTGATCAGCTTCAGAGCTTTATAGAGAGTTTCTTCATCAACCGCGCAAATCGCGCCGATTTTATCTCCATAATATCTTACTTTGTCGATGCAAAAAATGGTTTCATCGTAACGTGCGGGGCTGAGGCCGTATTTTATCGAAGGCACATCTTTGGCGGTAATAATGGCCCTTACGCCGGGCAATTTTTCCGCTTCGGAAGTATCAATTTTAATAATGCGTGCATGGGCCTCGGTGCTGCGAATAAGTTTTCCATAAAGCATATTGGAAAATTTCAAATCTGCGGTAAATTTACCGCGGCCTGTCACTTTATCCAGTATATCGGTTCTTTTAAGGCTTTTTCCGATATATGAATATTCCTTGTTCCGGTTAAAATTTAAATACGAGAATTCTTTAGCCATTTTTACCC
This sequence comes from Bacillota bacterium, assembly GCA_012728375.1. Classification (GTDB taxonomy): domain Bacteria; phylum Bacillota; class Dethiobacteria; order DTU022; family UBA8154; genus DUNV01. The sequence goes on along the minus strand of JAAYFF010000006.1, from coordinate 13,176 downwards.
ATCCTTCCTTTCCTGATTGGCGGCAGCTGCGTCTAGAATTGCCTGGACATAATGGACATAACCTGTACAACGGCACAGATTACCTGCAATAGCTTCGCGCACTTCAAGTTCGGTTGGGTTGGGATTTCTCATAAGCAACGCTTTTGCCGACATAAGTATGCCTGGAGCGCAATAGCCGCATTGCGGCGCGGAGTGTTCTATAAATTTTTCCTGGAGAATGTCAAGTTTTCCGTTTGAAGCAAGGCCCTCAACGGTTGTAACTTCCCGTCCGTCCACGCTAATAGTGAGAACCATGCATGAATTGACGGGCTTCCCATCCAACAACACGGTGCAGGCTCCACAGTCTCCCTGTTCACATGCTTTTTTAGTGCCGGTAAGATCAAGGTCCTCCCGCAAGAAGTTTACGAGCAAACTATTTGCTTTAACCATTTTTGTATATTTAATGCCGTTTACTGTTATAGTTACCAGATAACGCTTGATACCATCCTTATCGACAATAAATTCAGCCATTTTCACCACTCCTTTTTTTTTAGACGTGCCCTTCATTGACGGCTTTCAGCAATGCACGCCTGGTGAAGACGCGCACCATATCTCTGCGGTATTCGGCCGACCCCCGTATATCGGAAATGGGCCGGCATTCTCCCGAAGCGATAACTCCCGCTTCTGCAAATAGTTCTTCGCCGGCTTTCTTACCCCTTAAGAAATTTTCCGCTTCCTTGGCGCGGACAGGTACCGGTGAAACAGCCCCAAGGACGATTCTTGCGTCTTTAACAATATCACCCTCCATTTGAACTGAGGCTGCCACGCCAACTACGGCCAATGCTCCTGACGCCCGCAAGCCGAATTTGATGTACGTGCTGCCGGTAAAATTGCCATCGGGAATAACAAATTCGGTGATGAGCTCGTCATTTTCCAAAACAGTTTGGTTAGGTCCCTTAAAAACATTTTCCAGAGGCATAGTCCGCTCTCCCTTTGCCCCCACAATTTTCACAGTTGTGTCAAGGGCAATAAGAATCGGCGGCATATCCGCGGAAGGTACGGCGTTGCAGATATTTCCTCCAATGGTACCAAGGTTGCGCACCTGGTTGTTTGCCATTTGATGAGCTGCTTCAGATACGGACAAGTATTTTTCATGAAGAATTTTTGAATTCATAACTTCGTTATGGGTGACCCCAGCACCGATAACAACGCCTTTGCCGGGCACGTACTCAATTTTTTTCAATTCAGACAAATGACCGATGGAGACGAGGACCTCCGGTGCCATTACTTCTTTTTTCATTTTGACGAGAATATCGGTACCGCCGGCGATCGCTACAGCTTTCGAACCATACTGAGACAAGAGCCGGCATGCCTCTTCAACGCTGTTCGGAGTAAAATACTCAAAATCCGGTAAATACACAGTTTTCCTCCTCTACAAAATTTTTTTTAAAAATTTATTAAAAAAATATCTTCCAATTTTTTCTATATTACTATCACCCCTCTTCGTCCGTATCCATGCCCTGTAAGACCTATATTATTTATTATTTATTTGTTTATTTGTTTAAAATGCTAACTTATTGCTCACACCCTGTCAGTTCAGAAATTGTCGGGTTGATCCCGCAAACAGGACAGTCTGGCTTTTTCCTTATAGTAATCTTGCTAAATTCCATAGTCAGAGCGTTATAAGTCAGCATCTTCCCTATCAGCAAGTCACCCAAACCCAAAAAATATTTTAAAACCTCAGTAGCCTGAATCAGGCCAATCGTCCCCGGCAGAACTCCCAATATACCTGCCTGCGCGATGTTCGGCGCGATACCCGGCGGCGGCGGCATGCGGAAAAGACAGCGATAACACGGCCCTTCCCCGGGTAAAATGGTCAGTGCCTGACCGACAAATCTCAACACCGCGCCAAAAAAAAGCGGCTTTCCCGCCATAATGCAAGCGTCGTTAAGCAAAAACTTGGTGCTGAAGTTATCAGCGCAGTCAACAACAACATCATAGCCTTGAATAATTTCCATTACATTCGATGCCGTCAGCCTTTCCCGGTAGGCAATGACCTGCGAATCGGGATTTAAAGCTGTGAGCGTTTCCTGTGCAGAAACAACTTTGAATTTGCCAATGTCGTTTGTGAAATGCAAAATCTGCCGGTGCAGATTGCTTAAATCCACGACGTCATCGTCAACAATACCGATAGTTCCCACCCCGGCAGCACTTAGATAGTAGGCCACAGGAGAACCCAGGCCCCCTACGCCGACAAGCAACACCCTGCCGGAGCTTATCTTTTTCTGACCGTCAAGATCCACCTCGGGTATAATGATTTGCTTGCTATAGCGGACCATCTGGTCGTCCGTAAAATTCACTCCAGACAACACCTCCCCCGGGTATTCATTTACAGCCTTAACCTCCGCCAACCATAAAGTTAACTAACAGCTTAAATAAAGCGATCTTGCTATCGGCCGACAAAATGGTAGCTCCTTTTTCATTCACAGCAAGGAAGGTTCCGGGTTCTTCTTTAGATTCAACCATTCTCCATCCCGAATTATACAATTTTTCCCAATATTGAGAGGTCCAGCCATAGCCTTCTTTCCAATAAAGCTTCGCGTCTACAAAAGGTATCCCTTTGTTTATTTCATCAATTATCTCTTGAGTCAATTCTCTTTCTTCCATATTTTCAACCTCCGAACATCAATAAGTACCCTTCTTCTGAAGGTTAAATACTAACAATGATTACTCAACGTTCGGACAGCCGGAAATTGCAATGATCCTGACATTCGGCCCCCTTGTCCGACTTCACGATTCTCCTGCCACCCCGGGGGCATTTAACCACGGAATCTTTGTGATGGGGACAAACAGTCCAACCTGGAGCTTCCAATCTATAGCCTTTGCACTTGGAGCAACGGATCCCCTCAGGTGTTGCTTCAAGCTCCGAACTAAACCTTATCTGCTTGCAATCCGCGCAATAACCATACTCCCAGTTTTTAATTTCTTCCGCGTAGCGTTCTATCCCCTTCTTACTATTGCGCAAGCGTTCCTCTTCGTGAATATCTTCGATGATGGTCGGAACTTTATGAAAAGGTGAGATAGAGCCAAAACAATATTCGCTTTCAAGATTATTGTTTGTCATTGGGAATCACCTCCGTTTTTGTTCTGCATAATGAACAGCCGTTCTGTTAGTTATATTATAAAACCAAATAAGAAAATTATAAATTTTAATTACAGGTTAAATTACGTGGTATACGCGGATTTTTTACCGCCTGCTGCCGCAAATTTAATATGGCATAGTATTGCGCTGTTTTGCTCGATTTAAAAAAAATCCATGCGTCAGCTCCGTCTATACGGCTTCTGCCACAGTAGGCAATTTGTCGATAATATGCTATAATGATTTTATAAAGTTAATGAATTTGGTGAACAAAATGTTAAACAACTTAATTTGCTCCGGACGGAAAATTTGGCTCGGACCAAGCGTGGCTGGTAAACCATGTTTCTAGATTTTTTTTATGCACTGCGCCGTGAGGGTATTCCTGTTTCTATCACAGAATGGCTGACTTTGATGGAGGCGCTTTCCCTTGGTTTAGCTAATTCAAGCCTAACGGGGTTTTATTATTTGGCCAGAACTGTCTTGATTAAAAGTGAAAGATATTTTGACCAATATGACCTGGCTTTTCAAAAATATTTTCAAGGGATCGAAAGCACACCGCAACTATTGGATCAGGTTGCCGATTGGGTGGAAGCTCCTTTAAATCCATTACCGTTCAGTAAAGCGGAACGAGATTTGAGGCTAAAGTTATTAGAAACGCCGGATTGGAAACAGTTAAAAAAAGAGTTGGGAGAACGTTTACGCGCCCAAGATGCACCTCATCATGGCGGACCTAAATGGATTGGCAAGAGCGGGACTTCGCCATTTGGCAACTCCGGTTTTTCTCCAGGAGGGGTGAGAATTGGAGGAGCGTCCCATGGACAATCAGCGCTGAAGGTGGCTGCAGAGCGCAATTACAAAGCTTATCGTCATGACGAAACCCTGGGAGTTCGTCAGTTTGAAGTCGCCCTGCGCCGTTTGCGCCGGCTCAGCACGCGCCTTGAGGGAGCCAAAGATGAACTGGATTTAGAAGATACAATTGATCAAACTTGTCGAAATGCCGGGCACTTAAAGATTGTGTGGACAAGGCCGCGCAAAAACACAATAAAGGTCATCTTGTTGATGGATATCGGTGGTTCGATGACGCCTTATGCCAGAATCTGCAGCAGATTGTTCTCCGCGGTTCATAAATCAGCCAATTTTAAGGAATTAAAGTTCTATTACTTCCATAACTGTATTTATGACCTTCTTTATCATGACGCGACAATTAATCCGAAAAAAGCATCTAAAACCAAGGATATCCTTAATTCTCTAAGCTCGGATTACAAAATAATTATCGTCGGAGATGCAGCCATGGCTCCCAGCGAGCTACTGGACCCGGACGGCATCATCTTTTGGGAATCCCTTAACGTTGAACCGGGCATTACCTGGTTACAGCGCCTGGCCAGGAAGTTTCCATATTCCGTGTGGCTCAATCCTATTCGTGAGCAGTATTGGGAATCAATTTACGGTTCCGACACAATAAAAATGGTGCGCGATATTTTTCCCATGTATGAATTAACCCTTGACGGGCTTGATCAAGCGATTAAGAAATTAATGGTAAAAAATTAACAACAAAAAACAGCTGATGAAGCCCAGATGGTTCCGTTAGCTATAAAAAAATTGAGCGTTGGGAGCATAGCCCAACGCTCAATTTTTTTGGTCACTTTTCTTCTTGTTGATCCTTGGCTCTTAATAAGGTTTAACAGCTGCATTAGCCGGGGGAGGAGGCATCTTAATTTCGGCCGGCTGTTTTCCTTCTTTCTTGTCCTTCAGAGCCCGCCATACTTTTTCATAGGTTATTGGCGTGGAGTTAATAGTTACCCCCACCGCGTCAACGATCGCGTTTCTGAAACAACCCATGGTCGGGTTCGTTGATCCTTCGCCAACTTCTTTGACCCCCCATGGAGCTACTATTTCATAACTATCCACTATCTCATTCTTTATTATTTTAGGCATATCCAGCGCGGTCGGCAGCAAGTATCCGCCCAGGGTGGGATTCAGGCACACTCCTGTTTTAGGATCGAAGTGAACTTCCTCCCAGTATGTTTCAGCCATCCCCATGTACAGAGCTCCATGAACCTGACCTTTTATCAACATCGGGTTAATTGGCTGACCGCAGTCATGAACGTCATAAAATGCCAGGACCTCAATTTCGCCGGTTTCTTCATCGACCTTTACTTCAGCCGCCTGAACGCAGAAACTGTAAGCCGGCGATGTACCTACAGCCGCTCCTTTAAACGTGCCGCCTGTGGCGTGTACCTTATACATTCCTTTGCCAATCAGAGGTCCATAGAGCTTACAGTACTGGCTGACAACTTCTTCATAGGTGAGAGGCTGCCATTTCGTGGGATGGTGGTGCGACTTCGAGAAGATAATTCCGTCCCGCGCGTCCAAATCGTCCGGCGGAAGGCCCATCATAGCAGCCGCCATATTAAGAACTTGCCGTTTGATATCCTCTCCTGCCCGTTTGGCCGCCCACCCGGACATCAATGTTTGCCGGCTGGAATAAGCACCAAAATCCATGGGTCCTGCTTCCGTATCGCCGGATATTATTCTCATGTTTTCATAGCGATAGCCCATAGCTTCAGCTGCCATCTGACATATGACCGTATCGGAACCCTGTCCAAGATCAACAGTCGTATTATAGACTGTGGCAGAAGTACCATCTTCATTCATTCTAATCATGCAGGAAGCATCCGGCCAGTCATTGCGGTAGATCGGATAACCTGCCCCGGAGACGAAGGCGCCGGTAGCAATTCCAATCCCCGTATTTTTGGGCATACCTTCTTTCTTTTTCTTCCGCCAGTCGCTTAGCTCGGCAACTCTTTCCAGACATGCTTTCAGTTCGCAAGACTGGATGTCAAAGCTGTTAACAGTGGTGGTGTACGGCTTCCGGGCATTGACTAAGCGAATTTCCAGCGGATCGATACCTAAATCTCTGGCAATGTTGTCTAAATGACTTTCAAAAGCGTATTTGGGTTGGGGTGCTCCGTGGCCCCGCTGGGCGCCGCAGGCAGGTAAATTGGTATACATGCGGTACATATCGAATTTGTAGTTATCGAACTCGTAGGTCAGAGGAAGCAGTGCCCCTGCATAATAAGCAGTAGCAATCCCCAAACTGGTGTACGCGCCGCCATCCAGTATAAAGTTGGCATGAACGCCGAGAATCTTACCATTTTTGTCTACGGCAGTGGTGAGTTCATAGGTACCTTGATGGCGACCGCGGTTATGGTAAAACATATCAGCCCGGTCATAGAACATTTTTACGGGCCGTCCTGTAATTTTGGCAAGCACAGCGCCGTTAAATTCCAGGCCTGTAGGTTCCAGCTTGCCGCCAAAGCCGCCGCCGATGTAAGGCTTGATGATGCGCACGTCGCCCATCTTCAAGTCGAATTCCCGGGCAATATAATACTGGAAGTAATGGGTGGACTGGGTGGTAGAGTAAATAGTAAGCTTATTACCATTCCACATAGAGATTGCGCAATGGGCTTCGATGGGGGACTGATAAGCACGTTGGCCTTGAAACACGTCTTTACGCACATAATAAGCCTCTTCAAAAGCCTTTTTGAGATCTCCAAATTCCTGGTGAATTTCCGTGTTAATGTTGCCGGGATATTCTTCGTGGATGTTCGGCATCCCTTCGTCTCCGGCGTGCCTGTAATCAAGGACTGCCGGGAGAGGTTCGTATTCTACTTTAATCGCTGCCAACGCTTTGTAGCAGGTTTCTTCATCAACACAGGCCACAGCGGCTACTTTATCGCCAACATACCTTACTTTATCAATGCACAGACAATTCTCATCCCAACGGGCCGGACTAATTCCGTATTTTTTGCTGGGTACGTCCTTATGGGTGATTACGGCCTTGACACCGGGTATTTTTTCGGCCTCAGAAGTATCAATGCTGAGTATTTTGGCATGGGCGTACGGGCTGGTCAACATCTTGCCGTAGAGCATGTTGGGGAATTTGAGGTCCCCACAGTATTTCGCGGCACCGGTGACCTTTTCCGGACCGTCGATTTTGGGCTTGCTTTTACCGATAACAGCATATTCCTTCTTCTTACTCGGATCTCTATATTCCGGCAGCAAACTCATTTATGTTATCCTCCTTTTGTCTTACTTCGACTTATTCGTAATAGGTTTCCATTTCCTGGCCTGAAGCGGCCAAGATAGATTTGACAATAAGAACGTATCCTGTACAACGGCATAAGTTGCCGGCAATTGCCTCACGCACTTCTTTTTCTGTTGGTTTGGGATTCTTTGCCAGCAAGGCTTTGGCCGACATGATCATGCCGGGCGTACAATAACCGCATTGCAGACCTCCATTTTTTATAAATTCCTCCTGGATCTTGTCCAACCCATCGACGCCGGCAACACCTTCAATAGTCGTAACTTCCTGACCATCTGCTTCGACCGCGAGAACCAGACAGGAATCTACCGGTTTTCCATTCAGCAGCACGGTACATGAGCCACAGTCACCCAATTCGCAGCCTCTTTTCGTGCCGGTCAGATCAAGCTCGTCCCGTAAGAAGTTGACGAGCAGGGTATTCGCTTTAACTATCCGTGTATATTCATCACCGTTAACTTTTATTGTAACCAAATAGCGGGTTATTCCGTCTTTGCCTTTAACAGCGTTTTGCAATTTTCGCCTCTCCCTTCTTATACATGGCCTTGGTCGATGGCTTTGCGTAAAGCCCGTTTTGTTAAGACGCGCACCAGATTAGTGCGGTACTCTGCTGATCCCCGGATATCAGTGATAGGTTTGCATTCCCCTGAAGCTATCACACCGGCTTCTTCCAACAGCTCGGCAGTAACCTCTTTCCCCTTAAGGAAATCTTCGGCTTTTTTAGTCCGAATCGGTGTAGGGGCAACTGCTCCCGCGACGATACGCGCATCTTTTATAACATTGTTTTCTACCTCTACGGCGACAGCAACTCCGGCAATAGCTAAAGCACCTGAGCGCCGCGCTCCGAATTTAATGTAGTTGCTGCCCGTCATTTTTTGATCGGGGATAACCACTTCGGTGAGGATCTCTTTCTCGGTACAACACGTGACGCATACATCTAAAAATAATTCTTCCAGGGGTAAGACCCGTTCTCCGTCCACGCTGACCAGTTTAATGGATGCGTTAAGGGCAATAAGAATCGGCGGCAGATCAGCGGAAGGAACGGCATTAATGAGGTTGCCGCCAACGGTGCCCCGATTGCGAACCTGGTTGTTGGCCATTTGGTGGGCTGCTTCCGATATAGACATGTATTTTTTATTTAATAATTCGGAGTTAACTAAGTCATTATGAGTTGCGAGGGCCCCAATGACAACGCCCTTTCCGGGTACATATTCAATCTTTTTCAATTCCTCCAGGTTCTTCAGCGAAACCAGGATTTCGGGTAATGGTGTCTGCGGAGGCGCGATGGGAGAAAATGTTTTCGCCTTGGGCAGAATGTCGGTACCGCCAGCGAGAACTTTAGCTCGTCCACCAAACTGTGCCAACATTTGGCAGGCTTCATCAAGACTATCTGGCGCATAATATTCAAAATCCGGTATATACACGTTTTTCCCTCCTAATTTTTATAGTTTTTTACTGCCTTCCGGGTAAATAATTACAATTTTTTTATTACTTTTAAATATTACCACCCCTCTTCAATGCTGAATCCGTCTGCAAACTGTTATTTATTGATTTGGCTGGAAATCATAAGCTTAATGTTTGTTAATGTTCACAGTCTGCCGGTTCAGAAATGGTACATCCGCTTGTGCGCCTGACGATACAGCGCCTGGAAGCGGCATCATACGAAAAGACAGCGGTAACACAGCCCCTGCCTGATAAAATAGTCAGGGCCTGTCCGCCATAATCTCGCTACTGCGCAAAAAAAAGCGGCTTTCCAGCCATAATGCAGACATCATTTAGATAATTTAGCGCTGAAGTTACCAGCACAATGGACAACAACATCAAAATTCTGAATAATCCCCAGGGCATTCGAACCCGCCTGTTTTTCCTTAGAGGCAATGGGCTGAGCACCGTGATTTAAAGCTGTGAGACATTCCCCCGCGGAAACGATTTTGGATTTGCCAATATCGTTTGTGAAATGCATCCCGGTAACACCTCTCCCTGGGGTATTGGAGTTAGGCCCTCTATAAGACCATGGCAGGAACCTTTAATTCATCTGCCGCCAATCATAACGTAAACCAGCTGCTTAAGGAAAGAGATTTTGCTATCGGCCGAAAAAATGACTTGTCCCAATTCATTCACAGCAAGGATGACTCCCGGCTCTTCTTCAACCATCTTCCAGCCCGCTCCAGATAGTATTTCCCAATATTTGGAGGTCCAGCCATAGCCTTCTTTCCAATAAATCTTACCATCAACAAATGGTATCTCTTTGTTTATTTTATCAATTTCCTCTCGAGTGATTTCGATTTCTTCCATATTTTTAACCTCCAAACATGCCTTGACGCTCAAATGCTAACAAACAAGCCGTTCGAGCGACCTTATCTTACATGAGGCCGGAGCTTTCTGCAAAGAGGAGCATCATTGTGTGCAAATAAGTACATCCAAATCGTTCATAATTATGAACACTCGTTCTGCTTATTTTATTATAAAGCTAAAAAAGAAAATAATAAATAGTAAATACAGATTAAATAAAGAGGTATTAAGTGGTGATACTCTACCAGCTAGCGTAGGTTTTATGTGACGTAGTATTTCGCTGTTCTGCTCTTTTTTTCTATAGAATTTTTCTATAGAATTTGTCGATAGAATAATTTTTTCTGGGGAAAGTAAAGAAACGGGGGAGAAAACTACCCCCGCGTTGTCTGCAGGATCCCGCCGGCGCCCGGATTTGCCCTATCCTTCCGGATACCTTTTCACTTTTTCCTCGGGTAAAAGCTGCTCCTGCACGTTATTTTCCTGTCCTGCACCGTTAAACCCCTAACAATCTTTCCGCGATTAAGGAAGGATATCAGACAATTGTGACGAATTTTAGAATAAAATTAACAGACCAAAAAGGTTCCTGATCCGGAAGAACTGGTTAGCCTGCCTTATAAGGTAACGAAAGGAGATAAGAAAGATGGATTCAAAAGTAATGCACAAGATATCCTATGGCCTTTACATCATTGGAGCAAAGAAAAATGATCTTATTAACGCTCAAACTGCCAATACTGTTGTGCAGATATCATCCGATCCAGTTACGGTCGCGGTAAGCATTAACAAACAAAACCTGACTCACGAGTACATTATTTCCGGGGGATATTTTACCGTATCCATTCTAGACCAGAATACTCCCCTTTCTCTTATCGGGCTGTTCGGCTTTAAAAGCGGCAGGGAAACCGACAAATTCTCAGAAGCAGCCTACTCCACAACAGTCAACGGTTTGCCCTATATTATCGACCATTCCCTGGCCTACATGGAGGCAAAGGTCATCGGCAAGCTGGATGCCGGCACCCACACCATTTTTCTTGGCCAGGTAACGGATGCGGAAATTTTACAAGAAGGCGAACCCATGACTTATGCTTTTTACCGCCAGATTAAGAGGGGAAGCACTCCCCCCACCGCACCCACTTATCAAGCAATCAAAGAAGAAAGTTCTGATAAAAAAGTGCCTAAATACGTATGCAATGTCTGCGGATATATTTATGACCAGGAGACAGGAGATCCAGAAGGTAATATCCCACCCGGCACTCCTTTTGCCGACCTGCCGGCAGACTGGGTCTGCCCAGTCTGCGGAGCGGGCAAAGATAAATTTGTAAAAGAAAATTAGCAGCGGACTTTTACTCCACACAAAAAAGTCCTCGCTATGTTTGCGTTAAAGCAATAGCGAGGACTTTTTTATCTTTTCAGAGGACACTACAACACCCTTACTGCGGTTTCTTCGGCCAGAGCAACATTTTCAAGGAAAGCATCGATAACCGCATCGGCAAATTTGTCTTCCAGCACGTGGGCGTTTACTTTTTTGATTTTGATCTTCCCCTCGAATGGCGCAATTCCTTCAATAAAGCCCATATCAGCATCGAGATCCGTCAAAGGCCCGCCATTGCCATCGCATATGGAAAAGCCCTTAAGCGGAATCACGACTGTAACCGGCCCCTTGCTCTTGGAGAGCTTTTCGCCTATTTCTTGCCCTACCTGTATGAGCTCTTCTTTCTTCGAGCGGAATAGACCTGCCGCCTGGTTGTGAGGCTGCATTTTACGGTCCGGGAATGTTCCGGGATTTGCGACAACAAAATCACAAGACCCGGGAACAAAAACCTGAGGCAATCCCAGCTTTCCGGCATTTTCGTAACGGTCGTCCGGCGGATACGAGCTTCCCCCCGCTATGCGGTCAAGCCAATCGCTGGCGTACTCAATCACTCCGCCGTTAATGTAACCATCCTTAATAACCTGCTCCACGGCTGCGGGACCATAACCCCAGCAATGGAAAGTCATGGGAACAAAACCGGTATCTATAATTCTTTGCCTTATTTTTCTATTAGCCGCCTCGGTAGTTCCTTTAGCACATAATAGTACTGTCTTTTTTCCGCTTTCCTCCTGTTTCACTTCGGCATTAGCCATCCCAACCACAGCTCCGGCGGCCCTGGTAAAGATGGTCTTCGTGAGCCGGTTTATACCGACAACATCAGTCACAGCATTAAACATGCAAATATCCTTCGTTCTTACGTTCGCCTTCACCACATCAGGTTAGCTCCCTGAGAGGTAACCATTACTTTAGGCACCCCGATAGGGAGAGCCCTCATTATCCCGCTCCCAAAGGCTGTGCCCATACCGCCGCCGACGCCGATTATACCGTGGATCTTGCCTTCCTGGTAAAGTTTTAGGGCAATATTGCCGGCACCGACGGACATCTTCCCTATGGCCTCGGCTTCAGCTTTAATATTCCTTATCTCTTCCATCGAACATCCGGCTGCTGCGGCTACTTCTTCGCGGGTTATATCAGGCTCTATCAGCGGCGAACCCAGTACTCCTCCATCCAGAAGTAACACCTTCGCTCCGAGAACTTCGATCTGTTCTTTAATGAACCCTGCTTCCGTCGCCTTAGTATCCAGGGTTGCTACAACAAGTATCGTCTTCACTGTTTTTCCCTCCCAATTTGTTTAAGTTTTTATCTTTTTCCCTTTTTTTCCTGATGAAAAGAGAAAAAGGGACCAACAGCCATACTTGCAAAAAACTCAATCATCTTATAATATTATTAATTAATTCTATTTTTAAAATTGTTATACAATTTTAGGTAAGCTAATCCTTTTGCTTATAGAACTCACGTCCGGTGCAAGTAGAGCTTCTTCTTTTATTATTATATTATCATTAAGGGAAAATATTTCCAAAAATTTCTAAATAAAAACAAATTAATATACTTGCTCCTATTCTTAGAATAGTGCAAAAATTTAAAAAATACAAACCAATAAAAGAAAAGGATGTAATGCAGGGAAGTGTACCTTTTTTGCGCTGAAATGTGAAAGCATTTACCACTAAGGCAAATATTATCTTTACGTCAGGGAAAGTGGGGAGCGGAGGCTTTATGAGCGTTACAATTGCTGCTCTTTTAAGGTTGGCTTGCTTGAGTGAAGCAGATGTTGTAGCGGAAAATCAGGGTGTCTCGGGGTAAATTTTGCAAACTATGCTTTTCATTACAAAGAAATTTATAGCACGTCTAACTTTGAGAAGAGCGATGCCTTACAAGCTTTTATAGATAATAACCTACCATCTATCAATAGATGATAGGCTATTTGTGGTGGAGACGAGGGGGTTCGAACCCCTGACCTCCTGAATGCCATTCAGGCGCTCTCCCAAACTGAGCTACGCCCCCATATTGTTTCCGGCGCTATCTTATTATAACGATATTCTGTAACTATGTCAACTCCTTAAAACGAGAAATTTACAGATAAATAATACCCATTCCTCTATTGATAGCATAAGGAGCGGGGACACACCATTAATAACCAGCAAAAGGGGATGCAACTTCGTTAGTTTGACAACTTAATAAAAAACGAAAACCTACAAACCCTTGCAGCACAATGCTTCAAGGGTTAATTTTTTTTATTTTTTTATCTTAAAAAGGTATAGGAATGTATAGGATTTTATGGTATAATATAACTGCATT
>JAAYFF010000086.1 GCA_012728375.1 Bacillota bacterium | reverse complement strand
TTCAGGAAATAAAATCATTTGGTTTCTGTCTTGACCTTGAATATACCCCATAAACCCACCCTTTCTATAGTATCCTTTAGTTAAATTATATCATTTTTGTGGATTTATGGAGAAAAAGTTGGGTTTTCACACAGTCTGCCGGTTCCATCGTCTTCCTTCGCTTCGCTACGGAGACGCTCGAACCGTCCCCACAGCTTCACTTATACATTAACCTCTGAGCAATCCGCTTAACCACGGCCTATTTCCAGTGCTTTTAAATAGAGGCTCTTTGCTGTATTTATTGCTGTGCTGTTTGCTTCGTAAGAACGGGATGCCGTAATGAGATCCGTCATCTCCTTGGCCATTTCAATGTTCGGGTACGCCACAAAACCCTCTTCATTAGCGTCCGGGTGTTCGGGATCAAACTCCAGACGGGGAGGATTCGGATCCTCCACCACTAAAGCAACCTTTACGCCCCGGCCCCTGAACTTAGGAGGCACGTCCCGCACCCGGGAAAGCCGCTCCGCAAAAACAACGGTCTTTCGCCTGTAGGGACCCCCTGCAGCCGTCCTGGTTGTCTGTATATTGGCCAGGTTGGAGGCCACGGTATCCACCCGGAGTTTTTCCGCCATTAAGGCTGAACCGCTGATCTGAAAAGAGCGGAATATTTCCATTTTTAACTTCTCCCTTCAGTTATAATATAGCGCCAGTTGGCAAATTTACCGTTGACCTGCTGGATGAGGGTATTATACCGCAACTGGTTGGTCACCAGATCCAGCATCTCCTGGTCCAGATCCACATTGCTCTCGTCAGTCCGGCGAGTTGTCCCTCTCTCTGTAACCACCCGGGGATCCCCCCCCGGATCCGTGCCGGCTAGATGCCGGGGGTGAGTTCTCGTCAGGGAAAGTCTTATCCGGGCCTGGTGCAGCTCTTCGTCAAAAGGCACATAGGAGCGCTTATAACCAGGTGTATTTAGGTTGGCAATATTATTGGCAATAACTTTTTGCCGCAATGCAGACGTATCAAGGCTCCTGGTCAGCTCTCCCAGGACAGGATCTTTCCAAAACACGGTGCTCACCTCGCAAAAAAAAAATGACAATTTTTTTAGATAAGTATTTATTTCCAAGTTATTCGCCAAAAGGGTATTAATTCCTGCAACATCTTGAAAAGATTTGTTAAAGATTTTGTAATATGTCGAAAAAAATTAAAAAAGCCGGGCCAAAAATAACCCGGCACTTAGGGACATACCTCTGAAAGAGGTGTGTCCCCGCACCTTAGTAAAGTGAGAAGACGATGGAACCGCCTCCCTGCTTCGCTAAATTTTACTGTCCAAAAAAGCAGCCGCTCTTTTCCTTACAGCAGGCTTATATGAAAAATGAGCCCTTTTCTCTATCTCGACGCGGTCCATCTCCTTTTTCGTAAACTCGAGCTTCTCCCGACAGAGGGCAATATTCTCCTCCTTTTTGCGGTGCAACTCCTGCAAAAAAGACAGCTCCCGGTAAAGCTCCCTTTCCTTTGCCTTATCTTTGGCAAAGGAGACAATCTCCTGCCACAAGCCGTCCTCCAATTTCTGAAGTTCACGGAATGTCGCATCCATCTCCCGGAGATGCGCTTCAGCCTCTTCTTCCTCTCTTCCCGGAAGAGGCCTGCTAAACAGCTCATTTTCTTTATCGAAAAGCTTCTTCAAGCGGGTCAAAGCTTCCCTAACCACTGATATTCACCCTCTTATATTTATATCCTTTTTGCAGGGCTTCCTCTTCCCGTTTTCCTTGGCTGTAACCGGGCAGATTTCCCGGGCTGCCCTTTGGAGACCGGTCAGTTCCGGCAGCAGGTGCGACTTTTTCCTCTTTTGCGGAGGTGCCTGTTATCTGACCCGCTCCCAGCACCTCTTTCCAGGTATCTCTCAGTTCCGCCAGCATACTCTCCACCTGATCCAGCGGTCCCGCATCTTTTTTGACATTTGCCTGTACTAATAGATAGTGCATATATTCATACAGGCGGAAAAGTGAGACAGCCACCTCTCCGGCCTCAAGATCAAGGGAAGCCATTAGTTCAGCAACTATATCCTGAACCCTGACCAGTTTGTTGTTAGCGGTCTCCAAATCTTTTTCCAGGAGGGCTTGCCTGGCATGCCCCAGGAAGCGCAAGGCTCCGTCATAAAGCATGAGCAGAAGTTTCCCCTGGTCCGCTGTCTCGATCTGTGTTTCCCGGTACTTGGCATACGGGTTGGTTCCCACCGGAGAACCACTCCTTTCTTTGACGGACATACTGCTAATTTTGTTTTTGCTGGTTAGAAAGCTGAGTGATCATTCGGGCAAGATCTTCCCCTTTGGACTGCATCTCTGAGATAAATTTCTCCAAACTTGTAAACTGCCGGATGAGGCGCTCCTCGTAGCGCAGCAGCCTTTCTTCGCGGATCTCAATGCGTCGCTGCAGTTCGTCAATGCGTCGCTGGATGGCCTGCTCCTGCTGCACGGAAATGGGATACATTGTTCTTCCCATGCTGTCCTGTCCGGTAACGAGAAGCCTTTTCAGATAGTTGTCCATCCTGACACCAAGCCCGTCGAATTGCCCCGTGCCAACGCCATCCTCGTCATTTATTTCAAAATTGAACAGATCATAAACCGCCTCCGGATCGTCTTCCAGGGCATTGATGAGCTTTTCGGCATTAAACTGCAGATACCCGTCCCTATCTATCGATGTGACTCCCAGAGAGGCAAAAGAAAAATATTTTTTCTGATAATCGGAAACCGGGGAATGAACGAGGTCGCGCAACGTCCTCTCAATTTTCATCAAAGTAGTATCCCCTTGCAGCAAACCTATACCGCCGACCCCGCCAACTTCATTTTTATCGGGTTTTTTCAGCTTTTCCCTGATAAATTCGTTTACAGAGTTATACTGCTCCACAAAAGCACTTACAGCAGCCACTGCCTTTTCCGTAGCGGTGGAAATGCGGATAAAAGTACTTTCCCCACCCTCAGCATAGAGAGTAAAGGTAACACCCTCCACCAGATCGTCGATTTCATTGCTGGAACGGGTAACGCTGATCCCGTTAATAGTTAACTCAGCATCCCTCGCGGCCAGGGTTTCGTTATAAAAGCCGCCACTGCCATAAATTCCCAGACTTTCAAGAACATTCTGTCCGGAAACATGAGACATCTCCATTTTCCCTTTAGCCCCGCTGGTGCCGCTCTTAAGAATTAAATGCCCGGCAACAATGCTCGCTTCCACACCGGCCCCGGAATTATTTATCTTATTCTGCAGATCCGTCAAGGAATCTGTGCTTTCAACCTCGATCTCAACACCATTGAGAGTAAATTTTCCGGCCAACTCAAGGGGCTCCGTTATGCTCTTACCCAGCGCGGACTTCATGGCCACCGTATGATTCGTTGCCAGCTTGTTAACTCTCACCTCATAGGTGGCATTTTCCGCGGTAGTATCTGCCGTTGCCTGAACATGCGCAGTGTTGGTCGAAGCTGCCTGCTTGGAAAGAAAGTTTTCCTTATTGCACAGCTCTTGCACAGTACTGCGCAGATTGCGCAGCCGCATATTAATGTCCCGCCAGGCATCCTTCACCTGCTCCAAAGTTTTGATACGCTGTTCTTTTTGCACAATAGGCTGCCGTTCCACTTCCAGCAGCCCGTTAATCAAAGCATTGGTATCCAGACCTGATGAGAGCCCTCCAAAGGTTATTCTCGACATATGCTCACCCCGATCCCTTTACATTTCCATTTAGCGCCGCGCATCCACAAAAACACCGATCAGGTTTTGGATCTGAGCCACCATGTTCAAAACCTGCTCCGGAGGAATTTCACGAATGACTTTTTCCGTATCTCGTTCAATAACCTTGACCACAAGACGATCCGTCCGTTCGTCAATCGTAAATCTCAGCCTTATATTAAAGGCCTCCGCAGTGGAATTGAGCTTTTCCAGAGACTCTTCCAACTCTTCTATGCTGGTCTTATTCCATTCCAAAACCTGCTGGTCCTTATTTAAGACCCGTTCCTGCTGCTTTTGCTTGGGATTATGCCTCAGACTTTCCTGAACCGCTTTCTGGGTATACTCGTGAATTTTATTCAGTTGAGCAGAATCAATTCCGTCTACCTTCACCTTTTTTCACCATCCTTTACCCGTTAATTGCGGCTCCTTCCGGCAAAACAGCACGAACTCCTTACAAGTACTTTATCGGCATTGGATGAAAATGATTAAGGCTTTTTCATCCCCAGCATCTCCTCCGCAAGAGGAAACATTTTATCCAGGAAAGAAACAATATCGTTTTCAAAAATATCGCAGACACTTTCCATTTTCCCCGCTTGTAAACCAGCTTCCAACTCCTTTAAGGCAAACGCCAGACGGCTGTATTCCATGGTAAAAACTCTCTCTGCATGGGCAGGATGCTTTTGGCTGATAAAGGCCTGGAATGTCAGCCCCAACCATTCCAACCCCTCCAGCGCGGCCTCCACCATCCGTTTAAAAGAGTCATTATTCCCTTCCAAAAAAGACTCCCGTAATTTTAAAATACCTTCTTTCAGGCGCGGCAGGTACTCCCGGGCATCTTTCATGGACTCCCACAGCAGGTCTTCCGCGGGCCGGGTCTCAATACTGATAATCCTTCCCGGGACCGGCTTTGACAGGGCTTCCTCCAGGGTAGCATTGATCAGATCCACCCCGCCGGCCTTAATGGAATGAATGACCAGGTTTTCGTTTTTTAACTTTGCGGCTATCGTTTTTTCTATCTCCGGGTTGTAGGCAAACTCTTTCCCATCCAAAATAATTTTCATTTGTCCTTTTCCTCCTCAAATCCCTGAAAAACGTCCCCTTCCCATCTGCCCTCTTCCACGCGGCCGTCGGGATAAGTCATCGTCCCTTGCCCGTGCCTCTCGCCGTTATACCACTCCCCCCGGTAAACCGACCCGTCGGGGTATGTTAAAACCCCCTGCCCATGGCGCAGGTCATCTTTCCACTGACCTTCATACCGCGTCCCATCGGCAAGGACCATCGTGCCAAAGCCGTTTCTTTCCCCGTCCTGCCACTCCCCTTCATAAATCCCGCCCTCTGCTGTATAATAAATCCCTTGCCCGTGTATTTTTCCGTACTGAAATTGGCCGGAATATTTATCTTCATCAGGGAAAATAATCGTCCCCTGACCGTGCCAAAGGTCAAACTTCCATTCCCCTTTATAAACCGTCCCGTCAGAGTACAGGCAGGTCCCCTCCCCGTGGCGCACTCCGTCCTTCCACTGTCCGATGTAGCGCGTCCCAATCGGGCTGCTCATTGTACCCTGTCCGTGAGGAATGCCCCCTTTGAGCTCCCCTTCGTACTTTTCACCTTCAGGCATCGTCAACGTTCCCTTAACAATGTTTTCTTTGTCCTCACCGATATAGACATTATCTTTCCAAAAGCCCTCCCGGACCGTCCCATCCACATTCGTCATCTTACCCCAGCCAGAGGGGCTGCCGTAGCGCCACTGGCCCTCATAAACCTCACCGCCGGGAAGCAACATCGTCCCCTGACCATGAAACTTGCCTTTTAGAAATTCGCCGGTATAGCTCGTCCCGTCGGCAAGCTTCATCGTCCCATGACCGTTAGGCTCGCCCTCCCGGTAAGTACCGCTGTACGTTCCTCCGTCAGGAAGGGTCATTTTCCCCTCCCCGTGCATCTTTCCATATTTCCAGCCGCCCTCATACCGGCCTCCCGCGGCAAACAACATCCGCCCCCAGCCGTGAGGCATGCCGTCCTTCAATTCCCCGCTATATTCATCCCCTCCGGGAAAAACAACTTTTTCCTCTGCAATCTCCATTTCTCCGTCCTCCGTATTGCTCTGAAAGCAACTTCGTTTTTAAAGACACTTCCACTTATTATATCGCCCGCTCCGGAAAGAATTTGAGATGCCATAGAAAGAAAATATTCATATTAGCAAAACAGCATAAATTGATTTGTGGTCATTTTACAACCCCGCTTATCTTCAATTATTCCCACGGGTTCAAAATACGTATAACCTCTCTCAAACCGATGCTACCACCTTTGTAATTATGGACAGGTTAGATATATAATGAAGCATTTTTTTCGCTCACCATTTTCAACAGTTTGGCAAATACCTACCGTAACAAAGCTCAACTGTTCCGGATTGCTTCGGCGATGGCTTTCTTAATTTTCGCAAGGAGCTCAAATCAAAGCTTTTCGACAGCGCAAAGCACACCTTCAATGACCCTCTCCACCTCTGCATCGGTCATGGCCGGGAAAATAGGAATGCTGAAAGCTCTTCGGTAATAATCCTCAGCCCGGGGGCACAACCCCGGCCTGTAGCCCAGTTTCCGGTAGTAAGGATGCAAATAAACTGGGAGGTAGTGCACCTGGGTGCCGATCCCCATTTCCCTGAGCGACTCCACCACCCGGCGACGATCCGATTTTTCTCCCCTTAAACGCAAAATATAAAGATGCCAGGCTGAAACAGTACGGGAAGCGACATTCAACGTTTCGTCAGATGAGTCATGCGCAGCAGGTTGAGGGGGAACCATCAGCAGGGGATGCCGGCAAAATGCAGCATGATATTTAGCTGCGATCTCCCTGCGCCTTTTCAAAAAAAAATCCAGCTTCTTCAACTGGCTAAGGCCTAGGGCACAGTGTATATCGGAAAGGCGATAGTTGTAACCCAGCAACTGCTGCTCGTAATACCAGAAACCGGATGTATCCTCATCTTCCAATAAGCACCCCTCAAACAAATCCTTCTCCCTCACCATCCCGTGACTGCGAAAGGCTTTCAGCCGCCGGCAGTAGTCCTCGTTATCCGTAGTAACCGCCCCGCCCTCTCCCGTTGTAATATGCTTCACCGGATGGAAGCTGAAAACGGTCATATCGGAAACGGACCCCACCTTTTTCCCTTTATAAAGGGCCCCCAGAGCATGGCAGGCATCTTCCACAACCACCAGGCCATTTTCCCTGGCCAGCTCACTGATTTTTTCCAATTCAGCCGGCTCTCCGGCCATGTCCACCGGAGCGACAACCCGGCTGCGGGGAGTAAGTGCCCCTTCAATTTTCTCCACATCAATATTAAAGGAATCCCTTGCAATATCCACAAAAATCGGCTTTGCCCCAAGGTACAGCGCGGCATTGGCCGTTGCGGCAAAAGTCAAAGGGGTTGTTATCACCTCATCCCCCTTGCCGACACCGGCAGCAAAATACGCTCCGTGCAGGGCTGCTGTTCCAGAGCTGAAAACCACACAAAAACGCGCCCCCACTCTCGCGGCAAGCGCCTCTTCAAACTGCTCCACCAACGGCCCTGTAGTCAGCCAGGGAGAGCGCAAAACTTCGCTCACAGCACGTACATCATCCTCGTCCACCAGCTGCCGGCCGTAGGGAATAAAATCTTCGCTCATTTTTACACATCCGTTCCTGTTTCGTCATATTCACGGTATGCCGTTAATTAATGTAAAACCAGCCGTCTGAAAATGCCGGTCATAAGCAAAATATTATCATACAATACCTCAGCCTTAATCAATCACTTCCACGAGAGAATTTTCTTTTAGCATATCAACTAATGGGTAAAGTTCCCATACCGACCTGTTTATTATTTCCGCTATGGCAAGTAAATCATTATCTCCATCACAGTAAGCTATTAAGTTCATTAAATCCCTAATATTTTTCGTACTTCCTTTTTTACTTAATGTTGGATAGAGACCTCTTCTTCCTAGTTGAGGCTCACATAAAACAGTCATTTTTAATTTTTCATTTTTTTCGATACACTCGATACATTTTCTTAAAATCTCATAGCCCCCCAGTAAACCCGAAGGCGATATAAAGTTTAAGTTATCCAAAGATGTATGATATTCCGGGTACGAACCATACTTTGTACGCATAACCGATACAACTGGCAGATCAATGCCCGGGCTACAATATTGATGTTCATCGCTTCCCCTACTTAAAAAGCTGTATTGAACAAAATCAGGGCAAAATGTTTTTAGTGTATGCAATGCTACCTGATCAGCAAGAGTGTTACCGTAACGTGATGGTAAATATGAATATGATTTGTCATCACCAACACAAGTAACATTAAACCCTGCAATAATATTTTTTTTCATGACTTCTAAATTACGACTTAAGTACGGCTTGACCCCCTGTCATTGGAGATTATACACTTAAAACATTACCTTTACTAAAAATTACTCTGTTTTCGAGCAGCCGCCCTTGACATGGGGCCCCTGGTGTCCATGTTTCATAGGGCCAGCCAGGGCCAGCTGCAGC
>JAAYFF010000050.1 GCA_012728375.1 Bacillota bacterium | reverse complement strand
TTCAGGAAATAAAATCATTTGGTTTCTGTCTTGACCTTGAATATACCCCATAAACCCACCCTTTCTATAGTATCCTTTAGTTAAATTATATCATTTTTGTGGATTTATGGAGAAAAAGTTGGGTTTTCACACAGTCTGCCGTCCCCTGTTTTGTTTTTTGCCCTGTTTTATTTTCATAGAAGCAGGGGAAGAGGCCGGTTTGCTCCTTCGTCCCTCGCTGGCCTACGGAATACTGGCAAGGGCAGCAATAGCGACAAAGGATTATGAAAATGCAGCCCGCCTCACAGCGCGTTATCTAAAGCTTTGCTCCGACAACGGACTCTATGAATATTTCAGACTGCGCAAGGCTTACGATCCGGTCCTTGCATTTGCGTATGACAACGGAATAGAGCCGGAATTTACCGGACAGATGATGGAATTTGCCGGGTACAGCCGGAAGAAAGCGTATATGGAGACACTGGGCGCTTTTGCCGTTTATCAGGACAAAGACAGGCAAAAGCCTTTAAAATTCAGGACAAAACGGGAACGGGAGCTTTTGGCTTTTTTACTCGATGCAGGTGAGCAGGGGGCCACCAAAGAACAGATATATAACGCCATTTGGTGGGAGTCAGATTCCAAAAATATAAATAATTTGATCGCGGTTAATCTGGCGCACCTGAAAAAAGATCTCGAATGCGCAGGAATCGGGGAATCGGTCATTTGCCGGGAAAACCGCTATTTTATCTGCCGGGACGAAATTGAGTACGATATTGACCTTTTTGAGAGGACATATGAAGAATTCAAGTCCCAAAAGACGGAGGAACTGGCATCAAGGCTTTTATCTCTTTATAAGGGAGAGTATCTCTTCGGCTATGAAGCGCTCTGGGCCGCCCCTCAGAGGATTCGCTACCGCAAAATTTATGATGAAGCCCAAAATTTTTTACACAACCGGTCCCCATAAGGTTGCCAAAAGATGCTCCATTTTTTCAGATCGCTGCCGGCAAAGTGTTTAAGCTAAGCTGCCGGCAGCGCTCCTCACTATTCTAGATTTAAGCGATTGCTTAAAATATAATTGGTAATAACAAAGTAGCCTGTTGCTAAAATTCCGGCAGCTAATATGATAAACCAGATGCCAAGGTGTACAGTAACCTCCATGTTGAGGAAGTTTGTTGTTTCCAATAAAATGTCGTGAATGTGCAAAGAATGTAGAATACTGACTAATAGAATAAAAAGTATCTGGGTAATAGTGCTTAATGCAATAAAGGCACCTATTGAAGCAAGGATTTTGTGGCGATTGAATAAATGACCGATGGCCATTGAGGCATATAATATCAGTATCCCCGAGGCCAGGCCTATGAGAATTGTCAGCAAAATCTCTGCTGTGAAAAGGAATGATGATAATCCAAAGAGAGTATATAATTTACCGCAAAATTCAATTAGAGCGGTGAAAAGGGAGCTAATACCCGTAAAGTCCATAAAAATAATGAAAATTGATATATAGGCAGCTATGCCGCTGGCAATTGTCCACATTATCGCTATGAAAAGTTTGCTCACGATAAGCTTCCAGGGCAGAGTAGGCAGGGTAAACATTAGATAACCCTCTTCGGTGAGGAGGTTTTTATAAAAGCGTTGGAGCATCATGACAAAGGTAATAACAAACATTCCTACAAGAATCGTGATGTAAATTATCATGCTGATAATTTTTGGCGCCTGTACTTCCAGGGGAGAAATGAAGGAGATTAGCCTGTTTATAAGAGCGATAGAAAAGAGTACCGCATAAAGGGGCAGAAATATCCTCGCAGTGGCTTTGATTTCATATTTCAGCAGCTTTCTTAGCATTTGAAGACCTCCTTAAATAATTTATCCACTGATTTACCCTGTTCGGCTCGAATTTCATCCACAAAGGATGATAGCACCAGCTCCCCGTCTTTTAAAAAAATGACATAATCCAAAACCTTCTCAATATCGGCAATGAGATGGGTGGAAATAATAATGGTCGAATCCTTATTGTAATTATTGATAATGGTTTCCAGGATATAATCCCTGGCTGCCGGATCAACGCCGCCGATGGGTTCATCTAAAAGATATAGTTTCGCTTGCCGGGCCATAACCAGACAGAGCTGAACCTTTTCTTTCATGCCCTTTGACATGGTTTTCAACCTATCTCCAGGATTTAGGTTTAATTTTTGAAGCATCTCGTAGGCTTTATCCGCATGAAAATCCTCATAAAAATCGGAGAAAAATTCGATAATCTGTTCCACCTTCATCCACTCGTTCAAGTATGTTTTCTCAGGCAGGTAGGATACTATTTTTTTCGATTCCACGCCGGGTTTAAATCCTGCAATGCGGATTTCTCCGGCAGTAGGGGTCAGTAAATCGTTAACCAGTTTGATAAAAGTGGTTTTACCGCTGCCGTTGGGCCCTAAAAGGCCTATAATCTTTCCCGTTTCCAACTCCAGGTCTATATTGGATAAAACCTTTTTCCTGCCGAAGGTCTTGGTTAGACCTTTGCATTCTAGAATTGTGCTCATATTTTCATCTCCTCTAACATCTTCGTTATAATTGCTAAAACTTCTTCCTTCCCAAAGCCTAAATCTTGTATTTTCACAAGAAATTCGTTTATTTGCTCCTGTACCAGTTTATCTCTGGCTTTTTTTATCATTTTTTCATCTTCCGTAACAAAACGTCCGCTTGTGCGCTGGGTAATTATCAACCCGTCCTCCTCCAGTTTGGCCAGTGCTCTTTGCATAGTGTTTGGATTTACTGCCGCTTCATTTGCCAGGTCTCGAACAGAAGGCAGCTTGGTTCCGGCAGGATAAGTACCGGAAAAAATCAGCAATTGAATTCTCTCAACCAATTGTATATATATAGGTCTGTCATTTTCGAAATTCCAAGGCATAGCTTCACCTCCTGTATTATTGTATTAATTACTTAATACAATAATACATAATTAGCCTGTCCTTGTCAAGATTTTTTATAAAACTTTGAAACGCTTTTACAAAAGGAAAGTCTTATAGGCAGGTGGTGGGAAAGTGGCGGACTTCGAAGAAATATATACAAAGTATTTTTTCTGGTGTATATAAATATATAAAAATATGTGCTAACTTTA
Source organism: Bacillota bacterium (assembly GCA_012728375.1). Classification (GTDB taxonomy): domain Bacteria; phylum Bacillota; class Dethiobacteria; order DTU022; family UBA8154; genus DUNV01. The sequence continues at coordinate 32,669 of JAAYFF010000050.1, read as the reverse complement.
TGTCAAAGCGAAGCGATTGCGGAAGAAGTAACCCAGGAAACTTTTTTTTCAAAGCCATGCGGCAGATAGATCAATTCAATGAGGGAACCGAGCTAAGCAGCAAAATCTTGCATGCTCTATGGATAAAGCCGCCCAAGAATATTACCCTGTTAGAGGAGTTGGCTTGTAAGATACTGGTAATTGTAGTGGCAAAATGTACACTTTCTGTTTTTTGTTTGCCCATTATTTGCAGGTTCGTGCTGGCTCAACTGCTAAAGTCAGGAGAAGTAAAGGAGTGAAGAGTAATTGAGAATTGCTTTAATTTCATGTACGAGCAGAAAAAAAGCATATAAATGCCCAGCAAGAGACTTATATTCGGAAAGCCCGCGGTTTCGGACGGCCTATGCTTTGGCAAAGCTTGTTGCAGATAAAATATTTATTCTTTCTGCTAAATATGGCTTAGTACCGGAGGAAATGATTATAGAACCCTATAACGAAACCTTAAAAGATAAAAATGCCTTGGAGCGGCTGGCATGGGGAGAAAAGGTATTAAATGACTTACGAAAAGTTTCTGACTTGGAAAGCGATGAGTTTATTGTTTTGGCTGGCGAAGTTTACCATGAAAATCTGCTGCCCCATTTGGTTCATTTTTGGCTTCCTCTCAAAGGTAAGCGGCAAGGAGAATGGATTCCGGAGTTAGAGAGACTGGTTAGGCTTGAAAGGGAGTCAGATAAAGCAATAGTTCTTCATATGCTTTTCAATGGCCTGCCGCGATTGGATTGGACGATGATAAACCAGATTTCTTATCAAAATGGTATATACATCATGTTTGAAAAGGGCGAAAGCTACCATGGTATGGATCGAATAGTTCGCATAGGTACCCATCGGGGGCAAGACCGTTTGTTGGAAAGGTTAAGAGACCATTTTGTGAAAGAGGATGCTGATGGTAGCATTTTCCGTAAAAATATCGGTCGCGTTTTATTGCAAACTGCTTTGGCTTCATATTTACAAGTGTGGGAAATTGATATGCACAATTCTGAAAATAGAAGAAACTATAGATACTTAGTAAATGAAGAGCTTGAAAGTGAACTTGAGGCAAAAATTAGCCGATATTTAAGGGACAACGTCACCTTTGTCTGTTTTCCGGTTGATAAAGAAGCTGAGCGGTTAAGGCTGGAAGAAGGTATTATTGCATCACTTAACGGGCATCCATCATTTGGCCCGAGCAGCAATTGGCTTGGTTTGAATAGCCCTATAGCGGAGATCGCAAGCAGCGGTCTTTGGAATAGACATGGTTTACAGGGAGAACCTTTATCAGATGAAGAATTAGAGCGGGTCAAATGGCTTGCAAGATTCGGAAATGATAGCTTCAGAAAAAATACGGGGCGAAGGGCACGTGTAAAAAGAGCAAAGGATAGTGTTAGGGGGGCTGTTAAAACTACGGGTTCACAAGGGAAAACAGCTGATGATGTAAGGAAGTACATAGAAAAATTGTTGCAGGAGGCAAAGATGATGGGCAAAGACTATCTTGATTTGGTTTCAGGGGATATTCATAAGCAGATGGGCATGAAAAACAGGATGCCGCAGATATGCAGGATTATGTACGAGAAAATGATGCCTGGCGATGAAGTTTTGCATACTACTCCCAGCGGTAAAAGTTCAACTATAAAAATCAGGTATGACCTCAGAACTAGGTAAGGCAAAGAAATTGTGGAATAATAATGCCTGCTATATATCAAAGAGGTGCAGACTGATCGAATCCTCTAAAAAAAGAAGGCATCAACTTATATGTTTATCTTTTCAAAGCACGGGCTGGCTGATCACGATTCTGTTGCGGCCGCCCTGCTTTGCTTCATAAAGAGCTTTATCAGCCCGTGCCAGCAGGGTGTCTTCAGTATCGCCCGTTTGATAGGCAGCAATACCAAAACTGCAGGTCACCTGTTTAACTACCGGAAATTCATGTTCGCTTATTCTTTTGCACAGCTTGTCCGCCAGCATCTCTGCTTCCTCGATACCATTTTCGGGCATGATGATCAGGAACTCTTCACCGCCCCACCGCCCCAGAACGTCCGATTTCCGCAGATTATTCTTCAGGACTTTGGCAAACTCCACAAGAACTTTGTCCCCCACCTGATGACCATAGAGGTCGTTTACAGACTTAAAGTAATCAATATCGCAAAGAATAACGGAAAATCTTGAACCGTAGCGCTTGGCACGGCAAAGCTCACGGGTCAGCATCTCATCCAGCTTCAAGCGGTTGTAAAGCTGGGTCAGTTTATCTGTTACTGAGAGCCGGGCCAGTTCGGAATTGGAATGTTCCAGTTCCGTTGTCACAACCTCAATAAAATGAAGCAGCCGTGCAATAATCTTCATATGTTTGTGTGCATAGGGGTCATTAGGAACAGGATCGGCGATTATTGTATCAGCAGCTGTGACAGTTCTTTTCCGCTGTCGCGGCGGGCCTTCCCGCAAGCCGACAACTACCAGGTTTCCGTTTAATAGGGACAAGTTGTTGGATGTGCCGCAAAATTCTCCATAGGTATAAAATCCAGCAGTTGGGGCGATTTTTTCAAAGGGGCCGGTCTCCAGCTCCACGTCTTCCTGCATTAAAAAGCGGCGGGTTCCGCAGGAATAAAGAAAAATTGCCTCCGGAACAAAACTCTCCATGCGCTGTTGAGCTCGCTTGGAATCGTCGATAATCATTTCAGGATTGCCATACCCCAAACGAACCTTTTCTCCTGTGTTAATATCCGCAAGGAATCGTAAAGCGCCATCCTTTTCCACTGCAACCGGTATGCGCGCCAGGCATTCATCCTCCCGCTGCAGCAGGAGAGGGAACTCTATGGCGCTGACGGAAAAGGTATCATCGTTGGAAATGCCAAGATAGTACTGATAAATTGAAAATGCCGGCTTGCCGTCAATAGATTTAACCAGCATGCCGTCTGTACTTGTAATTGTCATCTCCTTGCTCAATGGCTTCCAGCCGAGGCAGGCCAGCTGCTCCACATGGAGCTCCGGCCCGGAAAGCACCACAGCAACTATTCCCCCGGAGAGGGAGGTTGAACCGTATGAGACAAAAGAAATATTCATGGAGGCATAATCTCCTGCTCCACCTCCGAATACCGGAAAGCAAAGGGAGGACTCCGCCATTCCCCGTAAGACATAATGAACATTTATACTGAGGGGGGTGGCCAGCAGGAGCATACCCTTGACATTAACACCTAAGCGTTCGATCTTGTGGGCAAGGGAGCGTCCAACCATCAGTTCTTCCCCCGGACGGCATGACAAGATAATGGGATCAGCTTGGGATGAGCGAAAAAAGGAAAATGCAGCCACCGTTTTCCCGGAGAGCGAAGAGCCGCCCGCGATCTCTCCGACTGTTGTCACTCCCACCACCACAGCCGGCAATGCTTTTTCTATCTCCACGGCAACGGCCTGGAGCCATGCCCCTTCATTTCGAGCGGTATAAAGCTGTACAAGAATTGTTCCGGCCACTGCTGAATGCGTACAAATTTCGTCTGACGCCAGCATCTCACGCAAATGCTTGAGGTCTTCAATAATCAGCGTTATTTGTTCCATGTTGAAAACCCTCATTTATTTTTTAATTAGAGCTGCCATTAAGAAAAATCAATAACTTAATTCTATCAATTATTTTGAGGTTATTCAATAAAATTCGTTTCAGTTAAGGAGATATCTTTTTGCTATCAGCGAAAAGTCTTGGTATGTCCGTATTGTTTTAGGGGGCATAAGGTGTTATAGTATGAATAAATAGAAAAATAAATATGCTTTTAAACAGGTCCCTTTGGGGTTAATAGGGAAGCCGGTGAAAGTCCGGCGCGGTCCCGCCACTGTAAGGGGGAGCTGTTTTCATTTGGCCACTGTCCGACAAACATTTACCCGGATGGGAAGGCGAAAACGGCAACGAACCCGAGCCAGGAGACCTGCCTGTTTATGTTACTACTACCCTACGGGTTATAGGGGAAGGTGGTGTTATTTATGACAATAATACATAAACCTCTTTGACCCCGGCTGCCGGTAGCCGGGGTTTGTGTTACACCGGGATTTTCGATTAAACGAGGGGAGGTTTTCTGCAATGTCACATCATGGAGCGAAAGGAAAAGTTATCAGGAATCGTCTGACATGGTTGTTAAGCCTTTTATTCATATTATCTTTCGTGATGCTGACTGCTGTAATGGCCAATAACAGCGATCCTGAGCCGACAATTACTGTTAATCTGCGTGCCACCGGCCTTGACGGTGATATATTTAATGTAGAAAATTACGAGGTCGCGGCCGGAGAGATAACAATCAGCGGGCATACCCTTGATCGCCACACGGCCATGGGAGCTGTGGCTGCTTATGTCTATGAAGAAGGAATTAATTTTGAAATAAAGGACTGGGGCTGGGGTATCACTGTTGACCAGATTGGCGATGACGATAGCAATAAAGGCTATTGGTCCTACTATGTCAATGGAACATCACCAATGGTGGGAGCGGATCAATACACCCTTTCTGATGGGGATTCCTTGCACTTTGTACACTCCAACCTCGCTCGTTATACTCTTTCACTAGGCATTGACAAAAATGAAATTGAAGCGGGCGAGACAGTAACTGTATCGGTTCAATATACTGACGGCGATGGTAATACTACCCTGGTTGAAGGAGCAGATATTTACGTTAGTGGTGAATTAGATGACTGGGGCAGCCCGGTTGCTGCCGATACACCAATCGGACAGACGGACGGCTCGGGTAAACTGTCTTTCACTTTAAATCAAACGGGCACTTTCTATCCTTACGCGGAGTGGAACAATGAATCCAGCCGGTATCAGTGGCCCACAGTTTCCTTGACCGTTGGAAAAAAAACAGTAACGCTTGACCCACTTGACAGCGATTGGGTGAAAAACGGCCATACGGTACTCGACGCTCTTCTAAAATTTCAGCAGGCGGACGGAAGCTTCTGGTGGCAGGAAGACACGGCAGGCGCGGTTAAAGGCGCGACAGCCCAGTCGCTGGCAGCGCTGGTTGATCTGGCTTACGGCGAGTCAACCAAGCACAGAGCTGGCCAGGCCCCGGATTATGACCCGAAACACGAAACACTTTCCAGGGCGATCAAAAAGGCGGTGAAGTGGTATCAGACTAATTACCCTGCACCCGAAAACTGGGAAGGACTTCCCGCGCTGCGCACGGCAGGAGAAGATCTGAACAGTGCGCCCTGGCAATGTACCCAGGGTTGGCGGAACACCGATCCCGGGTTCGCTGCAGATGCGACGGGTAATGAACACATTCATTATATCTTCAGGTTACTGTCAGTAGGACTTGATCCCGCCAATATCTGGGGTAACAGGAACCTTTTTGCAGAACTGGCGGACCAGCAGCAGGAAAACGGTTCCTTCGGTGAACTTGGCAAACACATCTGGGCTATCGTTGCCCTGGATGCGGGCAGGGAGCTTGGAAAAAACGTGGGCAGCTGGTCAGCGGCAGCCAACCGGGAAAGCGCTGTTAATTACCTCTTAGCGCAACAGAATCACGATGGAAGTTTCGGCGCCTTCAGCCAGCTGGACAACACGGGATGGGCGCTGGTCGCCCTCTCCAACTACATGGAGGATCCAGGTGTTGATGTTAATGCTGCTATTAATGATGCCCTTACCTTCCTGAAGGGCAGACAGCAGGAAGGCGGCGGTTTTGCCATGCCCGGGGAGTGGGGTGCGGAAAACGCCAACACCAATGCTGCGGTCATATCCGGGCTGGTAGCAGTCGGGGAAGATCTTGCTATTGAAGAATCTGCCATCCGGGTAGATGATGCCCCTTTAAGCATTACCATTCCCCAGGGTGCGGCAGGAGCCAGGCTAAATGCTTCTACCACAACTGAAGGAGATAAAGAAACAGCCACGTTGCCTTCCATAGAAGTTGAGGCAACGTCCCCACTGGGGATTGTAAGACTCGATATTTTTCAGGGAACGAAGGTAAGCGGCCCCGGCAACTGGAACGGCAGCATCAAACTGCCCAAGCTGCTGGATAATAGTAGCGTAAATGTAAGCGATGGCACGGTGAGCGCTGTAATCGAGCTGGGCTTCCCCGAGGGGCAGTTGGATTTCGACAAGCCTGTCAGGTTGCTTATCCCCGGACAGGCCGGCAAATCGATCGGCTATACAAGGGCCGGTGCACCGGTAACGGAGATCACTAAAACGCTCAGTAGCGATTCCCGGATGGCAGCGTCGGCAGAGCTTTCTTCAGGTGAGGCGGGTAAAATTGATGTTGGAGATGACCTGGTAATCTGGACCACCCACTTCACCAAGTTTGTTGCTTACACTCCTGAAACAGGAAACAATGGTTCTTCTCCCGGCAGCGGCGGCCAAGCATCTTCATCCATCAGTGTTTCGGTTCAGGTTACCGGGAAAAGTTTCGATTATTTTTTCAGGAATGTGGTCCTACCTGCCAACCGGGCCAATGCCCTGGAAGCCTTGAGAGAGACAGGCATTCCGTTTTCTACCCGGGAAAACGATGCATATGTTTATGAAATAGCAGGGGAGAGGGAGGACCTGACCACGACAGCCGGCTGGAAGTACATGGTGAACGGTGTTATACCCGATGTTCCGGCAAAATCGTACAGCGTTGGCAACGGCGATGAGGTGATATGGTTTTGGGCTGCTGATGCCGGTGTGACCGGACCAGGTGCCGGAGCAGCTCCGAGGATACCGACAACAGCCCTTACGCCTCAGGAGATGGAAAGGCTCAGAGAAATCATTTCTTCTGCCCGCAAGCAGCTCGCGGCATTACGGCAAGACGGCATTAAAGCCATACCTTTGGAGAAGGCCTTAAACCTGACCGTCGTCATAGGTTCCGGCTCACCCATGGGTGAAGAAGAAAAAGAGGACCTTAGAAAGAAGTTGCAAGAGAACATTGTAAGTATATTCCAGCTTGTCGATCCCGGTGAGGATACCGTGATCAGCGATACTATCGGAGAGGTTCTGCTGCAGGTGGATGGGGGTTCTCTTGCCAAGGGTGCCGAATTTACAGTGGAAGAGATATCTGCCGTCAATTTGCCTGCCGCGCTGAACCATAAACCTGTTTCCCCTGTTTACCGCCTGGGACCGGGGGGCACGGAGTTTTCCAGGCCGGTGTTTTTCTCTATCCGCCTGGCTGTACCCCATGAGCACCTGCCGGCTGAACTGGTGCTTGCCTGGCTGGATGAAAAAAATGATCAATGGTATGCCCTGCCTGCAGTAGTGGATCTATCCAGCGGGTACATCAGCGCCCTTTTGGACCACTTTTCCATCTTTGCTGTTTTCGCCCCGCAAAAAGGAGAGGAACCTGCCGGCGCTGTGCCTGCCTTTAATGATGTCACGCCGGAAAGCTACCCCTGGGCTTACGAGGCCGTCAATTACCTGGCCGGGCACGGCATCATCAAAGGTGTAGGAGAGGGCAGGTTCGAACCTTCAAGGGAAGTGACCCGGGCTGAATTTGCCGTCATGCTGGTTAACGCTTTAGGTTTGGATGCCCGGGGAGAGACGGAGTCTCCCTTTACAGACATCAGCAAAGGGTCCTGGTATTTTGATGCGGTAAATGCAGCCATGCAGGCAGGGATTGTCAAAGGGGTTACGGAAACGGCATTCCAACCGGATGAAAAGATTACCCGTGAGCAGATGGCCGTGATGCTTTCCCGGGTAAATATTCCTGCTGCTGACATGGAAATGGCGGATGTTTCTTTCGCGGATGCCGGGATGATTGCACCCTGGGCCAAAGACGGCGTAATCAAAGCAGTTTCAAGGGGCTTGATGAAAGGTTTTCCCGACGGTTCCTTCCAGCCGCTGGGGACAACGACACGTGCGCAGGCAGCGGTAGTATTGTACGGTTTATTAATATTAAAGGAACAGGTCGGTAGTTGATAATTGGTCCAGACAGGAGGAAGAGCATATGGGAATCAATAAACAGGTCTTTTTTAACTGCCTGTTAATTATTCTAATGGTGTTTGCGGGGGGATGCAGCCCCCCCGCAGAATTGCCGGCAGATGCTGCAGGGACTGTAAGTCTCTGGGTAACCCGGGATTTCGGTGCAGAAGACATCTTTTGCTCCGAAGTGCCCGTAGCACCAAACAAGTCTGTCATGGAACTGTTAAAGGAGCATCTGGATGTGGAAACGGAATACGGCGGCGGTTTTGTTAATGCTATTAACGGTTTCGCGTCCGGTTACAGCAGAAAAACGGGCGAGGAGCAGCAGAAAGTGGACTGGTTCTACTATGTCAATGGCATTCTTTCCGATGAGGGCCCGGCTGAATATGTTCCTGCCGACGGGGATGTCATCTGGTGGGATTACCGTCCCTGGGGTGAAATTGCCTTTACTCCCGCGGTGGTGGGGGCCTTTCCCCAGCCTTTCAGCGGTGGTTACGGGGGGAAAACCCGGGATACGCTCATCCTGGCCGGTGAGGGATGCGACAAGTGGGCAGGGCAACTGGCCGGCTTCCTGGAAGAAGCGGGTGCCAAATCTGTGGAAGTGGTCCCTTATTCGGAGACAGCCGCGTCGAACCGTTCCCAAATGGTTCTGGTTGTAGCCCTTTGGGAACAGCTCTGCGGGAGCCCTTTTTGGGAAGGTATCCAGCAGCACCGGGATCGGACGGGTTGGTTTGCTGAGCTGACACCCGGGCGCTTTTACCCCCTCGACGAGCATGCCCTGCGGCAGAACGAAGGGTTTGGAGAAAAAACCGGGGCTGTCCTGGCTACCGCAGCAGGCTTAGGGGATCCCCATCCCCTCTGGCTTGTCACTGCCACTGATCCGGAAGGCCTGGCCGGATTGGTGAATGCTTTGGTGGAAAATCCCGGGCAATTTGAAAAAAAAGTGGGGGCTCTGGTGGTACACGGCAAGGTTTTGGGCTTGCCGCAGACAGCAGGCAGTGGAGAGTAGACAGGGGATGGTAAGCAATAGACGCTGCTGTGCTGCAAAAGGTATTGGATGACGAAAAAAGGAGACTTCCATGCTTATTTTTCAGGAAAAAGATTTGTTTTTTCAAGCCCTCCATCCTGCTGCAACCCTCGCCTATTTGGCGGTTATTGTTGCGGGAGCGGTGACGCTCTGCCATCCCTTATTTCTACTGGCCCTTTTTATCCCCGTTTTTACGGCTTTGGCAGCTTCGGGAGGCCTGGATGACTGGTTTCAGAAGGCACGCTTTTTTTTCGCGCTCATTGCCATGCTCGCATTGATCAACATACTGATCAACCGCCTTGGGGGCACTGTTTTACTGTATGGTCCCGTGCTTCCCGGACTGGGAAGAATAACCGTTACCCTGGAAACTTTGGTTTTTGCGCTGGTAATGGGGTTTCGCCTGCTAACCGTGTTTACTGCTTTCATGCTTTATAACCGTACAGTTAACCCTGACCGGGCCCTTTCCATGTTTGCCAAATTGTTTCCCCGCTCTGCCCTGCTGGTGGCGCTGGCCACCAAAACCATTCCTTATCTTTTGCGCAAGCTGCAAAGCGCAGGGGAGATTGCCCAGTGCCGGGGAGCAAACTTTCATACGGGCAGCCTTTTTACCAGGATTAAAAACCGGTTGCCGCTGATCCGGGTGCTCTTGATTTCTTCCCTGGAAGACAGCTTTAACATAGGGGAAAGCATCCAGGCCAGGGCTTACGGGAGCGGCTCCCGCACCAGTTATTTCCGTCACCGCTGGCGCTTTGGGGATACCCTTATATTCATTGCTTCTTTTTTTGCCTTGTCCATTATTATTCTTAGCCTGGGCCGGGGATGGGGAGGTTATTCATTTTATCCGTATCTGGAGAAAATTATTATTTCCCCGCATCAGGCCGCGGTTTTGCCGGCTTTGTTTGTCATGCTCATGATTCCGGCCTTATTAGCCTGGGGGTGGAATAAGTGGAACTTTTTGAGGTGGAAAATTTAACCTACTACTACCCCGAAAAAAATGACGGGGCTCTCATTGATATTAATTTGAAAATTAGCGAAGGAGAATTTGTTCTGCTTACAGGTGCTTCCGGTTGCGGCAAGTCATCCCTGCTGCGGGCGCTGGCCGGTCTGATCCCCGATTATTATGGAGGGGCCATCGGGGGGGAGATTCGTTATGCCGGCCGTCCTTTGGGCAGTTGGGATAAAAAGCGTCTGGCCCGGGAAGTGGGCCTGGTTTTTCAGGATCCGGAACAGCAGTTGGTGATGACCTCCGTGGAACAGGAAATAGCTTTTGGCCTGGAGAATTTGGGCATTGATCCTGCTGAAATGAGACGGCGCGTGGCGGAAGTTCTCTCTCTTTTCGATTTGACAGCGCTGAGAAAACGTTCCGCTTTCACTCTTTCGGGGGGACAAAAGCAAAAAGTCGTGCTGGCATCCGTGCTGGCAATGTATCCCCGGGTACTCCTTTTGGATGAGCCGACATCCCAGTTGGACCCTGTGTCAGCCCAAGAACTGCTTAATTATATCCAGCGCCTTAATCTGGAATGGGGATTTACGGTTATCCTGGTGGAACAAAGAACAGACCGTTGTTTTCACCTTGCTGACCGGATTGTGCTGATGGAGCGGGGCAAAGTAATCCATCAGGGGACACCCCGGGAAATGGCCTCCTGGGGGGGAGGGCAATACCGCTCTTTCATGCCTCCTGTTGCCCGGTTTTTTGCACAGCTGGGGTTGGGAAGCATCCCCCTGACCATCAAAGAAGCGCGGAAACTGCTGCAACAAAACGGCTTGCCCCTTACCGCGGAGATAAAAAATAGAGCTGTTCAAAGGGCAGGCGTTCCCGCGTCTCCCCTCCTGCAGATAAGAGACTTGGAATTTGCCTATGACAGCCGGTCGCCTTGCCTGAAGGGTATTAACCTTTCCTTTTATCCCGGCGAAATTACGGTCATCCTGGGGGAAAACGGGGCAGGAAAAACTACTCTGCTCAAAACGATTAACGGACTTTTATCCCCTCAAAGGGGGAAGATTTTTCTAAAAGGAGGGGAAATAACGGGAAAGCGTGCAGAAACGCTTGCTGACCGTATTGCCTATCTTTCCCAGGATCCAAACGATTATCTCTTTCATAATACGGTGCAGGAGGAAATTGCTTACGGAATCAAGGTGCGCGGCAGCAAAAATCCTGAGCGGGTTAAAAAAACGATGCAACTATTAGAGATCGAACACCTTGCAGAGGCCCATCCCCGGGATGGCAGCGGAGGAGAAAGACAGCGCATTGCCCTTGGCGCTGTGCTGGTTACTGATCCGGATATCCTGCTGCTCGATGAGCCTACCAGGGGTTTGGATCCGGCGATGAAAGAGCATCTGGCAAGTTTGTTGCAAAAAATCCAGGATAAGGGAAAAACAATCGTGGTGGTAACGCACGACGTGGAGTTTGCTGCCGAAGTGGCAACAAGGGTGCTGATCCTCCATGACGGCCAGGTAGTAGCCGATGGAGACCGGGAAACGGTGCTTGCCAATTCCCTGTACTATGCTCCCCAGATAAACCGTCTTTTCCGGGGTATGGATGAAAACGTGCCCACTGTGGAGGCGGCCTTGCGCAAATTGACTAACCGGCAGCATGGGGTAGAAAAATGAGCACGACATACCTTTCCCTTTTCAGCCTAATTATGGCGGTTACCGCCCTGGCTGCTGTTTATCTCTGGTATGAACGGCGCCGCATTGCCCCGGCAGAAATTGCCGTTATTGCTACCCTTGCCGCCCTGGCCGGCCTGGGGAGGGTGCCCTTTGCCGCTGTTCCCGGTTTGCAGCCCACTACCTTTTTGGTCTTGGTATGCGGCCATGTTTTTGGTCCTGTGGCCGGCTTTCTTGTCGGCTCCACGGCTGCTTTTACTTCAAATTTGTTCCTGGGGCAGGGTCCCTGGACCCCGTGGCAGATGCTGGCCTGGGGGCTTGCAGGTGTGTGCGGAGGAGTCATTTTTCGGAAAAAGAAAATGTTTCCCCGCTGGTTTTTTGCCGGAATGGGTTTCATCTGGGGATTTGTCTTTGGGTGGATTATGAATTTCTGGCACTGGATTACATTTGTCTACCCCCTGACAATTCAATCCTTTATTGCAACTATCCTCGCGGGAATTGGTTTTGACTTCATGCATGCAATGTCCAATGCCTTATTTATGGTTTTTCTGGGTCCTGAAGCGGCTGAAATTTTAAGAAGGTTTAAACGAAGATTGTCTTTTTACCCAATATCTGAAAAGACAGTCCAGGGAAAAAAGGAGGATTAACTATGAAGAAAGTTCTTTGCCTAGTGCTACTTTTCATCATGTTTTTTTCTATGTTGCCCGCGCCGCTCCTGGCAACAACACAGGACCTCTCGTCCACCGTCAGGCATGTGCGTCAAGCGGTTGGCGCAAGCAATTTTTCTGAGCGGCTGGACTGGCCTATCCTGGCTCTGGTTGGTGCGGGGGAGAAGGTGGACAGTTTAATCCGCATCCGGGAACAGCAGGTAAGACGGGGAGAGCTCTTTGATGCCCGGCGCAGCACTGATTATCACCGCACCATTGTGGGGGCCGTAGCCGCGGGGGTAAACCCGCGAAACTTCGGAGGCTACAACCTGGTGCAAAAGGTTAAGGATTCACAAAGGGAAAGCGGTAAATTTGGCGATCTTATTTCCGGCGAGGGCGAAAACCTTGTTAATGCCCACATCTGGGGCATCCTTTCCCTCTATGTGGCCGGTGAGCCGATCCCCAACAGATTTAGGGCCCTTAGCTGGTTGGTCAACAACCAGAAGGAGGATGGGGGGTTCAGCGTGGAAACAGGCATGAGCAGTTCTGATGTGGATATGACCGGTATGGCCCTGATGGCCTTTGCCGCATTGGGCCTGGACGCTGATCACCCTGCTGTGCGGAAGGCCCTGAACTATTTAAAGTCCCAGCAACAGGATAACGGGGATTTTTCTCCCTGGAGCAGCAGCGGCCCCGAATCTATTGCCCAGGTAATTCACGGGCTGATTATGCTGGACATCGACCCGGCCGGGCGGGAGTGGACGCGCAAAGGCGGCAGCCTGGTTTCTGCCCTGCTCCGTTACCGGCGTGCCGACGGTTCTTTTAGCCGTCGCCCTGGCGGAGAAATGGATTTTATTTCCACTTACCAGGCTTTAGCTGCCCTGGGCGATGTAAACCGCGGGGAAAGCATCTATACGCTGCTGCACAGGAAAAATGCCGGATTTACCGACTTGCCGCCTAATCACAGCGCTTTCGCTGATGTGAGTGAACTTGTGTTTCGACAGGTTTTAAGCGGTTATCCTGACGGGACATTTCGTCCTCAAAACCCGGTCAGAAGAGATGAATTTGCCAAAATGATCGTGGCTGCACTGGGCAAGTCTCCCGGATCAAATCTTACAACTACCCGTTTTGCCGATGTTCCCCCATCACACTGGGCAAACCCTTATATACGTGTAGCTGTTGAGCATAATTTGATCAGGGGGAAAGATAAAAACCTTTTCGCTCCGGCCGACAATATCAGCGGTGCCGAGGTAATGACCATCCTGGTGCGTGCCCTTGGTGAGGAAGAACGAACTGTTGCGAAACCGGGCGAGGCTTGGTATGCCGGATCCGTACGGGTCGCCCGGGAAAAGGGACTTTTATACGGCGGTTTCGATGCCGCAAGGCCGGCTACCCGTGCCCAGTGCGCTTACAGTCTGATGCGTTTTTTAGAACAGAGCGGATCTTAGTAGCAAAAAAATTTGCTTATTTGCTTAGCTGAAGATGCATTATTTCTTTAGACATGCTATGATTAATACAACAGCCTCTGTTGTTGCCTGCGGCAGTACCGGGTAACCGGCAGTTAGAAAAATTTCGTAACTACTCGGAGGTTAATGTATAAAGTGAAGCTGCGGGGACGGTTCGATCGTCTCCGTAGCGAAGCGAAGGACCAATGGGAAGACGATGGAACCGTCCCCCTGCTTCACGGTATAACAGATTATCTCTTAGGCTGAGCAGTTATAAGATTTCTATAAAGGAGCGTATCCGGCAATGGTTAATAAAAAAACACCGCCGTCTATTGATGAATGGCTTAAGGAAGCAAAAGCAGACCCTTCTGCTTCAAAGGTAGGGATGTTTTTAGTTCATAATGGCATTGTGCGCCAAACGCCTAAAGCAAAGGTCCGCCAGGGGCTTGATGATGGTTCATTGGTAAAAGGAATGGACTTTTCCTATGATGCGGCAAAAGTTGAGGAAGCCATTGCGGAAACATACAAGATGGACGGAATATACTATGTTAAAGTGTGGCTGAATGAGGGCCGGCTGGAAATCGGGGATGACATCATGTATGTCCTCATCGGCGGCGATATTAGGCCCCATGTTGTTGCTGCTCTCCAGTTTCTTGTGGAAAAAATTAAAAGCGGATGTGTTACGGAAATAGAACATAAAGCTTAAATTCAAGCAAATGGCTTGTTTTCGGATAGAGTCTTCATTTTATTTCGGCGTTCATTTTTTCTATCTCCGGGTATTTAGCCAGCAACTTTTCATTTGCTATTTCCAGTTGCTTGTAATAATCGGCATAGGAGGAGCTTAATTTTTTTAATGCAGGGATAAACACATCGTAATAACCGCTTGTGCTGAAAAACTCTTTTAATAACGATTGAATTTGAAATGCGGGGAATTTCTTGTATTCATCTGTTTGCTTAAAGGCTAAATATTATTCAAGAGTTTCTTTATTATCCTCCAGAAAGTCGTCAGGATTTTCAATTGATTTTTTTAAACTAGTTATCATTTCATTAATTTCTTCCGTTCCCATGTGTTCAATATGCTCCGTTAGAAAAATCTTCAAATCTTCTGGAAGAGCAAGTGAAGGAACATTGTCTAAAAATGATACAATTCTGTTGTATGCGGATCTTTGCTTTTCAGTCACAATTGGTTCATTTAAAAATCGGGAAAAATGTAAGCAAATGAATCTGCCATAATATCCAGGAAAGACCTCCAGTATCTTTTCAGTAATTGTTGCACTATCTTCAATTGTTTGTAATTCAGCGCTAATTTCAGAATACCCTATTCCGGAACTAAGTTTATTAAGTATTGCTTTCTTAACCTGTTCTCTTTGAAGATCTAATTCTCTCTGAGTAGATAGCTTACGTAAGGACTCCCCTGTTTCATCATCGAGAACGATTTTGATTTCATTAATGCTTATCCCAAGTTTTCTAAGAACAGATATTTTGTTCAACCGGTTAACATCATTTTCGCTAAATTCTCTATATCCGTTTTCCAAAATAGACGGAACAATTAGGTTTTTCTCCACATAATACTCAATCGCCTTTTTTGTTAAACCTGTAACTTTGCTAACCTCGCTTATAAACATATTTATCACCTCAATAAAAGCTTAAGCCAACACCCAAAGGGATAGTCAATGGTTTTTTCAAAAATAAGTCCCCCTGTACTCATTTTACCCTTTCATTTTCTTTTTCTTCTCCTTTTTCATTGCCTCAAGTTTTTTTTCCTTCGGCATTTTCTCTATGGCATACCTTAAGGCGGTCCTGGGCATAATATCTTTCTTGCTTAAGACGTAGCGGTACACGTCCTCTTCATAATGATGGGATAACGATTTCAGCATCCAGCCATAACCTTTCTGAACCAGATCGTCGGTATCCAAAAGCAAGTTGTCGGCAATTTCAAAGACGTCTTCCTTGAACAGCCCCTTTTTTGCCGGAATAATAAGCGACACTGCGGAGGCGCGCCTGACCCACCTATTTGCGGATTGGGTCCATTCCTTGAGCTTTTTTATGTACTCGGGATACATTTCCACAAATGCCCCTACTGTATGGTTGCAGAAGGTATCGCATGCTGCCCAGTTGCTTACATATTCATTTATCCATCTTTCGAACAGAAAAAAGTCGTCCTCTGCAAACCGTTTATTTATTTGATATGACCAGTTGCAGGCAATAAATGATTCTTCCAGCATTCCGGACTTCCACAACTGCTCGCATAAATTAAATATTTCTTCTTTCGGGAGATCATTTATGCTCTTAAATGCCTCTTTGGATATCTTTGTCACTGTTGCTGTTTTTACACCATAAAGTTTTACTTCTTCCTTAAAAAATCTTTTACCGCTTTTCTTTGTCGCCTCATCGGCGTTGTTAACCAGTTCCCGCCTGATCTGTTCCAAAAGGTCTGCCATTTCATCATCCTCTTTTCAGGGAGAATAAAAACCTACATTTCTTGCCAATACTTCGCTGTTATGTTTCCCTTTTCCTCTGTGTCTAAAAGTATTAAATTATCATCTATCTTACGGCTCATACATTTTATGTGATACCAAAAAAAACCAAGCACAGTAAAATTGGCCTGGTTTATAATAACGTACTTGACCGCCCTTTTGATTTCTGTAATTAATGGCTTTTAAAAGCTTATTTAAAGTATGGGTCGCCAATCACCATGATGTCCGGTTGAGTGTTTTTAGGCACCCGCTCATAAATCAGGTTTTGAATATAAAGTTCCTGGATTTTGGAAATGTCGATCTCAAAAGCTATGGATTCGCCTTTTTTCACTTTAAGTTCTTTTAATACTTTGCCGGATTGGTCTTTTTCTCTAATTTTAATGGTAACTTCGTCGGTAGTATTGTCGTTATCTTCCAAGCAGGCTACCCCGCCAAATTTTTGGAACTGTCCTTTAGGCAGAACAAAGCCCCCCATTTCGCTAAAGCCATCTTTCCCGGTATAAAGAATTCCGGACTGGTATTGTTTGCCGTTCACAAGAAGCTGGCTTTTGTCAAAGCTTAACTGGCAGTGCCAGAGATGACTAAAATGCTTTGATTCAAGCGGGGTCTTTTCCTTTTCCCCTAGGAAGACTGTTTGTGAGGCCTTATCATAGTCCACTGCGATTGATAAGGCTTGAGCAATGGCCCTCACAGGCAGATAAGTACTTCCTTTATAGAGCAGAGGACGTAAAACTGTGCTGAGCCGTGGGGCAATATACTGATAGCCCCTTTTCCCGGCGGCGCCATTTTTCAACATGTTTTCTTCAGGTTTCGGGGGAATTTCTGTTGGCAATGAAGGATATATCCTTAAGCTAAACGAATATATAACTTAGGATATAAACATCAGGCCGGCTTTGGCTATTGGCCGTATGAGTAGAACGGGAGGAAGGAATAATGCCCATTACGGAAATATTGGCGCGCAATGCGGATCTCTATGGGCCGGAAAAATGCCTGACGGAGATCAATTTGGACCTCCAGGAAAAACACAATGTCACCTGGCGTGAATATGAATTAATTGAAAACAGCCCTGCCGGCGAGTACCGGCGTGAAATAACCTGGCGAGTTTTTGATGAAAAAGCAAACCGCCTAGCCAATTTATTGTTAAAGCGCGGGATAAAAAAAGGGGATAAGGTCGCTATTCTGTTAATGAACTGCCTGGAATGGCTGCCGATTTATTTTGGCATTTTAAAGGCCGGCGCGATCGCCGTACCGCTAAACTTTCGCTATTCGGCCGAAGAAATTAAATATTGCCTGTCCCTCTCGGAATCCGTTGGCTTGATTTTCGGACCTGAATTTATCGGCCGCATAGAAAACATTTTTGAGCAGATTCCGCAAGTGAAAATGCTCTTGTTTGCAGGGGAAAATCGTCCTTCCTTTGCGGAAAGCTATGACCGCCTTACGGCTAATTGTTCCTCTGAAGCTCCGCAAATAAAACTTACAGACGAAGATGACGCTGCAATTTATTTTTCCTCGGGCACTACCGGCTTTCCCAAAGCCATTCTGCATCCGCATCGCAGCCTTATGTCGGCCTGTTATACTGAACAGGCGCATCACGGCCAAACCCGCGACGACAATTTTTTATGCATTCCCCCCCTTTATCATACCGGTGCCAAGATGCACTGGTTCGGTAGTTTACTTGCGGGGAGCAAGGCTGTGTTGCTGCGGGGAGTAAAACCGGAATGGATCCTCAGAACAGTTTCCGAGGAAAGAGTTACCATTGTTTGGCTTCTGGTTCCCTGGGCGCAGGATATTCTCGATGCAATTGAAAGGGGAGACGTAAAGCTGGAGGATTATGACCTCTCCTGCTGGAGGCTGATGCATATCGGCGCACAGCCCGTCCCTCCCAGTTTAATTCGACGCTGGAAAAAATATTTCCCCCACCATCTTTATGATACGAACTATGGACTGAGCGAATCGACCGGTCCCGGATGTGTCCATCTGGGCATGGAGAATATTCATAAAATCGGTGCCATCGGTATCCCGGGGCACAACTGGGAAGCCAGGATTGTCGATGAAAACGGACTCCCTGTACCGCAGGGGAAGGTGGGCGAGCTTGCGGTTAAGGGTCCGGGGGTAATGAAATGCTACTATAACGATCCGGAGGCAACTGCGGAAGTCCTTAAGGACGGCTGGTTGTTAACCGGGGATATGGCCAGGATGGATGAAGACGGCTTTATTTATCTGGTTGACCGTAAAAAAGATGTCATTATCACCGGCGGAGAGAACCTATACCCGGTAGAGATTG
The DNA here is from genome assembly GCA_012728375.1 of Bacillota bacterium. Lineage (GTDB taxonomy): Bacteria > Bacillota > Dethiobacteria > DTU022 > UBA8154 > DUNV01. Next base: position 14,315 of record JAAYFF010000050.1, on the reverse strand, counting down.
AAAATTTTCTCCGGGGGCATGAGGCTGTTAAGGACGCTGCAGTCATCGGCTTGTCGGATAAGCGCCTGGGCGAGATAGCCGCGGCTATTATCGAGCTGAAACCAGGTGCTAAATGTACTGAAGATGATATCAATGCTTTCTGTGCTCAACTGCCGCGCTACAAGCGCCCCCGGAGGATTATTTTTGATGATGTGCCCCGTAATCCTACCGGCAAGATTGAAAAACCCCGGCTAAGGGAAAAATACGGCGCTGCCAGGTTAGTGGCGGATCAAACCGAAAGATGAGTGCAAGAAAGACGATAATAAAAAGCTAAGTTTTTATAGCCCCTTGTTTTTGGGAGTAACTAATGAGTTGACTGGGTGAAGGAAAAGCTTTGCTATGAGGTAATACAATGATAACGTTGCGGAATACCAAAAATAGAGCAGGCGTTTGCATAAGCGGTGATTATAACGATTTAAATGCCTTAGTTAATGCTTTCTACGAGATTACAATTGACGAATTTTCTGAGAAATATACAAGCTATATTGATATTTCAACTCGCGTGTTAGGGTTATGCTATGACGTGAGACATGCCATGCAGGGGGATAGGGATGTGGAGCTGGTGAACAATGGAATGACTGAGGATCTGATGAAATTCCACTCCGTTATTGCTCCGAAAAAAAACGTGTATTATCAGTGCAATTATCTCTATCCGGAAATGTTTTTCGTCATGATTGCATTGAATGAACTTATTAAGTTGCGAGCAAGAACGCTTGCAAAATCGAGATATGGGTATAATGATCTCCTTAACAGAAGGGTTATCTGGGATGAAACAATCGCAGTATTACGGACTTTTCAAGCCAAATTTCAGAAATGCGTCAGGGAGTTGCTTACAGAGGCATCATTCGCCCGCTGGTTAAAAGTTATGAATAACGATTATATCGGTATTGAGGAAATAGCCGGGCAGTATATAGACTTTTTAAACATCGAATATATTAATATGAGCAAAGAAAAAAGAGAAAAAAATTTAACAAAAATGGCCAGAAGAATAGCAGAATTTCGCACTGATAAGGATTATCTGGAAATAAAAGAAGTAGTAGAGGAAGCAGCATTAGAATATGGATGCCCAAAGGAAAGTATTCGCTTGGCGGGTATCGAGTATCCTGATACTATTGACTGGTAAATAATATTTGAAAAGGAAGCAAGGAGGCTGAGCAATGGGAGATAATGCAACTAAAGTTTTTAGTTTTTATAATGAGGTAGAAGTAACTCCTGAGTTGCAACAATTAATTCATAAAGCGGAAACAATTAAGTTTGCTGTGAAAACAATCAGAGATGTGGCAGTATTTACTGATAAACGTATACTTATTGCTGATAAGCAAGGATTAACCGGTAAAAAAGTAGAATATTATTCAATTCCTTATAAAAGTATTGTTACCTATGCAATTGAAACCGCAGGCCGCTTTGATTTGGATTCGGAAATTAAACTTACGCTTGCAGGCGGCTTGAAAATTGAACTTAAATTCTTTAAGGACAAGAAGTTAAATAATCTGCTGTTTAAGGTTTATCAGACAATTACAGAATATATGTTTGGCTAGTTGGAGCAGATGATGCTGCTATCAAGTATGGTTTGTCCCCGCCGTGGTATTGTTGTTGCGATAGTCTCAGAAATGAGGAAAAATAATTGTTTAACTCGTATTTATGGATTTTGAGCATTGGACATCTTATTGTTGATTTGGGCCAGGGCGTCCTTCCCATCGTGACACCCTTACTGGCCGAGAGTTTAAACCTGAACTACTTTCAAGTTGGGACCGTTGCGCTGGCTTTTACACTTAGTTCTGCCATTATCCAGCCGGTTTTTGGAGTGCTTAGCGACCGTTACAGCATGCCCTGGTTAATGCCCCTTGGCCTTTTCCTTTCCGGTTTTGGCCTGGCGCTGGCCGGGATGGTCAACTCTTACGGATTGCTATTGCTTGCGGTGCTATTGAGCGGTGTCGGGGTGGCGGGATACCATCCGGAAGGGTCTAAATTGGCTCATTTTGTCAGCGAGGACGGCAAGGCCGGTTCTTCAATGGCGATCTTTTCGGTGGGAGGCAATCTCGGTTTTGGTCTTGGCCCTTTGTTCGCGGTATTTGTCCTGAGTTTTTCCGGTATGGGCTCAATTTTTGGTGTAATGATCCCGGGAGTATTGGCTGCACTGGTTTTTATGTTTTTATTGCCCGGATTTAAACAGATTCTGGAGGAAAAATCGTCCAAGAAAAAAAATGATAAAGAACAGACCATAATCAGCGGCACTAGGGTAGCGTACTTAACGCTGCTGATCTTGTACGTAACCGTAAGGTCATGGATACACTCCGGACTTGTTTATTTTATTCCCTTTTATTTCCCCGGTTTTAGAGGAATTGCTGAGCCTGAATATTTGGTCAGTATATTTCTCATTGCGGGCGCGGTAGGTACTTTGTTGGGCGGGCCTTTTGCAGACCGTTTCGGTGGGCGTAACGGTCTGTTGGTCTCCATGGTTGTATCGTTAGTGGCGATCTATCCCTTTTTGAACTTAAACGGCTATTGGATACCCGTATTGGCTTTTATTTGCGGCCTCTCAGTGATTTCGACCTTTTCCACTACAGTTGTTTTCGGACAAAGGCTTTTGCCGCATAACGTCGGATTGGCTTCAGGCCTGTTGCTGGGCTTTGGAGTTGGTATGGGCTCCATCGGGGTCACAATACTTGGTGCCATCGCTGATTACGCAGGCTTGCCCTTTACCATGAACATTATCAGCCTGCTTCCGGTTTTGGGGATTGTCCTCGCCTTTACCCTGCCGGATGTCAGAGCCGGGCAACCCCCCATCAGCAATAAATAAAAGAAAGCCGACATTTGCGATCGGCTTAAAAAGTATGGGCAACTTATTGCCTGAACTCTGTTTCTCAACTTTCAGTATTCCCCCAGTGCAAACAATCATTGGTTGTAATACTGGGTTAGTATTGCGTAGAAATGATTCGCCTCGCGCAAGACATGATCAGCCAGCAATGGTATTATGATAGACCTGATCCTACAGGCGAGAATCATATCGTTGGCCGCACTTTTGAAATCCCTAAGTTCTCCGGTCGCTCTTATTTCGTTATCTAACAGCTGATCCGGCAACCGCGAATTTGTCTGCTTTACCTGTTTGGCGCGGCTCTCTAGACCGAAAAACTGACGAGCAAAATTATCTGCAGTCATGATCAGGTTCTTTTCGGTGGGATCCAGCAAATGAGCGATGAATAAAGAGTGTTCTGCCATGATACGATCCCAAAACACCTTTTCCTGAATGATTTCTTCGGTGGGATCCAAGGTGATTCCATTTTGCAGCCTTTGCAGATGTGCGATGAAAAACTGCGCTTCACGCCTGATATGCTCGATCAGCAGGGGGAAATTCCAGGTAAAAAGGCGGCATTCGAGCATGTCTTTTAGAATCTCAGTTTTAAAATCGACCAGGGCCGCGGTTTCTGCGATGACCCGGTCATTAAATTTTTCCACCTGCCTTGCCAAATCAGGATCTCCGGGTCCGAATTTTAACCGAGTTTCTCTTCGGGTCAGGCGAGTATTAAATGCGGCTCCTGATAAGAATTGTGTCTTTTTTTCGGCTTCAATTGTCTTGTCGGTTACTATCTCACCTGAATCTAAAACTACCCTGCTAACGTTACCGTCTGCCAACTCAACAGCTTCCTCCAGCAACTCTTCGAAGTCATGTCTGAATTTATCTGCCCTCGCGGCCAGGTTACCATTCTTGGGAACAAAGGCTGCTTGAAGGAAGAAAGAGTGTTCTTTCATAATACGCAGGAAAAACAAATTGAGGCCAAGCGACTTCTGCACAAACGCCCCTGGTGCAATCCCGGTCATTGCTCTCTCTCCTTTATAAAAGAAAAATATATTATATATTGTATATATTACGTATCTGTCCAACATTTTGTGATTAAAGTATTTCAAGGCGGTAATCCGTTTTTTATTTCATGAGAAAGATGCAGACGTTACAAGCAATTTGGCCGGTACCGGTTATCTTCGGCATATCCATGGGCAGTACTCCTAAAAACCAGGATTGTTCTTTTAGGACTCTGGAGAAAATATCCATGGGCTGACTTTTTCTCGTTTAACTGGTAATATGGGAGTAGATTAACCGGTGCAATTTACGATTAAAGGGGTGTGCTTTTTGGAAAGGATTTACAAGGGTAAAACTAAAGATGTCTATCGCAAAGAAGACGGCAATTATCTGCTAAAATTTAAGGATGATGTCACAGGAACAAACGGAGTATTTGACCCGGGTGCAAATACAGTCGGACTGTCCATTGAAGGTGCCGGAAGAGCCGGACTTCGGCTCACAAAATTCTTTTTTGAACTAATCAATAAGGCCGGTATCCCGACTCACTTTGTGGACGCGGATATTGATCAAGCAACCATGACTGTAAAACCTGCAAAAATGTTTGGACAGGGCGTAGAAGTGATTTTAAGATATAGGGCAGTGGGCAGTTTTTATAAGCGCTATGGCAAGTATTGTAATGAAGGGGATCCGCTGGACGGGTACGTGGAAGTAACCTTAAAAGATGACGATAGGAATGATCCTTTGATAACAGTTGATGCCCTTGAGATGCTAAAGATAATGACCAAAGAAGAATATACGACATTGGTTGAGTTAACCAGGAAAATTGGAGAAATTGTTAAAAGGGAACTGGCTAAAAAACAGTTGGAACTCTATGATATCAAATTTGAATTTGGAAGAGTCGGCGAAGATCAACATGTGGCTCTGATAGATGAAATTTCCGGAGGCAACATGCGTGTATACCGGAATGGAGAATACATTGAACCACTTCAGCTGGAAAGACTGATGCTAGGGGAAGAAGAATAAAATAAAAATTGAAAGAACCTAACTAAACAAATTGCAGTCTAATATTGTAAAGGGGTTATATGTTTAATAACAACTTTAAACTAAGGCTCAGCCTTACTTGGCGGGGAAATGAGCACTGAAATGGTGTGGACGGAAAACAAAATTTATCAAAAAACGCCCCTGTCCGATCAGTGGATAGTTCAGGATCTGCTGGACGGGGATATGATGGAAAAACTTACCGGCATGCTGCAGACAACTCCCCAGCAATCCTTGGAGATGATGCGCAAGTTTGGGATCCTTTATGTTTTTGGGGATGATGCTGAATTTAACGGGCAAGAATACTATACAATCTACAACTATGTTGATAGCGCTACATTTAAAAAAATATTGACGGAGTTTATGGCTGATTTTGATCTGAGCGGCCTGCTGTCCGGCCTTAAGGGAACTGCCGGGCAAGATGAAGCAGAAATGGCAGATTCTATGGATGGATTTGAGCAGGTGCTCGAGCAGCTTTATGCCACGATGGAGATAAACTATTATGTGGATACTTATATTAACAAAGAGACATTGTTGACAGATCGCATGATTTTTAATATGGAAATGAAGTATGAACTGGATGAGACCATAAGCCCTGAAGGCGCGGTTAGCTTTGAAATGGCAATGTCAGGGGATTTCGAGCTGTATGATTTTGGTGGAGAAGTCAAGATTCCCGATGTAAGCGGTGCCATTACTCAGGAAGAGTTTTTGGAACAGATGATGAAGAAGATGGAAATAACGGAAGAATAAAAAGACAAGGGAAAAGAAGCTGGTACACAGGCAAGCCCCGGCTGATGAACGTGCCGGGGCTTTTCTTTGAAAAAGGTGTTAACCATTTGTAACCAGTTGGGAATGTAAGCTTTACTTTATATAGAAGCAACGTGGGGGCTGACTTTTTTTCTTGTAATTGATAAGATGGGAATATCATGTTAACAACTGTTAAAGAGTAAATAAAAGAAATTGCTTAATTTAAGGAGGTCCTCATAAATGCTGCCAGACAGCGATTTCAAAAAGTTAACCGCCCCGGAGTCCATTGCACTTGTCGGAGTTACCAGCCGGACAGGCCGGGGCAGTAACAGCGCTCTGGAAGTATTGCTTAAACGGGGCTATAAGGGGCGCATTTATCCGGTTAATCCAAAGGGAGGAGAAATTTTGGGGTGCCGTGCCTTTACCTCCCTGCTGGAAGTGCCGGAAGTGCCGGACCTGGCGGTTATTTGTGCACCCCGTGACGCGGTTATTGAGCTTTTTAAACAATGCGCCGCAAAAGGGGTTAAAATTGTGATCATCGTCGCCCAAGGCTTTTTTGACGGGGATGAAGAAGGCATTTTAATGCAGCAAGAGCTCCTTGACATAGCAGCAAAAAACGGCATTCGGGTGCTCGGGCCCAACACCCTGGGCATTGTTAACAACTATCATAATTTTTGCACCTCGTTTATTGATTTTATTAATCCCATTAAACCGATTGGGATTACTTGCCAAACAGGAACTTTCTATTTAGGCGCCTCCCAGCTATGCACCGGCATAGGAATACTTGTTGATTCCGGCAATACCACCGATATTAGCGTCACGGACGTGATCGGCCACCTGGCGCGGGATCCCCGTCTTAAAGTAATCAATATCCACATGGAGAGCCTGAGTGACGGGACCAGGTTTATGGAGGCGGCTAAAGATGCTGCGGCGCTGAAACCAGTGATTATCTATAAAACGGGAAGCACCCCCGCCGGATCGCTGGCCGCGAGTTCCCATACGGGCAAGCTGTCCGGCGAGGACAGGGTTTTTGACGCTGCTTTTAAACAGTGCGGTTTGCTCCGGGTGGCGGATGCTGAGGAGATGGGCGATCTAAGTAAAGCTTTCTGTACCTTTAACGGTATTAAGGGAAACCGGATCGGGATAGTATCAATATCCGGCGGGGCAGGAGTAATGGCCGCAGATGCCTGCATCCGCTTCGGACTGGAAATTGCCGTCCCCACAAAGGCCACTTTAGAGCAGCTCGAAGTGTTATTTCCCAAATGGGCGCATTGCACTAACCCAATGGATATGTGGCCTGCCGCCATGTTTCACGGGTACCAGAATTGCTACCGCCGCATTTTGGAAGCGTTCCTGCAAGATCCGCAGGTTGATGCTGTAATTTGCATGACCGGCTCCTTTTTAACTACTGATGAAGATTTTTTGGACGTCTCGGGAGATATACGGGAGATAGCAGGTAAATATCCCGATAAGCCGGTAGTTGTTTCCTCCTGTGGCAATAACTACCGCTATTATGAAGAAGAATTGGAAAAAGACAATACAGTGGCGTATTATTTTACCCTTGAACGCGCTGCCAGGGCCCTCGCAGCGCTTTATAAATATCACCACCTGATTAAAAAGAAAGTGCGCAGGCATAAGGAACTTGTTTTGCCTCACCGGCAAAGCGGGGATGCGGCCCGGCTTCTCGCCGGTAAAACGGGCAACTTGTCCCAGGACGACGCTCTGAGCCTTCTGGAAGCATACGGTATTCCCGTAGCCCGCTGGGGCCGGGCAGAGAACATCGGGGAGGCTTTAGCGCTCGCCAACAAGATCGGCTACCCTGTAACGATGAAGATCGTAAGCCCGGACATTATTCATAAGTCGGATGTTGGCGGGATAAGGCTCAATATTGAAAACAGCCGGCAGCTTGAAGAAGCTTTTTCGGCTATGTATGCGGAAATCGAACAAAAGCAGCCGGGTGCACGTCTTTCTGGGGTGATTATTCAGGAACATTTGCCCAGTGGAATTGAGCTTTTGCTCGGTTGTAAAAGGGACCCGGTATTTGGTCCTGTACTGGCTTTTGGAGCCGGGGGAATCTTTACGGAAATATTAAACGATATTTCCTTAAGAATCCCGCCTCTAAGCAGGGAGGAAGCAAGGGAAATGATCGAGGAAACAAAAGTAAGTAAGATGCTGAAAGGGGCCAGGGGTGTTAAAGCTGTGGATATGGATTTGTTGATTAATTGTCTGGCTGCTCTTTCAGAGCTGGTGCTGAAAAATTCGGCCATTTCGGAAATAGACTTAAACCCTCTACTGGCCTTTGATGGCCGGGTGGCAGCTTTGGATGCCAGAGTAATTTTGGCTTAAAGCAGAAATTTGGTAGGCCGGTGGTAAATTATGTCCTTTTTCGTTCCCGAAATAAAACAGGGTTTCTCTTAAGCTAAAGGGGAATTGAACATGCTGGGGACAATTGTCAACGCTACAGCAATAATTTTGGGCGGGGCTTTGGGCCTTCTGTTTGGCCATGCCATGCCGGAAAAAATGAATTCAACGATAATGCAGGGCTTAGGCCTGGCCGTGCTTCTGGTCGGAATTGATATGGCTTTACAGACAAATAATTCTCTTGTTGTGATTGGCTCACTCGTTATCGGCGGAGTTATCGGAGAATGGATTGATATTGAGAAAAAATTAAAAAGCTTTGGAACCTGGATGGAAAATAAATTCATAAGCGGTGAAGATGGACGTTTTACCAGAGCCTTTATCAGCGCGAGCTTGATCTATTGTATAGGGGCGATGAGCATAACGGGAGCCATTGAAAGCGGAATTAAAGGAAACCATAGCATCCTGATGGTCAAGTCGTTGATAGACGGCACTACTGCAATTGTGTTTGCCACATCCATGGGAGCCGGGGTATTAGCCTCCGCAATTCCGGTGCTTTTATATCAAGGAGCAATTACCCTGGCGGCCGGTTTATTGCAGAATGTTCTTTCCCAGCCAATTATTACGGAAATGAGTGCAACCGGAGGTTTGTTGATTGTCGGCATCGGCTTGAATATTCTTCAAATAAAAGAAATTAAAGTAGGCAATCTCCTTCCGGGAATTTTTGTGGCGATTCCTTTAAGCCTTCTTTTTGCCGCCTTATATCCAGTATAACAATAAAGAACAACATCAAAAGCCCTTTTATACGGCTTACTTGTGAAAATATATTTAAAAGGGCAACACCGTGGACGTTTTTTGATTTTCCGGCTATAATACCTTTTGGTAATAAGATATGGTAAGATAAAAAAAGGTCAGACCTGCAAATAAAAGGCCAATAAGAAAAGGGGGTGGTGAAAAAACCCGCAAAATAATCAAAGGGGCTGTGTTTTATTCGTCAACAGAGTAAAAAATTTATGACATTTGTTATTCTCAAAAAATACAGTCGGAATTATTTTTTTAAGGGACAGGCACAACCTTGCAGGTCGTTATTTTTGATTAAATTTAAATTTAATAATGGAGGATGAAATATGCAAGGAAAATCTAATAAATCAATTATCACTATGGCGGATTCCACAGCTAATCCGGCTCCCCTTGGATTATTAGGTTTTGGAATGACGACAGTGCTTCTCAATCTGCACAATGCCGGCTTTTTTGGAATGAGCAGCATGATCTTGGCAATGGGTATCTTTTATGGCGGGATAGCACAGATTATTGCCGGAATAATGGAATGGAAAAAGGGCAATACATTCGGTACTACCGCCTTCACTTCCTATGGACTTTTCTGGCTTTCATTAGTCGGTTTACTGGTTATCCCTAAAGGAGCATGGGGAGATCCTGCTGACAGCGTTGCTATGGGAGCATATCTTTTTATGTGGGGTTTGTTTACAGCGGTTATGTTTATTGGAACGCTTAAAATAAATCCGCGTCTTCAATTTGTGTTTGGGTCTCTGGCCATATTGTTTTTCCTGCTTGCCGCGGGGGACTGGACAGGCAATATGGCAATCACGAAAATTGCCGGATATGAAGGGATTATTTGCGGTTTTTCAGCTATTTACACGGGTTTAGCCCAAGTGTTGGAGGAATTACGCGGTAAGTCTAAATAACGTGGAACTTCAATTAAAGGACTAGCCTTTTTACTTTCTATTATTCCTTCAAAAACTGAATAGATATCGACGATACATCCCATTAAGGAAATAGAAATAATGTATTGGGAAAATTTCAGGTCATTTGATAGAATTTTAGCGGGTTACGACGGTAAACCCGCTTTCTTATTTTTATTATTGCGGGTAAATAAAACTGATAAGGATGGAGATAAATGGAAAAAGAAGCAGAAAGAATTGGAGATCAGCTTGTTAGAAATCTTACAGGCAGTAATTTCGTAGATGTGATGGTCGTCGGCGGAGGGATCAGCGGTATTCAAGCGGCTCTTGATCTTGCCACGGCAGGTTTTAAGGTTTATCTGGTTGACAGTGCCCCGACCATCGGCGGTCATATGGCCCAGCTTGATAAGACCTTTCCTACCAATGATTGTTCCATGTGTATTGAATCCCCTAAATTTGTGGAATGTGACAGGCATCCCAATATAGAGATCATAACCTATACAGAGGTTGAGAAGGTGGAGGGGAAAGCCGGAGACTTCAGGGTAACGCTGACTAAAAAGCCCAGGTATATTTATGAGAGCAAATGTACCGGTTGTACTGTTTGTGCAGAATATTGCCCGGTCGTATACCCCGATAAGTTTAATCAAGGAATATCGAAGAACAAAGCTATCCATATCTACTTTGCCCAGGCAATTCCCCTTAAACCTTATATCGATGAAAGCTGTCTTTATCTTCAGGACAAAACATGTACCATTTGCCAGGGAGTTTGTCAATCCGACGCCATAGATTTTACTCAGAAAGCTGAGACGATAGAAGTAAAAGTAGGGGCTATCATCCTGGCTCCGGGTTATGAGCCGTATGACCCTAAGCTGAGGGATGAATATCACTACGGCGAGTTTGAGAATGTGGTAACCAGTATGGACTTTGAACGGCTGCTCTGCGCCACAGGGCCATACGAAGGCGAGATACGGCGCGCTTCCGACAAGAAACACCCCCGTAAAATCGCCTGGATTCACTGCGTCGGTTCCAGGCAGGTTACGCCGGGCGGCAACAGCTACTGTTCGGCCGTATGCTGCACCTATACGCAAAAGCAGGTTATTCTGGCGAAAGACCATGATGCTGAAACCGAGTGCACTATCTTTCATAATGATATACGTTCCTATGGGAAAGATTTTGAAAGGTTCTACCAGAGGGCGGAGAACCTTCCCGGGGTTCGCTTTATTAGAAGTTATTCATCCATAGTAAGAGAAGATCCGGAAACCAAGAATATTATGGTCCGGTATTCTACCGCGGATGACGGAGTCAAAGAGGAAGAATTCGAAATGGTGGTCTTATCAGTTGGCTTGACTCCTCCTGCGGATTTTAAAAGGCTGGCCGAAACGTTCGGAATTGAGCTCAATGCCCATGGATTCTGTAAAGTCAACCCTGTTAATCCCATGGAGACCTCTCGCCCGGGAATATTCGTCAGCGGCGCTTTTCAGGGTCCCCTGGATATCCCCGAATCGGTGATGACCGCCAGCGGAGCCGCTTCCCAGTGCGGTGAACTTCTTTCCTACCGGCGAGGAAATCTCTCTAAAGAAAGAATCTATCCGCCGGAAAGGGACATCTCGGGAGAGGAGCCCCGAGTTGGTGTCTATGTATGTCACTGCGGAGCTAATATCGGAAGGGTTGTAAATGTTCCTTCCGCCGTTGAGTATGCTTTAACCTTGCCTCATGTTGTTCACGCTGAAGAAAATCTCTTTATCTGCTCCAGTGAATCAGCCGCCATGTTGGCCAAGGATATCCAGGAAAGAGGGCTTAACCGGGTGGTTGTCGCCGCCTGTACACCCAGGACCCACGAGCCCCTGTTCCGGGACACTCTTCGGGAGGCGGGGATTAACCAGTATTGTTTTGATATGGCAAATATCAGAGAACATTGCTCCTGGGTCCACTCCAAAGAACAGGACGCGGTCAATCAAAAAGCAAAGGATATTATCCGTATGGCGGTGGCCAGGGCTTGCCATTTAGAGCCGTTAGAGGAATTCGATCTGCCCGTTGATAAGAGAGCCTTGGTGGTCGGCGGGGGGGTGGCCGGCATGACCTGTGCTCTCTCCATAGCCAACCAGGGTCATGATGTTTATCTGCTGGAAAAAGAAGCAGAGCTGGGGGGGGCAGCCCGAAAAATACATTACACTCTGGAAGGGCTCGATGTTCAGGCCTATTTACGTGATCTTATCAAAAAGGTATATCAGAACCCCCTGATACATGTCTATACTAATACGGTTATCACAGAGGCTACCGGTTATGTGGGGAATTTTACAACCAGGATAAATTCCGGAGGAAGGGATCTGGAGATTAAACATGGAGCAACCGTCATCGCCACAGGGGCTGAAGTGTACAAGCCTACCGAATACCTGTACGGAAAAGATGACAGGGTCATGACCCACCTGGAGCTGGAGGAACTGATCGTTAAAGGGAATGAAAAGATTACAGGAGCGGAATGCCTCGTGATGATCCAGTGCGTAGGGTGCAGAAATGAAGATAGAAACTACTGCAGCCGGATATGCTGCAGCGAATCGATTAAAAATGCGCTTAAACTAAAAGAAATAAATCCCGGGATGGATGTCTACATTCTTTTCCGTGATATGAGAACATATGGGTTTAAAGAAGATTATTACCGGGAAGCGGCAGGCAAAGAGGTAAGGTTTATCCGTTATGAGCCGGATGACCAACCTCAGGTAGAGGCCGCCGCGGATGAAGAAGGCCGGCCTGTCCTAAAGGTTATTGTTCCGGATTACATCTTAGGTAAAAAGCTGGAAATAAACGCGGATATAGTTGCTTTGGCTGCTGCTGTTGTTCCCTCTGCAGACAGAAAGGAAATATCTCAATTTTTTAAAGTAACCTTGGGCCCGGATGAATTCTTCCAGGAAGCCCATGCCAAATTAAGGCCTGTTGACTTTGGTGCGGAAGGTGTTTACATGTGCGGGATGGCTCATTATCCTAAGCTCATACCGGAAACCGTCAGCCAGGCTTATGGAGCTGCCGGCCGGGTCTTAACGCTTCTTTCCCATGATACATTCACTGCCTCCGGCTCTGTTTGCAGTGTGGACGAGGAAAACTGTCTTTCCTGCGGAGCATGTATCGCAGCCTGTAAGTATGGTGCTATTGAATTTTATGAGACGCCGCGGGGCAGAAAGGCTTTAGTTAATCCTATTCTTTGTAAGGGGGACGGCCTCTGCAACTCAATCTGTCCCACAGGAGCTATACAATTAAAACACTATACCGATCAACAGCTATTAAACCAAATTGATGCGCGGTTCAAAGTATAAATGCAGGCAAGCTGGTTTTACTTTCGAGGAGAAAACTTATTTTCTAGGGGAGGGTTAGACAACGATATGAGTAATGATTCTAAATTTACACCAAAGCTCATTGGGATGATATGCAATTGGTGCTGTTACGGAGGCGCGGATCTTTGCGGGGTTTCCCGTTTTCAATATCCCCCTTATATCAGGCTGATAAGGATCATGTGCTCAGCCAGAGTCGACATGAAACATATCTTCCGGGCTTTCTCAAACGGAACAGACGGTATGTTTATCGGAGGTTGCCATCTCAGCGACTGTCATTACATCACTCATGGAAATTACTATGCGTTAAATATGGTGCTTGTTGTGAAGAAAATAATGGAACATATGGGGATAAACCCGAAAAGATTGAGGATTGAATGGGTATCTGCCGGCGAAGGAATCCGGTTTGCCAATGTTATGAATGAATTTGGCAGGGAGATAGAGAGCTTAGGCCCTTTAGGCAAAGGCGAAAGGATATCGGAAATCAATTTGGAGTTCAAGCTTAACGCAATTACCAGGCTGATACCCTACATTAGGGTAGCCATCAATGAGAGGCTGAGATTACAGTTTGAGACAATGGAAGAATACGAAGCTTTTTATGGCAGTGAAGAGTTTGCCAGGTTGTATGACGATTTAATTGGAGACAAACTGGCTATAAGTCAAATTATGCTGCTGCTGAGGGAAAGATCTCTTTCAACCAGGGAAATCTCCGAGGTTTTAGGCCTGAATCAGTCTGATATATCCAGGCATCTTAATAATACAGCACGGCAAGGATTAGTCCGCTATGAGGAAGGCCGCTGGCGTTTTGCCCTTGCCTAAGCCGAATAGCGGGGTAAAGGCCTGTTTACCCCGCTATTCCCAAACAATCTTTAAGAACGTCATATAATCGAGGAGCTCGTCCAGGTTCTGCTGATAGGCCGCGACGAGCTTTTCGCATTGTTTGTCTTTACCGCAAGCGATTGCTTTAAGATATTTAAGCATCATGAATTATATCCTCCTGTCCCTTTTTGGGCGGCAATAAAATCATATCCATAAAAATGAAAAGGAAGGGCCTTGATTAGAGCCTTTTTTTCGAAAAAATAAATATGTTGGTTGTAAATGGTGCCGTATTATAAAATTTTTTGTTAAAATGCATAATTTAACAAGGAAATTCTTCTCATTTGTCGTATTATGTAATTAGTTTCACCTGAAAAACTGTTCTTTGAAAACTATATTCACAACCAATAACCTAAAATTTTCTTAGCCGAAGCTATTACCTACCGGCAATTTTGCTAATTTGCTATACCAGTTGGGCAATTCTTTGTAGGTTGTAGG
>JAAYFF010000049.1 GCA_012728375.1 Bacillota bacterium | reverse complement strand
GTTGTAATGTGACATTCGCCTTCAATTGCCTGCTGCTTTTTAAGCATTGAGTTATATCCGCCAATGGTGTCTGCTTCCAGACCGCTCATGGAGCCGCTTTTGTCGAGTATAAATACCAGTTCAGTTAATCCCTTTTTCATTTTTGCAGCCTCCTAAGATTTATTGTAATCTTAGAATACTACTTTATTTGAGACCGACGGTCGCTTCAGAAGCGACAAATGATTTACTCGCCTGATTCTTGGATACTGGTGGGGGAATCGTGCAGATAGTAAAATTTGTTGTCTTTTATTATGATTTGCACATCATCCTCGTAGATTTGTTTCTGTTCGGCTGGACTTTCAGGGATGTTTGTTGCTTGAGTGCTTATTTGGTTTACGAAGCTTTGTCTTAGTTCGTTATATTTAAATTTATCATCAAACAAGCCTGGTATCGCGGAAACAACGGCTTCAAACCCAGCCTTAGATATACGCTCTTTTTTTAAATCAATACGCAGTGATTTGACCTGCCTATCATGCCATTGTCCAAGGAGATTTCTTGTTTGCACAGACAGTTCAAGATACTTATTAAACGTAGAATAGCTTCTCTCAGTTGAGATAGAACCTTTCCCTAATAAGTACGTCAACTTGCTGATTTCCTCCAGAACAGTGACCAGAGCATTCTGATACCCCACCAGTTTTTGAAAATCATCAACTTTAGATTGATACTCTTTATAATCCGGATCAGGTGTCTTTTGAGTAATATCAGATATTGTAATGTTTACTTGGCCAAGCAGTTCAGTAGCTGTAGCTTTCAAATTCTCTATGGCAGAAAGTTTGAGTGCTCGCTGATCATCACTCTCCATAAGTTCAGAACTAAATTGCGATATTTCTCCAACAAGAGTAATTACAGACATTATTCGGCTCTTAAACTCCCTGTCCTGAAAGTCACCGATTTTGTCGATGCTCTTCGTCATAGTTTCCAGTTTGCAGCTAATCTCGGACATATAGTATTGTCCGACCACCAAAGAACCGATATTCATCACATTTGCCACACTATTAGCAACAGTAGTAGTTTTTGTGACTTTGCTCATGTCAACTTTAGTTAGGTTCGCTTGCGCCGCTACGCCCTTACCGCCATGAATATAACCTCTTGCAGCACCTGCAACGTCTTTCGATTTTGTGAGTCGTGAAAACGGAATATCCATTTTTATTAACTCTGTACCTTTTAGGGAGTTAATGGCGTTGTTTGCCATCAATCTCGTCCCAGTTTGCGATGTGAAAGGTATTAATTCTGAAACCCGAGAAATAACTGTGCTATGGAGGATGAGCTTACCCGCCGTATGCATTCCATTGCGTTTCGCGCAACGAAAAAAGAATGTCTCGATCTGCCGGAAACGACCGACATCATTCGCAAAGTTGAACTGGAGCCAAGAGCGATGAAGATGTATCAGAGCCTTGTCAAGGAAAGCTACGCAGAGCTGTCTGATGGCGAGGTCACCATCACCAATGTTTTAACCAAGCTGCTGCGCCTCTCCCAACTAACGGGAGGTTTCTGTAATGCTTTAAGGAGTGCCGCCGCTTCATCAGCGTTCAGCGTGATTCCCTTGCCGCACTTTTCACGGTTCGGGGAAAAGCTGCGGATGTCATACTTCGGCTCTTTCCCATTCCATGAAATGAGATTGATTTCCT